>CACIRZ010000008.1 GCA_902589185.1 uncultured SAR116 cluster alpha proteobacterium
TTTTTTTAAACATTTTTTAGATATTTTTAATAATTTAAAATTAAAAAAAGCAGGACAGGAGCTTCAAAAAAAAATACTTGTTATATTTTCTGCTATTACGTTAACGCCCACATTGTTAATAGCCTTTTTCTCAATTTTTATTTTTGATAGCGCGTTAAGCGGATGGTTTAATAAAAAAATTTCTACTGCTATTTCCCAATCTGTTGAGGTGGCTAATCAATATTTGAATGAACATCAAAGTGCAATTAGAGGAGAAATTTTAGAACTTGTAAATTTAATTAACACAAATTCTAATTTTTTATCTTCTGACAAAAATAAATTTAATAATTTTCTTAATAAATATACTAGACAACATAATTTGTCTGAAGCTGTTATTATTGATTCTATAGGTAACGTTTTAGCATTTTCTGAATTTGTTTTTGAATATACTTATACAGAAATACCTCAAAAGTATTATGAAATAGCAAATGATGACAAAATTTTCATCGTTAAAGAAGATGATTCAAACAAAATTCGTGCATTTATAAAGTTATCTCAATTTATAGATGCTTATTTGCTGATTACAAGGTTTGTTGATCAAAAAGTGTTAAATGCAATAGAAAGTACATCAATCGCAGCTTCAGATTATCAATCGATTGAGTTAAAACAATTTGATATAAAAATTTCATTTATTGTTATTTTTATTTTGATTACAATGATCTTATTGTTTACTTCATTGATAATTGGGCTTAATATTGCCAATAGACTATTGGAACCTATAAGCTCTCTTATAAAGGGTGCTGAAGAAGTAGGTGGTGGTAATTTAGATTACAAAATTTCTAATAATGTTTTATCAAAAATAAATGTAAATGAAATTAAAAGGTTAGTTCAAGCATTTAACTTAATGATTTCAGATTTAAAATCAAATAGAGTTGATTTGGAGCATGCAAATGATCAACTAGACCAAAGAAGAAAGTTTTCTGAGTCTGTTCTTTCAGGTGTGTATTCTGGTGTAATCGGATTAGATAAAGATTTAAAGATAAATCTTCCAAATGTTACTGCAACAGAGTTGTTAAATATTTCAATAAATGAAGATTATGGTAAATCAATTTTGGAGGTTGTTCCTGAATTTAAAAACTTAGTTGAAAATCTTTTAAAATCAAAAATGAACGTTGTAGAGGATAAAATACAAATTGTTAGAAATGATAAAGTCCTAAATTTAATCACAAGATTAGTTATACAAAAATCAGATAGTATAATTTTAGGTTATGTCTTAACTTTTGATGATGTTACTAGTTTAATTGCTGCTCAAAAAATGGGAGCATGGTCTGATATAGCAAGAAGAATAGCACATGAAATTAAAAACCCTCTTACACCAATAAGGTTAAGTGCCGAACGCTTAAAAAATAAGCTAAACAGTGGCAAAAAAATTGATAAAAAAGTTTTTGAACAATCTTTAGATATGATCACCCGTCAAGTTGATGACATACATCACTTAGTAAATGAATTTTCATCTTTCGCAAGAATGCCTTCTCCAAAATTAAAAGAAGTTAATATTAGTATGATTGTAACAGATTATATTAAACCATTAATTTCATCATTTGATGACGTAACCATTGAGATTGATAAAATTATTGAAAAAGCTCTCATAATGGCTGATGAAAAACAAATAAGACAAGCATTTAATAATTTAATAAAAAATTCATACGAAAATATTACATTAAATAAAATACCAGAAGGACATATCTCAATTTGTTTTGGAATTGAAAATGATTTTGCTTCTATTACTATAAGTGACAATGGTACTGGTATTGATAAGTCCATTATATCAAAAATACTTGAACCATATTATACCACAAAAGTTGGCAATTCAGGTTTAGGATTGGCAATCACAAAAAAAATCATAGATGATCATAATGGAATAATATTAATCAAACCATTAAAAGGTACTAAAGGTACGTCTGTAACTTTAAAATTTCCTCTTATATCAAAACTTAAAAAAGAAAAAAGTAAATGATAAAAAACAAAATTTCTATTCTTGTTGTAGATGACGAATTAGATATTTGTGAAATGGTAGCTGAAACTCTTAAAGATGAGGGTTACAATGCTATTATAGCTACTAATTATGACATGGCTGTTGATATACTGAAAAATAAAAATATAAACCTTTTAATTACTGATATATGGATGAATAATGATACAAACGCAGGACTTAAACTTCTGACATTTAGTCAAAATTATAATTCTTTAATCCCAGTAATAATGATGTCTGGCCACGGTAACATTGAAACAGCAATGAAAGCCGCAAAAAATGGAGCTTTTGATTTTATTGAAAAGCCATTTAAAGCTGAACGTTTGATATTATTAATAGAAAAGGCGTTAATAGATAGAAATTTAAAGTTAAAAGTACTTGATTTTGAGTTAAAAGAAAATGAACGGATGGCTTTAATTGGAAATTCAGCTGTCTTTAAAAATATAAAACAAAATTTAAATAAAATTGCTCCAACTAATAGCAGGGTTTTAATTACTGGCCCCTCTGGATCAGGAAAAGAATTGATTGCAAGATGGATTCATAAGAATTCTAACAGGACTTCATTTCCTTTTATTATTGCTTCATGTGCTACTTTATCTCCAGAAAGAGTGGAGCAAGTTTTATTTGGCTGGAATGACACAACAAATGATGGAGATAATAATCAATCAAATATAGGTCTTTTTGAGCAAGCTAATAATGGTACACTTTTTTTTGATGAGATATGTGATTTGCCTCTTCAAACTCAAGGAAAATTAGTTCAAGCAATTCAAGATCAAAGTTTTTATAAAATTGGTTCTAATAAAAAAATTAATGTTGATGTTAGAATCATCTCAGCAAGTAATAATAATTTAACTGAATTTATTAAAAATGGCACTCTAAGAGAAGATTTGTTTTATAGACTTTCTGTTGCACCAATTGAAGTGCCCTCATTAAATAAAAGGGGTGAAGACATAGCAGATCTAATTTTTCATTTCTTAAATTTGTTGGCAAAAGATTTCGGAAATAATACACTAAAACTTGCTTCTGAAACATTACTTATATTAAAAAGTTATGATTGGCCCGGTAATGTAAGGCAGCTAAAAAATATATTAGAATGGTTGAATATAATGTATGGTAAGCAAAAAGATTTTATTATTTCCCCTTCAGATTTGCCACCTGAGATATTAGGTTATAATAAAAAAGAAGAAAATGCTCCAATTTCAAATCAATTAAGTTTATCTCTAAAAGAAGCTAGAAAAATTTTTGAGAAAAATTATTTAAAAGAGCAATTAAAAAGATTTAAAGGAAATATAGCAAAGACATCTACATTTATTGGTATGGATAGATCAGCTTTACATAGAAAATTAAAAGAATTAGATATAGATATTAATAATTTTAATTAAATTAATTTGGAAATTTTATGAAACAAAAAGTTATAATTTGTGGTGCTGGAAGAGTAGGTACTTCTATTACTGAGCATTTATCTAATGAAGGGTTTGATATTACTGTAATTGATTCAAACTCTGAGGCGATTCAGCGTATTACAGAGTTATATGATGTTCAAGGAGTATTAGGTTTAGCTTCTTATCCAAATGTACTTGAAGATGCAGGTATTGTTGATACAGACCTTATTATAGCTGTAACTCAATCTGACGAGATTAATATTGCAGCCTGTCATGTAGCAAAATCAATTTTTGGCACCCCTGCAATGATAATACGAATAAGATCAAAAGAATATCTTGATCCTAAATATTCAAATTATTTATTAAAAGATGTAGGTGTTAACAGAATAATATCACCAGAGGATGAGGTTGCAAATGCTATCGTTAATCAATGGAGAACCCCTGGAGCCTTTGATGTTGCTGAGTTTGCTAGATCGCTTGTTACTATGTTGGGCGTGTCTTGTAAGATAGATTGCCCAATACTTGACACACCATTAAGAAATTTAATTGACTTATTTCCAGATCTAAGTGTTACAGTAATGGCAATAATTAGAGGAACAAAATTAATTGTCCCAAGAGGTGGAGATGATACAATACTGGCTGGAGACAGAGTTTACCTAGCTTGTCCTACTAATCAAATTAATAGAACCTTAAGTGCATTTGGTCATATTGAAACAACTGCAGAGAAAGTTACTATTTCAGGAGCTGGTGCCATTGGAATTAGGGTTGCAGAAGAAATACATAAATTATCTCCTGAAACCAATCTTACAATTCTAGAAATCAACAAAGATAAGGCAAGGCATGCTGCGGAAATGTTAGAATATGCAACTATAATTTCTGGAGATTCTCTAGATCCAGAAATAATATTGGAAGCAAGATTAGGGCAGGGTGAAACTTATATTGCAGCAACTAACAATGACGAAGTTAATATTCTTTCTTCATTATTATCTAAAAGATCTGGAGCATCACATACTGTAGCTTTAATAAATTTACCTGTATTTATTCCTCTTTTTAATTCATTGGACCTGGAAGGTGTAGTAAGTCCTCCTAACTTAACTGCATCATCAATTCTACAAGAAGTTAGAAGTGGTCAAATAGAACATGTACATTCTATAATTGAAGAATTTGGTGAAGTTATATCCTTTGAAGCTCTTAAATCTTCATCAATTATAGGAAAGCCTCTCAAAGATATTAAATTGCCAAATGATGTATCATTAGGTGCGGTTGTTAAAAATGATGAAAGTATTGTATCTCCTAGGGGAGACACAATTATTGAGGCAGGAGACATAGTAGTTATGTTTGTTCCAGTAAAATCAATGAAAAAAGTAGAAGAATTACTTTCTGTTAATTTGGATTTTTTTTAATGGCTAATATATCTTATGTAAATGGCTTATATTGCAATATTCAAGAAGCTAAGATCAATATAAATGATAGGGGTTATCATTTTGGTGATGCTGTTTACGAAGTAATATTTTATAATAACGGTATTTTTTATGATTATGACGGGCATATAAATCGGTTATTTAACTCACTAAAATTGATAAATATTAAATTTCATTTATCAGCTCAACAGCTTAAGATAATTATAAAAAATCTATTTAGATTAAATAGAGTTAATTTTGGTAGTATTTATATTCAGGTTTCAAGAGGTGTGGCTGATAGAAATCACAGTTATTTTGGTCTTAAATCCAAACCTGTTTTAACAATGATTATTTCAAAGAAAAAAAATAATATTTCTGACGATATTAAAGGTGTAAAAGCAATTACTATGGTCGATAATAGGTGGTCTAGGCCGGATATTAAGACAACTCAATTATTACCAAATGTTTTGGCTAAAACTTATGCTAATAAAAAAAATGCTTATGAAGGAATTTTTATTGATCATGAAGGTTATGTAACTGAGGGATCTAGTTCAAATATTTGGATAATAAATAAGAATAATGAAATTTTAACTCGTGAAATTGATGGAAAAATTTTGTCTGGAATCACTAGAAAAACTATTTCTCAATTTGCAAAAAATAATAATTTTAAAATGTTAGAAAAAAAATTCACAAAAGACGAAATGTTTAATTCTCGGGAAGTGTTTTTAACTAGCGCTTCTTCGTTTGTGACGCCAATTATTGAAATTGACAATAATAAAATCGGTAATGGTTTAATTGGCAAAACATCAATTGAATTAAGAAATTTGTATTTCAAGAATTTTAATTAGTATTTTTTAATGGTTAATTATAAAACATTTTTAATTCTTCCTATTTTTAAAAATAATAAATTTTCTCAAAACGAAATTTTTAACCATAAAAATTTTATTTCTCGCTCCTCTGAAACCAGAAGTCTTGTGTCAGCATTAGATGCATCCATTGTTTTTGAAAAAATAATTAATATTAACATCCCAAAATCTTCATTATTAATAAATAATAATGTTGCTAATGAAATTAAAAATTATTTTGATCTAAGCCTAGTTGATTTAATAATTTTTGATTGTTCTTTATCGCCTATTCAACAAAGAAATCTAGAGAGAATTTTACAAAAAAAAGTCATTGATAGAACTCAGCTTATTATAGAAATTTTTGGTCTAAGAGCGAAAACTAAAGAAGGTAAATTACAAGTAGAACTTGCTAATTTAAGTTTTGAAAAAACTAGACTTGTTAGATCTTGGACACATCTCGAAAGGCAAAGAGGTGGTTTAAGTAAAATAGGTGGTCCTGGTGAAAGTCAAATAGAATTAGATAAAAGAATGATTAATTCAAAAATAAAACAATTAAAAAAATCACTTACAAAGGTGGCGCAAACTAGAGAAGTTCAAAGAAAACTAAGAAAAAATGTTTCTTCGTTGATTTTTTCTTTAGTTGGTTACACCAACAGTGGTAAATCAACAATTTTTAATAGTCTTACATCTTCTGATATATTAGTCAAAGATATGGTATTTGCTACATTAGATACAAAAATGGGTTCTATAAAAATGTCTGATAATAAAAAGATTATAATTTCAGACACTGTAGGTTTCATATCAGCATTACCTACAGAGTTAATTGATTCATTTAAATCTTCTTTAGAAGAACTCTTTACTGCTGATTACTTACTGTTAGTTCATGATTTATCAAACCCTAATATAGAAAACCAGGCAAAATTAGTTTTTGACACATTAATTTCTATTGGTTTTACTGAAGAAGATTTAGAAAAAAAAATAATAAATGTTTTTAATAAATACGATTTAAATTCAGATTTGAGTAATATAAAAATCAAATACAAGAAAAATTTAGTTAAAACTTCTGCTTTAACACGCAAGGGCATGAAAGATTTAAAAAATTACATCGAAAATTTAGCTGAAAAAAAATTCACGAAGGTGCTTTTTCATATACCTATTAACTCTTACAAAATTTCTTCTTGGTTGTATAAAAATTCACATGTATATAATGAAACATTTTGTGATATAGATTTTGTAGGCAACAAAGTTAAGGCCAAAATATCTAATGACAAATTAAATTCATTCAAATTACATTTTCCTGAAATTGAGTTGTATACTATCTGATAACTATGAACGATATTTTAATTCAGAATAATAAAACAAGGAATAATATTGTAGAATACATTATGAATTTATTAATTAACGTTAATAAAAATATTATTTTACGTTATTATAAAAATTTGAAATCTGAAGATATAAGTACAAAAACATCAAATGATGATTTTGTAAGTATTGCAGATAAAGAAAGTGAAGAAATTATCTCAAAAAAATTAAAAGGTTTTTTAGATGTTAGTTATGTATTAGGTGAAGAAACTGCTTTTTTAGATAAACAATATGATAAATATTTGGATAAATCTCTTTTGTGGGTTGTTGATCCAATAGACGGAACAAAGAATTATATTAATGGCAAAGAAAATTTTTGTTCTATGATTTCACTGGTTAGTTATATGATTCCTATTGCAACATTCGTTTATTACCCTTTAAAAAATATATTTGTATATGCATTTAAAAACTATGGTACTTTTTTGGTTGATACAAATAATAAAATATCAACTAGACTTTCAATAAATCAATCTAACATATTGAAAATAAAAGGATCTGGCGGAACTAAAGGAATACCTGAAAATTACAGACAATCTATTCTCCATAATTTAAAAACTAGCACAGATAGATTATTTATTGGTAGTGCAGGTATCGAAACAATTATGTTGGCCAAAAACGAAATTCAATTTATTTTTCATGGAAGGGTTACTCCCTGGGACCATGCACCTATGGACTTGATAACAAAAGAGGCTGGCGGTTGTGTTTATATGGCAACCAATAAAAGTGAATTTAATATAAAATCTAAAGGATCAATCCTAGCTGCAAGTAATGTTCAAACTTGGAATAATATTAGAAATTTGATCATTCCATATGATAATCCTTACAGGAAATATAAAAATTAGCCATTTTTTACAATATTAAAAGGGTTAAAAGCTTGGTCACCAGCCATAATTTCAATTTTATTAATATTTATATTTTTAGGTCTTGTAGCCACCCAATAAATTGTTTCTGCAATATCTTCAGCCTTTATTGATCTTGTATTTTGATAAACCTGAGATGCCTTTTCTTTATCACCTTTAAACCTAACAATAGAAAATTCTGTTTCAGCTAAACCCGGTTCTACTGATGTTACATTAATCCCTTTACCGACTAAATCAGCTCTTAAATTTAAAGAAAATTGACTTACGAACGCTTTGGTTCCTCCATAAACATTTCCTCCAGGATAAGGGTATGAGCCAGCGACTGATCCTAAATTAATTATATGACCTTCTCCGTTTTCAACCATCATTGGTAAAATAGCTCGAGTAGCATATACTAAGCCTTTTATATTAGTATCAATCATTTGATCCCAGTCATCAAGGTTGGCATTATCAGCGCCTTCTAAACCAAGAGCTAATCCTGCATTATTACATAATACACTTATATTATTAAAATTTGGTGAAATATTTTGTATGGCTGACTTAACTGCACGCCTGTCACTTATATCAAAAGCAAGTGGTAATGATTTCTCACCTAATTCCTTTGCAAGCTCCTCTAAACGATCAGCTCTTCGACCTGTAATTATTGTTTGCCAGCCTTTTTCATTAAATAGCTTTGCCGTTGCTTTACCAAAGCCTGAAGTGGCACCAGTAATAAGAATAGTTTTAGGTATGTTATTACTCATTAATTCCTCATTGATTATTTTTTACTTGATTCCAAAGGTTTTTAAAATCCTGTTTTTTTAAATTATGCCATTTTAGTTTATTGTCTTCAATAAAGTTTTCCATTTCATTAAATCTGGTAGTAAATTTTTTATTAGCTTTTCTTATGATATGCTCTGGATCTAAATTTAAATGTCGTGATAAACTAATAATAGTAAAAAATAAATCACCTAATTCTTCTTCAATCATTTTTTTGTTATTCACCTTGAGTGCATCTTTCAATTCATGAATTTCTTCATCAATTTTATTCAAAACTTGAGTTTCATTTTCCCAATCAAAATTCAATGATGCAGCTTTTTTTTGTATTTTAAGAGATCTTAGTAACGTTGGAATATTTTTTTCAACTTGGTCTAATGTATTTTTGACATTTGTAATTTTATTTTTTTCTAATTTTTTAATTTTTTCCCATGATTCATGAGGAAGATCATTTTCATTGTAATTTTTATCAAATATTTGCGGATGTCTTCTGATTATTTTTTTAGATATCTCATTCGCCACATCATCGAAATCAAAATCTCCTTTATCATCGGCCACTTGTGAAATTAAAATAACTTGTAATAATAAATCTCCCAACTCTTTTTTTATCTCTTCGATATCATTGTTTTCTATGGCATCTACAAGTTCGTAAGCTTCTTCAATAGAATAGGGAGCTAATGAATTGTAATCTTGTTTTAAGTCCCAAGGACAACCATTAATTGGATCTCTTAATATCTTAATTACTTTTCTTATTTTTGAAATAGATTCTAGCTTGTTTAACTCACTTAATTTTTCATCAGATAATTTTTTCATTTTTAAATCTTTTCTTATTGGTTTTGAGTATCTATTTATATAATCTATTATACTTATACCATCAGGAGTTAAAATGTCTGAAGAAAAAATTGGTTTGTTTGCAAGATTTAGAAGATATTTTCTTGCGGGCATTTTAGTCACATCTCCGATTTTAATAACAATCTACGTTACTTGGATCATAATTACTTTTATAGATACTCAAGTTGCCGGTTTATTGCCTAATAGTTTAGATTTCACTAAACAGTTACCACACCAAATACCTGGAATAGGGCTAATTATAAGTATTGTGGTTATTACTTTTATCGGAGCAATAACTCCTGGATTTATTGGCAGAACTTTGCTTAAAGCTGGGGAAAGGGTGCTTGATAAAATGCCTGTTGTTAGAAGTATATACAGTGCAATTAAGCAAATTATGGAAACAGTTATGTCTACTAACTCTGACAGTTTTAGAGAGGTTGTTTTAGTTGAATATCCAAGGAAACAAATTTGGGTTATTGGGTTTGTTACAGGAGAGACAAAAGGAGAAGTTCAGACCTTAAACGATGAAACCTTAATTAATGTTTTTATACCTACCACTCCTAACCCAACAAGTGGATTTCTTTTATTTGTCCCCAAGAAGGATTTAATATATATGAAAATGAAAGTTGAAGATGCTGTAAAAATGGTAATTTCTGGAGGCATAGTTACTCCAAAAATGAAAACTAAAAAAATTAAATAATGATCAACCACCTTTTAATAATCTGATAGCATCATTATTTTCGAAAATAGACAAAAGAACATTAATTTTTTCTTTATCATTCTCATTTTCCAGCATTTTCCTTGCTTCGTCTCTTGCAACGGGAATCATTTGGTTGTGGATATGCAAATCTACAAACTTAAATTCAAGATTGCCAGATTGTTTGCTTCCAAGAATTTCTCCTGGTCCACGTAATTCTAAATCATGTTCAGAAATTTTAAATCCATCATCATTTTCCTTTAAGATTTTTAACCTTGAATGAGCAATTGAGCTTAAATTAGAATTATATAACAATATGCATGAGGATTCTTTATTACTTCTTCCGACTCTTCCTCTTAATTGATGTATTTGAGCTAACCCAAATCTTTCTGCGCATTCAATTACCATTATAGTAGCTTCAGGAACATCTACTCCAACTTCAATTACCGTAGTGGCAACTAGAATTTTACTTTCACCAGATTTAAACTCATTCATTGATGTTTCTCTCTCAATCTGATTTTGTTTTCCATGAATTAATGAAACATTAATGTTTTTAAAATTATTTTTTAAAAAATTATATCTTTCGTTAACAGCAATCAGATCTGAATTCTCAGAATCTTCAATTAGAGGACAAACCCAATATACTAATGCTCCAGCTTTAATTGCTCTTTCAATAGAAGATAATACTTCTGCTATTTTAGTTTGTGACAAAACATATGTATTAATTGATTTTCTACCAATAGGTTTTTCACTTAAAACAGAAATATCCATATCACCATAAGCAGTCAGTGCGAGAGATCTAGGTATAGGCGTTGCTGTCATAACTAGTACATTAACGTTATTACCTTTTTCTGTTATTTCAACTCTTTGTTTAACGCCAAACCTATGCTGTTCGTCAATAACAGCTAAAGATAGGTTATTATAAATTACTTTTTTTGAAATTAATGCGTGAGTTCCAATTATAATTTTAATTTCACCGTCTTCTATTTGTTTAATTATGTTAGATCTAGTTTTGTTATCATAAACAGATCTGCTTTCTCCTAATAGAAGAGTTGGTTCAATTTTTAGTGGTATAAGTAACTCTTTAATTGTATTAAAATGTTGAATTGCAAGAATTTCCGTTGGAACCATTAATACTGCTTGAGATCCGTCTAATATTGCGTTGAGTATAGAAATTACAGCAACAATTGTTTTACCGGATCCAACATCACCCTGAAGCATTCTAACCATAGTTTTATTGCTATGAATGTCCTCTTTTATCTCATTTATAACTTTTATTTGATTGCCAGTTAACTCAAATGGTAAATTCGAATAAAAATTTTCAATTAATTCTGAGTTGCTATAACATTGTTTAATTTCTTTAATTTTAGAAATTTTATTTTTTATTAGTAACATAGAAATCTGATTTGCTATTAATTCATCTAGAGCAAGTCGTTTTCTAAAAATACTATTTAAGTTTAAGTCATCATTGTTTTCTGGATTATGTATTCTAGATATACAAGTATGCCAATTTGGGAATTTGTATTTTATCAGTATATCTTTATTTAACCATTCAGGCATTGTTGGTATTTTCTTTATACCTTGATTGATAATTTTTGATATGAATTTTTGATTTATTCCAAAAAATAAAGGATAAATTGGTTGAAAGAATGGTATTAATTTTTTCTCGATTGCTTTTACAACATAGTCAGGATGAGCAATCTGTCCAAGACCATTAAAGTTCTCAAATTTTCCACTTACAAAAACTCTATTTCCGACCTTGTAAATGTTTTTTAAATATTGTGTATTTTGCCCAAAGTAAACAATGTCTAATCTAACATTTTTTTCGTTATTGAGGCCAAAGGTTATTATCCTAGACATATTATTTTTTTTTCTAAAATTAAAGGGAGGTATATTTATTTCCACAACCTCTACTTCACAAGTTAATATGTCACCATGATTTACTTCTTTTAAAGATATATTTTGGAATCTATTAATAGACTTGTGTGGCAAATAAAATAAAAGATTTATTAAATATGGACCAATTTTTTTTTCTAGAAGGTTTAATTTTTTTTCACCAACACCACTTAAATTTCCAAGTGATGAGAATAATTCAAAAATCTCTTTTGGTCTTTTAATAATTACATTAGACAAGAAATCAAAAACCTTTATTTATAATAAACAATAACAAAAAATATTAATAAAACGAGAAAAAATTGAATAATAGAAATGTTTTTATAAAAAAATTAATTTATAGATCTAAATATACTGGTACTCGTGAAACTGATATTTTGTTAGGTAATTTTGCAGAAAATCATTTAAAATATCTCGATGATGAAAACTTATTAGCATATCAAGCTCTTCTTAATTCAGGAGATCCTAGAATTTGGCGTTTATCTATAGATATTGAAAAATCCAAATCTTCTAAAGAAAACTTTCTAATTGACCTTATAAAAGAATTTAAAGGTTATTAAATTGTTTAATTTTAATAAAGATTTAAATAAAATAAGAGAAATAAATGGAATTCGAGATAGCTTAATACCTTTCTTAATTTCTTCTCTATCTCAAAATCAAAATATATTTTACGTAGCAAAAAATGATTTAGAACTCTCTAATGTTTATAATTTTTTATATTCGAATTTCAAAGAAATAAACATATACAAAATCCCAGCATGGGATTGTTTACCTTATGATATCTCATCACCAAATCTCAATTTAATTGGAGAGCGTGTAAAATCATATACAGATCTTTGTTTTTTTAAAAAAAATAAAAATGAGAATAAAAGCAAAAACGTTATTTTAACTACTATTAATGCTTTATTTAACAAAACAGCGCCTAAAGATTTTTTTTTAAATCATTTTATAAATTTAAATTTATCTTCAGATTATAAATTTCAATTAATTATCGAGTTCTTAAATAACTCAGGATATAAAAGGGTACAAACAGTAAGAGAGTTTGGTGAATTTAGTATTCGAGGAAGTATATTAGACGTTTTTCCTGTTGGTTACCAAACTGCATTTAGAATTGACTTTATAGGTGATAATATTGAAACAATCAAAACAATGGATCCTCTTACACAAAGATCTAAGGATAAAATAAATGATTTTAATATTTATACATCAAATGAATTTATATTGAATGAAAAAAACATAGAGAATTTCAGAAAAAGATTTAGGAGTAAAAACGGGGCTGCTAGTATAAATAGTTTATTTTATGAAAACATATCTGCTGGTATGAAGTTTAACGGTATAGAACATTTTTTACCTTTATTTCATGAAAAACAATTAAATTCAATTTTTGATTATTTACCACTCGAGCAAGGAATCATATGTTTGCTTACAAAGAATTTTGAAAATCTAATTAAAGAACGAGAATTGGAAATAAATCATTTTGGTAATGAAAGAAAAGATGAAAACACTGATTATAATGCTTTCGAGATTGAAGAATTATATATTACAAAAAATAATATTTTAGATAATATTAAAAAATTTAATGTTATTCAATTAAATGAATATGACAAGCCTAGTAGCACTAATCAAAATGAAATAAATATTTCTTCTAAACCTTTAATAATTCCTAATTTTATAAACTCAGAAAAAATTAATAAAATCAGTAACTTTGTGCAATTTTGTATAAATGAATTTAATAATAATAATAAAATTATTACAATTATTACAGAAGATGAAACTAAGATTAATAATTTAGTCAGTTTTTTTGAAGAAGATTTAAATAAAAATAAAATTTTATTTGAATTAATTGATATCAAAAAGCTTGTTAACAGTGAAAATTTGTCAAATTTTAATTTTTCATATTCTCCATACCTGGAGAGTTTTGAATTAAACAATCATATTATTATATTCACGAGAGATATTTTTGGCTTTCCAGAAAATAAAAGAAAATCATGGAGAAGGAAAACTGAAAATTTTCTTAAAGATGTAAACTCAATAAATGTTGGTGACTTGGTAGCTCACATTGATCATGGGATTGGTTTGTATGATGGATTATTAAAAATATCAACAAATGGAATAGATCATGATTGTTTAAAATTATTATACCAAGATGGCGATAAGTTATTTCTTCCTGTAGAGAATATGAATTTATTAAGCCGTGTTGGTGATTCAGGTATTATTAGAAACTTAGACAAGTTAGGCGCATCCAATTGGCAGAATAGAAAAGCAAATGTCAAAAAAAGAATTAGAGATATGGCTGAAAAATTAATAAGAGTTGCTGCACAAAGAGAAATCATTAATACAGAAAAATTATCAATTACAGATGATTACGATAAATTTTCTAATGATTTTCCTTTTCAACTTACTGATGACCAAGATTTAGCAATCAAAGATGTTATATCTGATCTTGAAGCAGGAAAACTTATGGATAGGCTTATTTGTGGTGATGTTGGTTTTGGAAAAACTGAAGTAGCATTGAGAGCTTCTTTTATTGTAGCAAACGCTGGTTATCAGGTTGCATTAGTAGCCCCAACTACAATTCTAGTAAAACAACATTATAATAGTTTTTATGAAAGATTCAAAAATTCATCAATAAAAGTTTCATCATTATCCAGAATGACTATGACAAGCAAAAGAAAAATTATTAAAAATAATCTTAAATCTGGTGAAATAAATATTGTAGTTGGAACACATGCTTTACTTTCTAATGATATTGATTTCAACAATTTAGGTCTATTAATTGTTGACGAAGAGCAACATTTTGGAGTTGCTCAAAAAGAAAAAATAAAAGAATTACAAGGCAATATTCATGTGTTAACCCTCACTGCAACACCAATTCCTAGAACGCTTCAATTATCTCTGTCTGGACTAAAACAATTGAGTTTGATTAGCACCCCACCTGTTGACAGGTTGTCAATTCGTACTTTTGTTTTTGAATGGGATAAAGTTGTTTTATTAGACGCTTTAAACCGTGAAAAAAATAGAGGAGGGCAATCTTTTATTGTTTGCCCAAGGATAAAAGATATAGATGGTTTGTATGAAAAAGTTAAAAAAATGGCACCTAATTTATCGATAAAAGTTGCTCATGGTCAAATGAAGATAGATGAATTAGATAGTTCAATTAATTCATTTGCAGATGGTAAATCAGATGTATTAATTTCTACTAACATTATTGAATCCGGAATAGATATTCCTAACGCAAATACAATGATAATTTATAAATCTGACATGTTTGGACTTTCTCAACTTTACCAATTAAGAGGACGAATTGGACGAGGGAAAAAAAGAGCATATGCTTATTTCACAGTCGAGGCAGGTAAAGTTTTAAATAAAAACTCTCAACAAAGACTAGATGTAATTAAAACCCTTGATAATCTAGGAGCTGGTTTTTCACTTGCTAGCTATGACATGGATATAAGAGGAGCTGGAAATTTGCTCGGCGATGAACAATCAGGCCAAATTAAAGAAGTAGGAGTTGAGTTGTATCAAGATATGCTTAAGGATGCTGTATATTCTTATAAAAATAAAGAAGCACCATTAGAAGAAGTTTGGTCTCCTTCAATTTCATTAGGCTTAGCAGTGCTCATTCCAGATACTTATGTTTATGATCTATCAACTAGAATGGCACTGTACAGAAAAGCAGGTGACTTAAGAAGCAGTGATGAGATAAATGAGTTTAATGAAGAATTATTTGATAGGTTTGGACCTCCTCCTTTAGAAGTAAATAATCTGCTTCAAACATTAATAATTAAAAATAAGTGTTTAAAAAATAATATTAGTTTTATAGATGCAGGACCTAAAGGTATTTTATTAGGATTTAAAAATAATTTTTTCAAAAATACAGACAAGTTATTAGATTGGATTAAAAAATCATCTGGACAAATAAAAGTTAGACCAGACCAAAAACTTTTTATGGAAAAACAATTAAAAAGCAAAGAAGAAAAAATTGAAAATGTCTTAACGTTTATAGATGAGTTAGAGGATTTAAAATCTTAATTAAGGTCTACAATCAAACGTACCTAATACCGTATCATCTTCAAAAGTTTTTATTTTAAATAAAACAAACCTATTATATTTTTTGCAAATATTTTTAACTTTTTTTTGAACTTCTATAGGTATATTTGTAATTGATTTTTTTTCAATTTTCCATTTAATCTCAAATGGTTTTTCTTGGTAAGTAAAACTACTACTATTTAAATTATGCTGACTGACATTTGAATGCTGATTACAATTAGATAAAAACAACAAAACACCAATTAAAATTATATTTTTATACATAATAAAACTCACATATATGTTTTTTTAAAGATCAATTTTGAAAATAAGAAGTATTAAACTTAACAATTATAGAAACTACCACGAACCAATATTTTTCATGCTTGACCAAGGCTCTTTTACTTCAAGGTTGTCACCTTGCTGAAGTAATTCTATTGAAATATTATCTGGTGATTTTATAAATGCCATTCTTCCTTCTCTAGGAGGTCTATTGATAGTTACTCCAGCATCCATTAATTTCTGGCATGTTTCATATATATTTTTAACAGAAAGAGCAAGATGACCAAAATTTCTACCACTTCCATACTCTTCTGGGTCCCAATTATAGGTTAATTCTATTTCAGGTGATCTAGTTTTTATTGCATTATCTTCATCTTCTGGCGCGGCTAAAAAGATAAGTGTAAATTTTCCTTCTGGAACTTCTTTTCTTCTAATCTCAACAAGACCAAGCTTATTGCAATAAAAGTCTATAGATTCTTCAATATTTGTAACTCTAATCATGGTGTGTAAAAATTTCATTTTAAATCCAAACTTTGTTAAATAAATAATAATATATACATAAGATTAATAATTCAACTATACTGATATTATAAATATTTAATATAGGTTTTTTATGAATTTAGAGTCATTTGAGGTGGGATTTAATATTCCTGCTAAAGTAGGAATGGATGTTGATGAAATTCAAACTCCTTCACTGATTATTGATTATAAAATTTTTGAGAACAATATATTAAAAATGAAAGAATTTGTTCTTAACAATAATGTAAAGTTGAGACCACATGCTAAAATGCATAAATCAGTCGATGTCGCTAAATACCAAATTGATAACGGTGGAGCACATGGAATTTGTTGCCAAAAACTCAGTGAAGCAGAGATATTTGTTAGAGCTGGTATAAAAGATATTTTAATAACCAATCAAATAACTGATGCATTTAAATTAGAAAGACTAGCTAAAATAGTTTCTAAAGAATTGAAGATAGCTTGTTGTGTGGATAATGAAGAAAATATCATTAACATCCAAAAAGCAGTAGAAAGAAATAATTCAATAATTGATATTTATATTGAATACGATTGTGGTGCTAATAGATGTGGTGTAAAATCATTTAACGAAATAAATGAACTGATTAAAATGATTAAAAAGATGGCCAACTTAAATTTTATTGGCTTTCAAGCTTATAATGGTTCTATTCAGCATATTGAAGATCATAAAACAAGACAAATACAAGTCAAAAATACATGCAATAAAATTAGAGAATTAAAAGATACTTTCATAAAACATTCACCATTTATTACAGGTGTGGGAACCGGTTGTTTTGATTTAGAAGTAAATGAAGAAGTATATGATGAAATACAAGTTGGCTCATATGCTTTTATGGATGCTCATTATTCATCTTTAAAACATGACAGAAAATTAAATAACTCTAATAATTTTGAAAATTCTTTATTCATTCTTACTGGAGTAATGTCAAAAGCATTACAAAAACATGCTGTAGTAGATGCAGGGTTAAAATCAATAGCAGTTGATAGTGGCTTGCCAAAAACAATAAATTCTGAGTTAGAATATATAAAATGTTCTGATGAGCATGGAATAATAGCTGACCCTTACAATATACTTAAGATTAATGATAAAATTCGTTTAATTCCTGGGCATTGCGATCCAACTTGTAATTTACATGATTGGTATGTGGTTGTTAAAGACACAAAAGTGATCGATTTATGGCCTGTTTCTGCAAGAGGGTTTAGTTTTTAATTTACCAATTAAATAATAAATTATTATGAGGCAATTCCAAAATGGATAACAAAAAAATACTCAAAAATATTATAGATGCAAAAAGAAAAAACCCATACATAGAAAATAAAACTGTCAATCAACTTCGAAAAGAAACAGAAACTGCTGGAACTTTGATCCCACTTCCTAAAAATATAAAGTTCAAAAATGTAGTTGCTGGAAATGTTAATGCAGAATGGATCACATGTGGGGAGGTAAATAAAAATAAGATATTCATGTTCATGCATGGTGGTGGTTATTATAGGGGATCAGTAGCTGCTACAAGAGCAACAGTAGCAAGAGTTTCTGCAGAAGCAAAAGTTAAATGTTTATCAATCAACTACAGATTAGCTCCAGAGCATCCTTTCCCAGCAGCAATAGATGATACATATTCTGCTTATGAATGGCTTATTAATGAAGGAATAAGCCCTGAACACATAATTGTTAGCGGACAATCTGCAGGTGGTGGGTTATGTTTAGCATTATTATTAAAAATTAAAGAAAATAATTTTTCTCAACCATTAGGAGCTGTAGCTCTAAGCCCATGGACTGATCTGACTCAGTCAGGAAAAACAATGGTAACAAATGAAAACATTGACCCTATAATAAGCAAAAAATATCTTGATAGATTTGCAAAGCTATATTTTCCTGACTCGAATAATATGTCTCATTTAGCATCTCCCATTATTGGTGAATTGTCTGGATTGCCAGATATGTTAATTCAAGTTGGTTCTGCTGAGACGATGTTGGATGACAGTAAGCGTTTTTATGAGAAAGCAAAAAAAGCAAATGTAAATGCAAAACTTGAAATTTGGGAAGATATGTTTCATGGATGGCATAGTAATGCACACATATTAAAAGAAGCAGAAGATGCAATAATAAGTATTGGTAAATTTTGTAGAAATTTATTTAATCAATAAAATAAATTATGCTTAATAAGAAATGAATATAGGTCTTGTCAAATTTAATAATTGAAAAAGCAAAATTAAAAAACCTTAAAGATTTAATATATCTTCTAATTGAAGATGATCTCGGAAAAGAAAGGGAGAACTTAAGAAACATATCCATAAACAAGTATAAAAAAGCATTTACAAAAATTATCAAAGATTCAAACAATGAAATTTTCATAATGATTTTAAATGATCAAATCAACGGCATGATGCAACTAACTTTTATTCCAGGTCTATCAATGCAAGGCATAACAAGCTGCCAAATTGAATCAGTCAGAATTAAAAAAGAATATAGAGATAAAGGTTATGGATCAAAATTGATTAATAAAGGTATTGAGATTGCAAAAATAAACAAATGTGGATTAATTCAATTAACAAGTAATAAGAAAAGAAAAAAAGCAATAAATTTTTATAAAAAACTTGGCTTTTTAAGTACACATAAAAGTTTCAAATTAGATTTATAAAGATTACAATTTTTAATTTCTAATTATGCAAGATTTAGGTATATGGCGGATGGGGTGGGATTCGAACCCACGGAAGGCTTTCACCTTCGCCGGTTTTCAAGACCGGTACTTTCAACCGCTCAGTCACCCATCCATAAATTCGTTTTTTAAACTAGGTTATTAATGAAGGCAAGTTATTATTTTTTTAAATATGCTATTGTGATTAATAGTCAGTTTTTCAATTATTAGTTTTTAACTTTTTAAAATATAAGTTATTAATTATTATATTTTGTTAAAGGATATATTTATGAATTTTTTAAATCTTTTTAAATTTTTATTATTCATAATCATCATTTTTTCATTTCCTATTTTAAGTTTTGCAAAGGCTAATTTTAATGAAATTGTTCAACAAGTATCGAAAGAGGCGAAACAAAAAGGAATTTCTAGCAAAGTAATAAACGAATTTAAAAATAAAACTAAATTTATCAAGAGAGTTGTCGAACTTGATAAATCACAACCAGAATTTAAATTAACTCTTGATCAGTATCTTAAGAGAGTAGTAACGCCAACTAGAATTAAAAAAGCAAATCAAAAATACAATAAAAATAAAAAATTACTTGCTCAAATATCAAAACATTACGGTGTTCAACCCCGATTTATAGTAGCTTTGTGGGGTATTGAAACTGATTTTGGAAGGTTAACTGGAGGCTTTTCTGTTATTTCTGCTTTAACTACTTTAGTTTATGATGGAAGAAGATATGATTACTTCAAAAAAGAATTAATAAATGCATTGAAAATTGTAAATGGAGGTCATATTACTATTAATAAAATGACAGGTTCCTGGGCTGGAGCTATGGGCCAGTGTCAATTTATGCCATCTAGCTTTATCAATTATGCTACCGATTGGGATAAAGATGGATCTAAAAACATATGGACATCCAAACCAGATGTTTTTGCGTCAGCAGCAAATTATTTAAAAAGAGTAGGGTGGTCTAATCAAATAACATGGGGTAGAAAAGTTTTCATTGGAAATTACAATGGCAAAACAGATGAAAAAAAATATAATTTGTTAAGTTATTGGTCATCAAAGGGGATATTTAAAGCAAATAAAGATAACTTACCTAATGTTAATGTAAAAGCCAGGCTTATTATACCTGATGGATATAAAAAATATGGTTATTTAGCTTATAAAAACTTTGACTCTCTTTTAAATTGGAACCGATCTAATTATTTTGCTATAGCAGTCGGAACGTTAGCGGATTCTATAAAAGAAAATAATTAAATGTATTCAACAACAAATAAATTATTTTATTTTTTTAAAAATTCTAGAAATATATTTTTTATTACTTTTCTAATTCTTATCCAAGGTTGCACCTCAAGTATAGAAGTTGCTGCTAATTTAGGAAAAAAATATTTAATTCCAAAAGAAGAAAAAAAAAGAATACAAAAACCAATTTATAAAATTGGTAAAAAATATAGTGTAGGTGGCAAATATTATTACCCAAAAAAAGATCTCTATTACAATAAAACAGGCATAGCATCATGGTATGGACCAAAGTTTCATGGTAAATTAACTGCTAATGGTGAAATATATAATCAATATGCCCTTACAGCTGCTCATAAAACTTTGCCTCTTCCTAGCGCAGTAAAAGTAACTAATTTAAAAAATAATAAATCAATAGTGCTTAGAATAAATGACCGAGGTCCTTTTGTTAATGATAGAATTATAGACTTATCATCAAAAGCAGCTGATATATTAGATTTAAAAAGAGAAGGTACAGGTCTTGTAAGGGTGCAAATTTTAAGAGAGAAGAGCCTCTATTTAGAAAAACTTGCTAAAAAAGGATCTTTTCCTGAAATAAATGATTTAAAAGAAACAGAATTACCCAATATTACAATCCCTAACAAAGTAGCAGTAAAAATTAAAGACACTAAAAATCAAAAAATTGTAACAAAAAAAATAAACTATAATCTTAAAAATTTAAATAAAGAATATAAAATTTATATAAAATTAGCTTCTTTTAGTTCAAAAAAAAATGCAGAAATAATGAAAAAAAAAGTATCTTATATTGATAAAGTAAAAATATATAAAATTTATAAATTGAATAAGATACTATACCAAGTTAAAGCTGGTCCGTTTTTAAGTGTAGAAAAAGTTGATCAATTACATTCTTTGTTGTTACAAAAAGGAATGCAGGGTGCAAAAATAATTATAGAATAAGTCTCTTGAGGTTTTAAATGTTAAATATTTATAAATTACCAACCATTCTAATTTCTACTTTTCTTATTTTATGTTTTGTAAATATCAAAGAAAGTTCTTCAAAAATTTTAGATATTCAAACTCCTGCAAAACAAGTGATTATTTATGATCATGAAGTTGACGAAGTGTTGTTTGAAAAAAATGCAGATCAGCTTATGAAACCTGCATCAATGGCAAAAGTCATGACTTCTTATATAGTATTTGATCGAATTAAAGATAAATCTTTAAATATGTCAGACACTTTTTTAGTATCAGATAAAGCTTGGAGAATGGGTGGATCTAGATCTTTTTTAGAATTAAATAGTAACGTTACAATTAAAGACTTGTTACTAGGTTTGATTGTTCAATCAGGAAATGATGCGGCTGTTGTTTTAGCCGAAGGTGTCTCTGGTGATGAAGAAGCTTTTGCAAGAGAAATGAATAGATATGCTAAAACATTAGGTATGAAAGATACATATTTTACCAATTCCACAGGCTGGCCTCATCCTGATTTGCAAACAACTTCTAGAGATCTAGTTATGCTTACAAAAAGAATAATTGATGATTTTCCTGAGTTATACAATTTATATAAAGAAAAAATCTTTACATATAACAAAATTAAACAATCAAATAGAAACCCATTACTATATACTATGAACGGAGCGGATGGTCTTAAAACCGGGCATACAAATGAGTCTGGATATGGGTTAATAGGTTCAGTAAAAAGAAATGATAGAAGGGTTACAATTGTTATAAATGGATTAAATAGTAAGAAAAAAAGGAGATTTGAAAGCAAAAGACTCTTTAACATAGTATTTAGAGAGACAACTTTATTATCTTTATTTAGTAATCAAAAAAGTCTTGTTGAGGCTGATGTATGGTTGGGAAAAAAAAACAAAGTTAATTTAATTGCTAGCAAACCCTTCAAAAAAATTATTTCACCTTTTGAATTAAATAAAACAAAAATTAAGCTAGAATGGATGAACCCCATTTCTGCCCCAATTACAAAAGGATCTGTTCTTGGAAAAATTTACATTAATATACCTGGACAACAAACTTTTCAAGAAGAGTTAATTTCTTCTGAGGATGTAGCTAAAATGTCACCTTTGATTAGAGTAAAATCTATTTTAAAGTTTTTACTTTATGGAGACATTATTGCAAATTAATAAGACTTTAAATTCAAGAAAAGGTGTTTTCATTTCATTTGAGGGTGGTGAGGGAGTTGGAAAAAGTACACAAATAGATTTATTAAAAAAAGATCTTATAAATAGTAGATTTAATGTTGTGTCCACAAGAGAACCTGGTGGAACCAAAGAAGCAGAAGAATTAAGAAAATTTCTAGTAACTGGCCATAAAAATGCATGGGATCCTTTTTCAGAATCATTGATTTTTAATGCGATTAGACGCGAACATGTAAATAAAATTATAATACCAGCAATTAAAAATGGCTCTGTGGTTTTGTGTGATAGATTTATAGATTCTACAATTGTATATCAAGGATCAGTAGGAGAAGTAAGTGAAAGAGATTTGTTAGAGTTACACAAAAAATATTGTTACAATTTATATCCAGACATAACTTTTTTCTTGTATTTGTCCCCACAAAAAGGTCTAAAAAGAACTCTAAAAAGACAAAACATTGTTGAAAACAGATTTGAGAATTTAGGATTAAATTATCATAAAAAAATTTTAAATGGGTTTGATACTTTACAAAAAAGAGATCCAAATCGTATCATTAAAATTAATGCAGATAATACCAAAGAGTTTATTTCAAATGAAATTAGCTCTTATGTAAAAAAATTATTAACTATAAATGATTAACTCTCTAATAAATCAAAAATATTTTTTAAGTCAAAAGTTACAAAAAGAAATTTTTGCAATTATATGCACTAAAAAAATAAATACTATTATAATTGGAGGTCCAAAAGGGTTAGGTAAAAGAAATTTTGCACTCAAATTAGCAAAATTTATTTTGTGCAACTTAGAAATTAAAAAAGAAATAAATTCAGATTTTTTTGAAGATAATAATTTAGATTTTGATCAACTAAAAACAACAAAATCTTTTTATTTATTTGACAATAATTCTCATCCAGACTTTTTTTACCTTAATGACGAGGAAAAAAAAATTGGTAAAACTATACCAATTGAGAATGTTAGAAAATTTAAAAATTTTTTTAACAAAACAGATTCAATTTCAAGAATAAAGATTGGAATTATTGACACTATTGAAGATTTGAGTCTAAATTCTCAGAATTTACTTTTGAAAACAATAGAAGAATTACCAAAAAGCTCATATTTATTTATAATTTCAAATAATCCAGGCAATTTACTAGAAACAATAAAATCAAGATGTGCTTTTTTCTATGTAAATTCATTATGTAAATCTGACTTTAATAAATTTATATGTGATGAATATAAAGACAAATCAGAAGAGGAATTACAATTTATAAATAATATCTCTTTTGGATCTCCTGGAATGGCAGAAAATATTATAAAAAATAATATTTTTGTCTTTTATAAAAATTTATTGGATGATCTTATCAATTCTACTGGACATTTAAACCTTAAAGAAAATATTGTCGAAGCATTAAATGCAAAAGATAATATTTTTTTAATTAATGTCATGGATTTGGTAATTAATGATTTAATTCAAAAAACTATTTTTTATATTGAACATCAAAATTACATTGACTATACCCTTGATAAGGAAAAAAAATTAATACAAAAAATTTCAAATAATAATAACACTAAACAGATTGTAGATTTACATTCTCAAATTAATAAAAACATGCACCTAGCTCATGTAGTAAACTTAAACAAATCAGATGTTTTAATTGCCTCATTAAAAGAATTATCTGGTATATAGTCATTATTCAGAAGGTATTAAATGAAATCAACATATTATATTACTACACCAATTTATTATGTTAATGACGTCCCTCATATTGGCCATGCATATACAACGCTAGCATGTGATGTAATTGCTAGATTTAAGCGTCTTGATGAATATGAAGTTTTTTTCTTAACTGGAACAGATGAACATGGACAAAAAGTTGAGACAGCAGCAAAAAATAATGGAGTTAATCCTAAAGAATTTGTGGATAAGGTCTCTGAAAATTTTAAAAATTTACTTAATTGCATGAATTTTTCAAATGATTCATTTATAAGAACAACTGAAGAAAAACACATCAAATCATGTCAAAAAATTTGGGAAAAACTTCTCAGTAATGGAAATATTTACTTAGATAAATATTCTGGTTGGTACGCGGTTCGAGATGAAGCTTTTTTTTTAGAGTCTGAAATTGTGGATGGGAAAGCTCCGTCTGGTGCACCTGTTGAATGGGTTGAAGAGCCATCTTATTTTTTTAATCTATCAAAATGGGAAAATAAACTTCTTGAATTTTATGAAAATAATAAAGATTTCATATCTCCCAAATCAAGAAGAAATGAAGTTATAAGCTTTGTGAAAAGTGGTTTAAAAGATTTGTCAATTAGTAGGACTAGTTTTTCTTGGGGAGTGAAAGTTCCAAACGATAAAAATCATATTATGTATGTTTGGTTGGATGCTCTTACAAACTATTTATCTGCTTGTGAGTATTCAAATGAAAAAAATGATGAAGTTTTTAAAAAATTTTGGCCTGCTGATATACATATGGTTGGGAAAGATATTATTAGATTTCATGCAGTTTACTGGCCTGCATTTCTCATGGCTGCAGATTTACCTTTACCAAAAAAAGTCTTTGCTCATGGTTGGTGGACCAATGAAGGAAATAAAATATCTAAATCTTTAGGTAATGTAATTGATCCTTTTCAATTAGTTGATAAATATGGCATTGATCAAATTAGATATTTTTTGTTAAGGGAAGTTCCATTTGGAAATGATGGTGATTTTTCAAATTCTCAACTTATAAATAGAATAAACAGTGACCTAGCTAATAGTTATGGAAATTTATTTCAAAGAGTTGTTTCTATGATTTTTAAAAATTGTAATGAAAATATACCTTTAAAACCAAATAAGTTTAATAAAGAAGATTCAACATTAATTAATTCAATTAAAAATAACTTGGATGATTATAGAAGATTAATCGACGAACAAAAATTTGATCAGTATTTAAAAAATATTTGGATAGTTATTTCTAATGCTAATAAATATGTTGATGAGCAAGCACCATGGGCACTAAAGAAAAATAACTTTGAACGTATGGAAGTGGTATTATTTACTTTAGTTGAAACCATAAGACAAATATCTATTTTACTTCAGCCATTTATTCCAGATACTGCTGAAAAAATACTAGATCATATAAAAATACCACATGATCAACGTAAATTAGAATCTGTAGATTTTATTTTAAATGGTAATATTAATATCTCACTTCCGAATCCATTGTTTCCAAGAGTTTAAAGTTGCTTTCTTAAAATGAAAAAATATTTAATCGATACACATGCACATTTAGATTTTCCAGAATTATATAATAGACTAGATGAAGTCTTAAAAAATGCCTTGGAAAATGGTGTTAAAAGAATTGTCACCATATCAACAAACCTTAATAAAATTGATAAAATAATTGAAATATCAAAAAATTATGAAGAAGTTTATCATACTGTTGGTGTGCATCCAAATGAGGTTTTAAAAGATAAAAATAATTCAAATTACGAAATGATACTTAATTTATCAAAAAATGAAAAATGTGTTGGGATAGGGGAGTGTGGACTAGATTATCATTATGGAAATGATAGTAAAGCAGAACAAAAGGCGTCTTTTATTACTCAAATAAACGTTTCTAGAGCAACTAATCTACCATTAATTATTCATGCTAGAGATGCTGATAAAGATATGATTAATATTTTAGAGAATGAATACAAAAACGGACCTTTTAAGGCAATTCTTCATTGTTTTAGTTCAGGAAAAGATCTAGCTTTATGTGGTATTAATTTAGGTTTTTATGTTTCTTTTTCTGGAATTGTTACATTTAAATCTGCAAAATTAATTCAAGAAATTGCTACTTTAATACCTGATGATAAAATTCTTGTGGAAACAGATGCACCTTACTTATCTCCAACGCCACTAAGAGGTTCTGTAAATGAGCCAAAAAATTGTTCAATAACTGCAAAGTATTTGGCTGATATTAGAAAATGTGAATTTTCTACATTTATTGATCAATTGTACATGAATTCATTTAAAATTTTTGATAAGATTAGTTAATGAACAATAATATAAAAATTACTGTATTAGGCACAGGTACATCGGTTGGAATTCCTGCTTTAGGTCAATTAGGTTGGGGTAAATGCGATCCATCTAATCCCAAAAATAAAAGACAAAGATGTGCTGTTCTCATACAAAGTAAAAATACAACTATATTAGTAGATGCTGGGCCTGATATAAAAAACCAACTTATAGAACATAATATTCAAAAATTAGATGCAGTGCTTATTACCCATAGTCACTCGGATCATGTGTCAGGGTTAGATGAATTACGTCCTTTTTATTTTTACAATAGAGAAAAAATAAAAATTTTTACTAATAACGAAACATCAAGCTTTTTACTAAAAAGATTTAATTACTTATTTAACAAATCTGAGTCATCACAGTCTTACTTTCAGCCACCATTAGAGTTGCATGAAATAGATTATTTTGAAGAGATAACCATAAATGATATTAAAATTAACTCTATTAAACAAAATCATGGTGTAATCGATACATTGGGTTTTATTTTTAATGATGTGTTTGCATATTGTACTGACGTAGTAGAATTTCCTGAAAAAAGTTTTGAATATTTACGTAATATGAAAGTTTTAATAATAACAGGCTTACGACAGTCACCGCATATGGCTCACGCACATTTTGATTTATCATTTGAATGGATTTCACAGTTAAATCCAGCTGTTGCTTATTTAACTCATTTAAGTCCTGAATCAGATCATGATGTTGTAACCAAATTATGTCCACCAAATACATATCCAGCATATGACGGATTAGTTATTGATATTTAATTTACATAATATATATTATGCGACAAATATATATTATTTATTATGTAATATATTATATTACCTACTGAAGAGATAACATTAATAAACAAATAAAAACATACAGTTATAATATTTAATTAATGTTTAGATTAATTAAATAACTAAAAAATATCTAATAAATTGTATGTTATAAATTTATAATATAATCTGAATACAATTTAATGTAGATGGAGATATTAATGTCTATAAAGCCTTATGGTTCAACTTCAGGAAGAAATCATGGAAAACCAGGAATAGAGATAAGACCTCCTTCTAAAACTGTAGATGCACATTGTCATCTTCATGTTCAAGAAGCGGCAGACCTTGTCCAAGGATTATTTGATCAACAAGACATCCCTGCTTTTAGACATGCCAACCAAATTACAACAAATCAAAATATTCAGCAGGTTAAAGATAGATTTATGGATTTAACTAATGTTGAAACAAGATTAAAAAAAATGGACTCACAAGGCATTGATCTACAAGTTCTGATACCTGTGCCATTCCAACATTATTGTAATGTAAAAAGTGAAGTTGCATATAAAGCTATAGAAACTATTAATAATAAACTCTCAGAAACAGCTAGTAATCGTAAAGATAGGTTTGTTGCATTAGGAACTCTTCCAATGCAGAACGGTGATATTGCTGCCAAAGAAATGGAAAGATGTGTAAATGAACTTGATATAAGAGGCTTTCAGATTATTACATTTCAAGACGGAAAAGAGTTATCACACCCTTCTTATGATGGTATTTGGGAAACAGCCACAAAATTAGATATCCCTATTTTTCTTCATCCAAATGGTTATCCTGAAGGAGAAAGATTAAAAGATCATTATTTCATTAATATAATTGGAAATCCAATGGATACTACTGCAGCCCTTCATCATTTAATTTTTGATGGAACAATGGAAAAAAATCCAAATTTAAAAATTTTAGTTGCTCATGGTGGTGGTTATCTTCCGGCATATTCGGCAAGGATTGATCATGCATGGGGTGCTAGACCTGATTGTAGAGGCAATAATCTCAAACACAAGCCGTCCGATTACCTTAAAAGAATGTATTTTGATACTGTAGTCTTTTCATTTGATCAACTAAAGTATCTTATTGATAAATATGGTGCTGATCATATTATTATGGGAACTGACTACCCATATGATATGGCTGAAGATGACCCCATAGAACATGTTATGGGAACTGAAGGACTTTCAAAAGATCAAATTGAGATGATTACTGGTGGTAATGCATGTTCATTATTTAAAATTAAATAAGTAGTCTACTTTGAAACAAAATTTAATTATTGGTGGTTATCAAGGCTCTGCATCACTGCATACCAAATCTATTGGATATTTTATTAGTGAAATAACCAATAATTTTGTTATTGATTTTAAAATGGATGTCACTACTGATGGAGATAAAGCTTCAAGTTTAATTGAGAAAACACAACATGAAGACATACATGTTTCTTACTTGTTATCTAGCTATTTTGAGAAAATATTACCAGAAATCAAAATTTTAGATTTACCTTATCTGTTTAATAACAGAAATGAAGCATACAATTTCTTAAAATCAGATTTTTTTAGTTATATAGATGGTAAATTAAAAGATAAAAATTTAAAACTATTAGGTTTTTGGGACAATGGCATTAGACACATAAGTTCTAAAATAAAATTAATCAAAACTCTCTCTGATTGTAAAGGACAGGTAATTCGGACTACCCCTAGTCCACTTCATATAGAAATTTTTAAAAATTTAGGATTTGCACCTAAACCTCTAGACGTAAGGGATTTTAAAATAGCTATCGAAAAGAATGATATAGACGCACAAGAAAATCCTTTAACTAATTACTGGAATTTTGGGGTATATAAAAAACAGGAATTCGTTACTTTAACATCTCATATTTTTGGATTTTGTTTATTTGTTATCAATAATAGTTATTTCGATAACTTAACAAATTTAAATAAGAAATTCTTAATTAAAAAATCAAAAAAAGTAACTGATTATCAAAGAAAATTAGCCATTGATGAAGATGAGATTTTAATCAAAAAATTAAAGTTAGAAAATATTAAAATACAAACTATTAATAAAAAAAGCTTAAAGGACTTTAAAAGTGTTACTAATGTTTTTCACAACAGTTACTTTCAAACTTACCCTAATATGAAACAATATATTAAAACTGAATAAATGATTTATTTTACAGGCCTTAAGAAATCAAAATCGGCCCCTTTATCTGCTTGAAGCACACCTTCATGAAAAATTTTATCATACCCTCTTCTTTTAATTATTTTATTACTTTTTTTACTCTTTTTTCTTGAAGCTATCTCTTCATCAGATAACTTAAGTTCTAATAATCTTTTTTTAACATCTAATTTTATAATATCGCCACTCTTTACAATGTCTAAAGTACCTCCAGCGGCAGCCTCTGGACAAACATGTAAAATAATTGTGCCTGCTGCAGTACCACTCATTCTTCCATCAGAAATTCTTACCATGTCCTTAACGCCTTGCTTGGCTAATTTTTTAGGAATAGGTATTAAGCCAGCCTCAGGCATACCTGGTGCACCTATTGGACCAATATTTTTAAGAAGAAGAATACTGTCCTTAGTAACGTTTAAATCATCACTATCAATTCTATTCGCTAAATCTTCAAGATTCTCAAATACCTCAACTACACCTTCATGAGCTAACAGTTCTTTGCTTGCTGCTGATTGTTTAATTATAGCCGATTTAGGAGCAAGATTTCCTTTTAATACTGCTATACTTCCCTTATCAAAAATAGGATTTTCAACGTTTCTTATAACTTCTTGCTTCCAATTATACTCATTTTTCTCAATAATTTCTTTGATAGTTTCGCCTGTGACTGTAATAGCATCTAAATAAAGGTAATCCTTTAATTCATTTAAAATTCTTGGCAACCCTCCTGATTTAAACAAATCTTCCATATAACCAGAACCAGACGGCTTTAAGTCAACAATCATGGGTGTGTCTTTTGTCATTTTATCAAATTCATTAAGGTCAATATCTATACCTAGTCTACCAGCCATAGCTGTCAAATGAACTATTCCATTAGTTGATCCGCCAATTGCAGACAAAACAGTCAATGCATTTTTGAAATTTTTTAGAGTTAAGAAACTTTTTGGGTTAAATGATTTATTGGCAATTTCAACAGCCACTTTACCAGTTTCCTCTGCAATTCTTCTTCTTTCTGCAGAAACGGCTGGTGCTGAAGCACCATTTGATATCATCATGCCAAGAGCTTCAGTAATTAGTGCCATTGTACTGGCAGTACCCATTACACCACATGTTCCAACAGTGGGAACTAACTGATTATTAACTTCATTAATTTCAGCAAGATCTATTTCTTCTGCTCTGAATTTTGCCCAATAACCTCTACAATCTGTACAAGCCCCTACTCTCTCTCCTCTATGAGATCCAGTAAGCATGGGGCCAGTAACTAATTGTATTGCAGGAATATTTGCACTAAACGCACCCATCAATTGGGCAGGCACTGTTTTATCACAACCGCCTATTAAAACACATGCATCCATTGGCTGGGCTTTCATCATTTCTTCTGTATCAATTGACATTAAGTTTCTTAAATACATAGAAGTTGGATAAGCAAAAGATTCATGAATACTTATTGTAGGAAACTCTAATGGTATAGCGCCTGAAGATAATATCCCAGCCTTCACACTTTTTATTAAATCAGGTACATTTCCATGGCACGGATTATAGTCACTGTAAGTGTTAGTGACTCCAATAATAGGCTTATTAAGCATCTCCTCTGAATAACCCATACCCTTGATGAAAGCCTTTCTCAAAAAAATCGAAAACTCACTATCCCCATAGTTGGTAAGATTTTTATACATACCTGATTCTTTTTTGGTCATCACAATAGATCCCTAATTATTTTTTGATAAATTCGCAGATAAATTAATTTAATAATTCTTTCGTAATATTATCCTTGGTAAATGGCAATATTTTTATTCTTTGACCAAGGGCATTACACAATGCGTTTGAAATAGCTGCTCCAGTTGGTCCTGCAACTACTTCACCTACGCCTAAATAAGGAGAACCTTTTTGGTCAATTACACTTGTAGTAAAAACAGGAATGTTATCAAAACCTATAATTTTATAACTATCCCAATCCTTAGAAATTATTTCTTTTGAATCGAAAATCACTTCTTCGTATAAAGCCCAACTTGCTGCTTGAATGAATCCACCTTCAACCTGTGCTTTTATACCATCTTCATAAGCAATTTCTCCAGCATCTACAGTTATCCAAGCATGATTTAAATTAATTTCTAAATCATCAGTTACATTTAATTCCACACCAACTGCGCAATATGCCGCAGAATTTTTATATCTTGAAAAAGCTATACCTCTAAAGCTATAATCTTTAGGTTTAAAAATTTCCATTTTTTCTTTTAGGTTATTAAGAACATCAATGGCACGCTCATCATCTAAATGATTAATTCTAATATCAAAAGGATCTATGTTTTTAATTGATGCCAAATCATTTAAAAAACTTTCAGACGCTGTTACATTTGCGAAAGCACCTAAAGTTCGTAATGCAGATGTCCTCAATGGCAAATCATGAACTAAGTTTTTTACTAATCTAGTTTCTTTGAAATTATAAATTGGATCTAAATTCCTATGTATGCCCATATGAGCAGATGTTTTGGGCGTTGATTTTGTTTTTGCAAAATTATTAGTTAAAAATTTATAACTTGTAAAATTAGTTAATTCTAAATCTGATGGTCTTGACAAATATGTATCCGAATAAGCCTCATTTGACCAATAAATAACTTCTCCATAATCATTAATAGCTCCAAAAACTTTGTTTAAAGATGCGCTTCCGTAAGGTTCCCATGAATGCTCATCTTCTCTTGTCCATTTTAATAAGATATGACGATCAGGATATTCCTTTGCAATCACTGATGCTTCAAATGCCACGTCATCAGCACCATTATGACCATAGCAACCTGAGCCAGGCATAAATTTCAAACTGACAAGATTTGGATCAATATCAAAAAACTTACTAATGGAATATTTTAGAGCAAAAATTGATTGGCTATGAGAAAATATAGTAAATTTGTTATCTTTACAAATAGCACAACTTGCAGATGGTCCTATAGGTCCATGCATTAAATAACTTTTTTTAAAAGTTGTTGATAATGATTTAATTTTTGGATCATCAAAAGATTTTTTTTCTGGTATCTCTTCATAAAAAGCCTCTCCTCCAGATTTAACTAACAAAGATTCCTTTTCATTTTTTTCCAGAGAATTAAAAACATTTTCATTAGATAATTGCTGCTTTTCTTCCCAAAAAATATTTTTTTTAGCAATCTCCAAGAACTTTGTAACTAAAAATTCATCCTGAGACAGAATTGCAACAAAAGAGCCTTTAACAAAAAGTATAATGTCATTCTCAACAAGTCTTTTTTTAAAGTCTTCATTTATTTTGATTAATTTGCAGTGATAAGAAGGAGGCCTGACTATTCTAGCATGTAACATTTTTGGAAAATTAATATCATGAACATATTTATATTTTCCTGTAACAATATCATTAATAGTTTTTAACTCTATTTTTTGATTGTTTTCATAATTTATTTTTTTAAGAGAGTTCTCATCAAAATTTTCAGGAATAATAATTTTTCTAAAATCATCTGTTTTAGCAAAATCCCAATAAGAAATAGTTTTGTTAGAATTCTTATCTTTAATAACTCCATTTTCAAAAAGAATATCTTCATTTTTAATCTCAAGATTTTCTAATGCATACTTGATAAAATTTATTTTTAGAGTAATAGAAGCAGCCTTAATAGCAGATCCTGAATTTGCTACAGACAAACTGCTAGCAGTAATGCCTTCATTAGGTGATATATCAGTACTTAATTTAATGATTTCTATTTGATCATATTTAATTTCAGTGATTTTAGAAGCAATTAATGCCAGTGTAGAACTTATATGTTGTCCTATATCGATTTTACCAGAGTAAACTTTTAAAATTCCAGGATTACTAAAATCAAACCAATGACTTAATTTGTTGTAAGTATTAATACTAGGGCCGCTGTTAAATTGATTCATAATATTAATTACTCTAATTTTCTATTAAACTATCAATCGCCTTTAATACTACAGAATGAGATCCACAGCGGCACAAATGGCCATTTAAAGCATTTTGAATTTCTTGTGACGAAGGTTTTTTATTTTTATCAAATAGTGCTGTAATACTTATTATAATACCACTTGTGCAATACCCACATTGAGCTGCATTAAATTCTCTGAACGCTTCTTGAACATTATTTAAACCATCTTTGTTTTCAAGGCCTTCAATAGTTGTAATTTCACAATTTTGATAATCTTTAGCCAATAAATTACACGAAAGTTTTTTTTCTCCATCTATTAATATAGCACAGCTTCCACATTGCTCGAGACCGCATCCTAGTTTTGTCCCAGTTAAACCAAGTTCATCTCTAATTACATGAATTAGAGTTTTATCTTCAATTATGGGTATTTTTTTTAAATTACCATTTATTTTAAAGCTGCAATCAAGATAATTCATATAATTTTCTATCCATAATTAATTAACTTTATTATCCTTGTTTGTAAATTCATCTGTAAAAAGAATTATTTTACCAAAGTGACTGTTTTTATTCATAATATCTAGTGCTTCTTTTGCCTTTGTTAAATGCATTTTTGAATAAATAACTTGTCTAATTTTTCCTGCTAAAACGCTCGCCCAAAGATCATTATTTGCCAAAGTAGCTACCATTTCATTTTCTTCAAGGGATCTTGTTCTACCAGTAGTCCCAACATAATGAAGTCTTCTTTTAGCATGAAGATCATAATTAAAATTTCCACTCATACCTGCAAGTCTTCCAATATTTACAATATGACCATGTATTTTAGTTGCTTCCATATTTTTATTTACATAATTACCTGAAAGCATATCAATTAAAATATCTACTCCTTCTCCACTTGTTGCTTTTAAGACATCATCAAGCCAATTGTCACTTGATATATCTATAAGTACATTAGCACCATATTCTTTTAGTTTATTTAATTTTATTTTATTTGTTGAAGAGCCCAAAACTCTACTTGCTCCTAGTGATTTTGCTATTTGAAGCCCAATTAATCCTACACCAGTAGTTGCACCTTGAATAAAAACTGTTTGCCCTTTAACAAATTTTCCGTTTGTTACAATAGCATCATGCATAGTTTGAAGGCTTCCTTGAATTGAAGCGCCCTGCTCCCAAGAAATTTTATCATTATCAAATTTTACAATTCTTTTAAAATTAGCTACTGCATATTCAGCCCAACCAGAGCCTCCTCTACACATTACTTTATCGCCAATATTAAAATTATTGACAGATTTGCCTAATTCAACAATTTTACCAGCAAATTCTCCGCCAATAATTTTATGTTCTCCACCAGTGTGACCAAATGATTGACCTTGAGTTTCCAATAAATCAGATCTGTTTAGGCCACATGTATAAACTTTTACTAAAACTTGATCAGGTTTAATTTCAGGAATAGGAAGATCTTTTATTTCTACTCCATTATTAGTTAATGTGACTGCTATCATAAAAAAAACCTTATTAAATTTTGTTTATCTTGCAGTCCAACCTCCATCTACTAATACACTTGATCCAGTCATTAAGGAAGACGCATCAGATGCTAAAAATACAAATGGACCCATCAAGTCAGTTACTTCGCCTAATCTACCAATTGGTATCATTCCAATAGTAGTTTTTTTAAAGTCTTTATCTTTTAAAAATGGCTCAGTCATAGGGGTTTGAATAAAGGTAGGGCAGATTGCATTAACCCTTATACCATCAGGCCCTAATTCAATAGCTAACGATTTTGTGAAACCTTCAATGGCAAACTTACTTGAACAATATGTAGTCCTATTAGGCCCGCCTACATGCCCCATTTGTGATGAAACATTAATTATAGATCCTTTTATATTACTATCTAACATTTTCTTAACAACTAGTTTTGTTAGACTGATTACAGATCTTACATTTAAAGACATAACATAATCAAAATCTTCTATTTTTGTATCTATAAGTTTTGCTGGCCTATTAGTACCGGCATTATTTATAAGTATATCAAAAGGCTCAGCATTATTTATAAAAGCTGATACCTCATCATCATTATTGACATCCAATACTTCATAAGATGCTTTAAAGCCTTCGTTATTTATGTGATCCGTTAAATCTTTTAATTCTTTTTCTGTTCTAGAGACCAAAGTAACGTTTGCACCAGATTCTGCTAAAGCAATAGATGCGCCCATTCCAATTCCTCGACCAGCTCCAGTAACTAGAGCTCTTTTCCCGTCCAATCGAAAACTTGGTAATTTTGGATAATTCATATTTTCTCCTATTCTGCTGCAGCATATGGCTCAATATTTCTTCCACCATACCTTCTTACTCTAACATTAGCCTGCTCACCATGACCGGAAAAACCTTCCAATGCACATAACCTTGAGCAATACTCTCCAACAAGAGCAGAGGCCTCGTCAGTTAAAACTTTTTGATAAGTACAAGTTTTTAGAAATTTGCCGACCCACAATCCGCCAGTGTATCTTGCAGCAGTTTTAGTTGGTAAAGTATGGTTTGTCCCTATAACTTTGTCACCAAAAGCAACATTTGTTCTTGAGCCTAAAAACAAAGCTCCATAATTAGTCATATTTTTATGAAAATAATCAGGATCTTCTGTCATTACCTGCACATGCTCAAATGCCAAGTCATCTGCAACTTTAACCATTTCATCAATATTGTCACAAACTATAACCTGACCGTATTCTTTCCATGAAACTCTAGCAATTCCAGCTGTTGGTAGAATTTCTAACTGTCTCTCAACTTCTTTTAATGTTTCAAGAGCAAGTTTTTCTGAGTCAGTTAACAAAATAGCCGGACTAGTAGGTCCATGTTCTGCTTGACCTAATAGATCAATTGCACATATTTCTGGATCAGATGATTTATCGGCAATTATAAGTGTCTCTGTGGGACCTGCAAACAAGTCAATTCCAACTCTACCAAATAATTGACGCTTTGCTTCAGCAACAAACATATTACCTGGTCCAACTAACATGTCTACACCATTTATGGTTTCAGTTCCGATTGCCATTGCGGCTACAGCTTGTATTCCACCTAAACATAATATCTTATCTGCCCCACCCATATGCATAGCAGCCACTATAGCAGGATGAGGCTCTCCACCTTGCGGAGGTGCGGATGCAATAATATCTTTTACCCCAGCTACTTTAGCTGTTAAAACTGACATATGTGCAGAAGCTACCATTGGGTATTTACCTCCAGGAACATAACAACCTACTGCATTCATTGGTATATTCTTATGCCCCAAAACTACACCTGGCATAGTTTCTACTTCTAAGTCTTTAATACATTCAAGTTGCTTTTGTGCAAAATTCCTTACTTGAGTTTGTGCAAATTTAATATCTTCAATATCTCTCTTAGATACTTTGCTTATTGCCGTTTCTATTTCTTCTTTACTTAAAATAAAATTGTCAGGTGAATAATTATCAAATTTAATTGAAAGCTCTCTAACTGCTTCATCACCTCTTTTAGCTACATCTTGTAGAATTTTTTCAACTGTTTGTCTAACCTCTGCATCCGCTTCTATAATTTCTTTCTCAGATTTTCCATTTTTTAACCACTTTGCCATTTATTCCTCATTAATTTTTAATTATTATTTGATCCTATAATTTTTTTCGAATATTTCAATTAAGAAATCTGACCATTCCAGAAAGTTAATGGCTCTAATTCTAATGAATTAAATGAAGTAACCTCACCTACTAAAATTTGATGATCTCCTCCAGAATAATAGTTCCATTTTAAACAATCGAACCAGGCTAAAGAATTTTCTAATAATGGAAACCCATTTTCGCTTCGCTTCCAAATAATATTTTTAAATTTATCATCTTCTTGTGAAGAAAATTTAAAGCAGAGATCATTTTGATCCTTTGATAAAATGTTTACAGCATAACCTTTTGCGTTCATGAAAGAATTATAACTAGGTTGTTTTTTATCTATACACCATAGCACTAATGCAGGATCTAGAGATACAGATGTAAAACTATTAACTGTCATTCCAATGGGATTTCCATCATCAGTCGATGTGACTACAGTGACACCAGTTGAATACTTACCTAAGGTTTGTCTAAGAAACTTTGAATCCAAGGTTTTCATTATTTAAATTCTCTTCTTTTGAATTAAAACATGTTTTCTTTAACATATTAATATGTATTATATGTAATTATTTATTTATATGAATTATATCAATTTAACTGATAGCGATTAAATTATGTCTGTATCAATTAAACAATTAAAAGCTTTTGTTGCAGTGGTTGAAGAGAATTCTTTTAGTTTAGCCGCAGAAAGGCTTAATGCCACACAATCAGGTATGTCAATGTTAGTTCAAAATTTAGAATTAAGTATTGGCAAAAAATTAATTAATAGAGTCCCTGGCAAAATGGTTTTAACTGAGAGTGGAAAAAATTTCTATAAGTATGCTTTAGAAATTTTAAGTTTAATGGACAAAGCTTTAATTGACGCTAAAACTGATACTGAAGACCTATCTGGAACTTTTAATTGTGGATTAATGCCAACATTTACTAGATCAGCTCTTCCCGCAACACTTTCTAAATTTCTTAAAGAATATCCTAAGGTAGATGTAAAAGTAACAGAAGCTTACTCTGGTGTTTTAGAGGATATGGTAAGAACTAATAAACTTGAATTTGCTATAGTCCCTTCAGTAAAAAACCCTACTGGATTGAATATTGAATTTGTATCAAGTGACTTGAATTTTCTAGTCACGAAAAAAAATTCTGAATTTGAACATTTAAAGCCTATAAAACTCTCAAAACTTGATAAAATTAAAATTATTCTACCTGGTGTTGAAAATTCTAGAAGAATTTCATTAGACGAATACTTTGCAACTCATAATATTAAGATAGATAAAACATTAGAAATGGATGGTATGATAGGCACATTAGAAATGGTTGCTTCTAGTGATTGGTGCGCTATTCTACCAGCCGTTTTATGTGATTTAGATATTCTTGGAAATTTAAGGACATTATCGCCACTCACTTCCCCAAACTTCACTACAGAATATGTTTTAATTACATCAGCTAGTAAAGAGCTTAGCTCTGCTGCAAAATTATTTAGTGAAAAGATATGTGATGAAATTAAATCAATTACAGAAAAAATGAATCAAAAAGTTAGACCTATATAGTAAATCATGTAAAGTGATTAGAAATATATAATTTTATGATTTGAATACAAATAAAGTAATCGTAAAGTAATAAATACAAACGTACTACTCGGGGAAATAAATTGTTAAACCACATTAAGAAAACGCCTGAATATCTTCAATCGATAGCTGCAATTTGGCTTATTTTAGTTGCTTTGACTATTTTTGCAGAAGTTACCTTTAGAAATCTTGGTATTTTCCTTGGCGCAGATCAAATTGTTCAAAATTCTGTTCCAGCTATAGTTTTTCTTCAAGTACCATTCGCGATAGCATCTGGAACAATGCTTAGAACAACTCTAATTTATGATTTTTTCAAAAAAAGAGGAAAAATGATAATTAACATCATATCCTACGTTATTGGTATTATGTTATTTGTAGGTATAGCAGTTGGTGGATGGACTGATATGATTAAGGGTTGGGAAATTGGAGAATATCAAGGAATTGGAGCAATTGAATTTCCAGTTTATCCAATAAGAACAGTAATTATTTTCTCATCAATTATAGTGGTTTTTATTTATTTATCTCTAATTGTAAAATCATTTATGTCAAACAAGTAAATTAGTAAAAAAGGATATTAAGTTGGGAATTGATTTAGATATATTAATGATTTTAACATTAGTAGGAATGCTTTTAGCAATCTTTTCAGGTGTTCATATTGCCCTCGCCTTAGGCGCTACAGCAATGATTGGTACATATTTTATATTTGAAGATATGTATATGGCTGCAAGTCAAGTTGGCGGTGCTGCTTATGAATTAATTAGAGACCATATATTTATGACAATCCCACTTTTTGTATTAATGGGAGATTTTCTATCAAGAAGTGGTGCTGCAGGTGACTTATATTCTTTAATAAATAAAGGCCTTAAAGGAGTTCCGGGAAGGCTTGGTGTTGCAACTGTTACTGGTAATGCAGCTTTTGCTGCTGTTACAGGTACCTCAATCGCATCAGCTGCTGCATTCTCAAGAATTGCTTGGCCAGAAATGAAAAAAGCTGGATATGATCAAAAATTAGCAGTCGGGTCAATAGCTGGTAGTGCTTGTTTAGGAATGTTAATTCCTCCAAGTGTTTTGCTCATTGTTTGGGGTATTATAACCGAAGACTCAATAGGCAAACTTTTCGTTGCTGGAGTTATTCCTGGAATTATATTATCACTTATGTTTGCTTTTTATAATTTCTCTAAAGCCGTAATTAATCCTAAACTTGCCCCTGAGCCTGATAGTATAGGAGACCTTACAAAACTTACTGAAAAACAAATTATATCTGGATTATCTATTCTTGGATTAATAGTTGTTGTTTTGGGAGGTATTTGGGGAGGTATATTCACTCCTACCGAAGCCGCTGGAATGGGTGCTCTTGCAAGTTTTGGTATTGCTTTATTCAAAGGCATGAGATGGAATGGTATTGTAGAGTCAGTTATTGATGCAGGTAAAACTTCTGCTCCAATCATGATATTATTAATTACTGCAGGAATGTATTCAAGATTTTTGTCATTATCAGACATAGACTCTGTCATTGTAGATGCAATGGCTTCTTTTGGATTAAATAGCTTTATGATTTTAGTAATGATGGTCGTGATTTGGCTTATATTAGGCATGTTATTAGATTCTATATCAATAATTTTATTAACAGTTCCATTATTTGTATTACTTGCGGGCGATATGAATCCTTATGCATTTGCAATTTTTGGAATTTTAGCAATTGAAGCTGGTTTACTTACACCACCTTTTGGTCTTATAGTTTATACAGTTAAAGGAGTTTTAGCAGCTGGGGGAGATAATGTATCATTAGGATCTATTTTTAAAGGATCCGTTCCATATTGGATAATGATGTTAATTGTAATGTTGTTAGTTGCATTTTTTCCAGAATTAGCCAGCTGGCCAACACAATTTGTTTAGTAAAAACATGGGGTTAAATACTAAACTTAACACTGCCTATGGAGGAAATAATGATTAGGTACTTAAAAAAAGCTATACCATTAAGCATTTTAGCTTCTGGTATAATGGCATCTGCTTCTTTTGCAGATACCTTCACTCTAAGGGTTGGTTCTGGTCACCCATCAAAACCAACTGCTTATGTTACTAATATGGAGAAAGTTTTAGTTCCAAATATTAAAAAAAGAGTTGCTGCAGAAACAAACCATAAAGTTAGAATTATTGAAGCTTACGCAGGAAAGATTGCAAAAGTTCATGAAACTTTAGAGGCTGTAGAAAAAGGATTATTAGATATTGGTTCATACTGTGTATGTTTTGAGACTGCAAAACTATTACCATGGAACTTTGATTATTTTGTCCCTTTTACAACAACAAACCTTGTAACAAACTGGGAAGTAAAGCATAAAATTCTTAAGCAATTCCCAGAACTAACCAAAATGCTCGAAGATAAATATAATCAGAAGTTTCTTGCTATGCAGGGCTTTGATGATTATGGAATAGGTACAGTTAAACAATGGCAAAAAGCTAGCGAGTTAAAAGGTGTTAAAGTTATAGCTGCAGGTCCAAACTTACCTTGGGTTTCTTTGTTTGGTTCTATTCCGGTTACGTCTACACTTCCTACAATGTATAATGACTTAGCTACTGGAGTTGCAAAAGGTGTTATTATCTTCCCATCAGCACATGCAGGGGGATTTAAATTTTATGAGCAAGCTCCATATTGGAAGGTAATTGGATTTGGTGCAATGGCACAAACAATAACAACAATTAACCTAGATACTATGAAAAAGTTACCACCTGAAATTGTTAAGATAATAATGGAAGAATCAGTTAACTATGAAAAAGCTGCTGTTAAAGATGGACAACAGAGATATCAAAAAGGTCTTACTGATTTAGTTAAACTTGGCAAGAAAAAAGGTATCAATGATGCTGTAACTTATTTACCAGTATCTGAGCAAAAAATTTGGGCAGAAACAATTAAAGATTGGCCAAATTCAAGAGCTAAGGATATTACCAAAGATTATGGTATGGACGGAGCTGCTATAATGAACGCATATATGGAAGAAATGGAAAAAACTGGCCACAAGTTCCCAGTGCGTTATAAAATTGGCGGGTAATTAATTTAATACCACAAAACATTAAGAGACGATCTATTCTTAGATCGTCTTTTTTTTGAGGTCATTCTATGAAAAAAGAAAAGTTTCAATTATATATATCCACTGCGATTTCTGGAATATTTATCACAATGTTTATAAGTTCGCTTGTAACTTATTTAGCTTTAGCAGATTTATCAATTTTCTTTGATGTCTGGCCAAAAAATTGGTTCTATGCCTCTCTTGTTGCTTTTCCAGCTATATTATTTGTAAGGCCATTAGCAATTAAAATCACAAATAAAGTTACTGATTTAATTTATAAGTAATTATTCAAAAATAGCTACAACTCTTACAAATCCTGCTGAACCGTTTTTGATTTTAAATGGGAAGGCAGAAACATTAAAACCATAACTTGGTAATTGATCTAAATTATTTAATTTTTCTATATGAGAATAGCCTTGGACCATCCCAGCTCTATGACCTTCCCATATTATTGAAGGATCTTTGGTTTGTTTATATTTTTCAGCTGTATAAGAAAAAGGAGCATCCCAGCTCCACGCATCCGTGCCAGTAACTCGTACTCCTTGGTCAAGTAAATAAATAGTAGCTTCTTGACTTATTCCACAACCTTTTGTTAAAAAATCATCTTTTCCATAATGACCACCTGCAGAAGTGTTTATAAATACAATATCTAAAGGTTTTAATTCATAATTGATTTTTTTTATTTCGTTTTGCAAATCACTTTTAGTTAAAACATATCCATCTTCATATGATCTTAAATCCAATTTAACACCATCACTGAAACACCATTCTAATGGCACTTCATCAATCGTGATGGCTCTTTGCCCATTATTCATTGTTGAATGGTAATGATATGGGGCATCCATATGGGTGCCATTATGCGTGCTTACAGTAATTGTCTCCATTGCCCAACCTTCTTCACCTGGTAAATCTGTTTTTTTTAAACCAGGAAAAAAACTCATCATTTCTTCAGCTGTTTCTTTATGATGGTGATAGTTTATCTTAGGCAACATAAAATCTGGATCTGATTTTATACCCTCTTCTAAACTGACCGATAAATCTAAGAACTTTCTAGACATTCTTACCTCATATTTTAATTTTTGGATAGGTTGTCTACCCTTTTGTTAAATGGAGAAATAATTATTTCATCCCAAATATTTGCTTTAAAAATTGGGTCATTTCGCTGAAAAACACTTATTTCTTCTTCGCTGTTTGCTTCAACCATAAAAAAAGAACCATTCATATTACCCTCTTTGTCAGTTAACGGACCAGATATTAGTGTTTTAATGGGATTTGTAGATAGATATGCCCTGTGTTCATTAATGATTTTTATTCTTTCATTTAAAGAATTTGGCTTATCCTTACATAATATAACCCATATCATAATATTGAGACCTTAATTATTGAGAATTTTCAAATTCTTTTATTCTTTCATAAGCTAAATTAGTAAATTCGGCTTTTGGAGCGTTGCCAGCTATAACTACTAATAAAAGATGTTCTGTATCGTCTTCACCTTCGGTAACGTTCATAAAACGCCTAGAGCAACCTGGAGGAAATGAGATTACATCACAAGGACCTAAGTCAGCATAATCATGGTCTTCACCCTCATTCCATTCACATCTCCATTTACCTGTAATTGGCATGAATGTCTCATTAGTGTCATGATTGTGCATTAATGGTCCTTTACCAGGTTTGCATCTACAAAAACCAAGATTAAATCCTTCAGAAATATTAATTGCTGGCATTTGGGCATTATCATTACCTAAAGGAGAAACATGTTTACTATCTCCTTTTGGTGGCTCAAAACCTATTATATTTATTAATTCTCGTGTGCATTCAGGTAATTTACTATCAGGCAAACCCATTTTAGATCCTTTTTGCTCAGAGAAAAAGGCAATCCTTTTATTCATATATTCCCTAGAAAGTGTTTTTATTTCTGGAAGTTTTTGATTTTCTTTCATAAATACTCCTTATTCATTATTCGTTTTTAATTGTTCATAAATAGCCGCAGTATCATAAGTAATTGGTATGTTTTCTTTGGATTGATTATATAAGTTTGCCGCAGCTTCAAAAGTTGGAGAATTTAAGTTGTTAGATTTAAGATAGTCCGTAATCACATCAATATCTTTCAAAAAAATTCTCATAGAAGCTGTTGCTGGCTCATAATTTTTATTAATCATAAGCGGCATTCTCTTATCCAACATAACTGACGTAGCTGCACCTGCGTTCAACACTTCATAAATCATTCTTTCTTCAAGCCCTACCTTTTGACCTAGAAGCAATGCTTCAGCAGTCACAGTATTATGAACAGTCACTAACAAGTTTGCTAAAATTTTGAATTTTATACCATTACCAAATTCACCGACATATATATTTTGTTTTGAAAAAGATCTAAATATATCATCACATTCATCAACAATAGTTTTATCTCCACTGGACATAACAACTATGTCTTTTACTTTAGCTTGTGCACCTGTACCGCTCACGGGAGCATCAACTATGTTAATGTTAAGTTTCTCCAACTTTTTTTTTGTTTCTATTTTGTCGTTCAATGAAATAGTATTCATGTCAATAAGAATTTTAAGCTCATTTGATTTTCCATTAACTTCTATTTCATTAATTACTTCTTTGAAAATAGGAACAGTTGGTAAACTAAGAATTATTACATCAGATTTATCTATTAAATCACTGATATTGTTTAATAACACACCACCTAAAGATGTAAATAATTCTACATTTTGAGTATCTGGGTCAACCCCATAAACTGTATAATTATCTTCTATAAGGAATTTTGCATAAGAACCACCCATTGCACCCAATCCAATTGAACCAATAGTTTTCATAATCCCTCCACTGATTAATTTTATTATTAACTATTAATGCTTCGTATTTAAATCATACTTTCTGATAGATATCATAAAAAATAATCATTTAATGTTTTAGGAGTAATAACTTATAAATATAATACTAAAATTTAATGGAGATTAAAATGGAAGTTGGCTTTTTTACTATGCCTATTCATCCAATTGACAAGGATTATAAAAAGACATTGTCAGAAGATAGAGAGGCGTTTTTACTTGCTGACAAGA
>CACIRZ010000009.1 GCA_902589185.1 uncultured SAR116 cluster alpha proteobacterium
TGATGCTGAATCAATAAAAGTTCTAAAGGGTTTAGATGCCGTAAGAAAAAGACCAGGAATGTATATAGGTGACACTGACGATGGTTCTGGATTACATCACATGGTTTATGAGGTTTTAGATAATTCAATCGACGAATCTCTTGCAGGTCATTGTGATCTTATTCAAGTTAAATTGTTGAGTGATGGATCTGTAACTATTATTGATAATGGTAGAGGCATACCAGTTGATATTCATCCTGAAGAAGGAATTTCAGCAGCTGAAGTAATAATGACACAATTACATGCTGGAGGTAAATTTGATAATAACTCATATAAAGTTTCAGGAGGGTTGCATGGCGTAGGTATTTCAGTTGTAAATGCCTTATCAGAAAATTTGAGTTTGAAAATTTTTAGAAATAATCAGGTGCATGAAATTATTTTTCAAAATGGTGTAGCAAAAGATCGTTTAAAGGTAACTGGAGAAGAAATAAACAAAACTGGTACCGAAATTAATTTTAAACCAAGTCAAGAAACTTTTTCAAACTGTATTTTTGATTACTCAACCCTAGAACATAGAATTCGAGAATTAGCATTTTTAAATAGTGGTGTGCATATTGAACTAATAGATCATAGAGAAAGAGAAGATAAGAAGGTTTCGTTTTTTTACGAAGGTGGACTTAAAGCATATACTAAGTATCTGAATAGATCTAGAAATGCGATACATGATGTAATAGCTACAACGCACGAAAAAGATGGTATTACAGTTGATATTTCTCTTGAGTGGACAGATGGTTATCATGAAACCACTCTTTGTTTTACAAACAATATTCCTCAAAGAGATGGTGGAACACATTTAGCAGGCTTCAGAGCAGCTTTAACAAGGGTAATTAATAATTATTCTATTAATTCTGGCATAGCAAAGAAAGAAAAAATCCAATTATCTGGAGAAGATTGTAGAGAAGGTTTAACAACAGTTTTGTCTCTAAAGATACCCGACCCTAAGTTTTCCAGTCAAACAAAAGATAAATTAGTATCGAGTGAAGTTCGCCCAGTTGTTGAACAACTGGTTTCAGAATCATTGAGTCAGTGGTTTGATGAACACCCAACAGAGGCTAAGAAAATAGTTACTAAAGCATTTGAAGCAGCAAGTGCACGTGAGGCAGCAAAAAAAGCGCGAGAACTTACTAGAAGAAAAGGTGTTATGGACATTGCGAGTTTACCTGGAAAATTAGCTGATTGCCAGGAAAAAGATCCAGCAAAATCTGAAATATTTTTAGTAGAAGGTGACTCTGCTGGAGGTTCTGCAAAGCAAGGTAGAGATAGATCTAACCAAGCAATTCTGCCCTTAAGAGGAAAAATTTTAAATGTAGAACGGGCTAGATTAGATAAAATGCTATCATCAGCTGAAATTGGTACATTAATTACTGCTATTGGAGCAGGAGTTGGCAACTCTGAGATTGATGTTGAAAAAGCAAGATATCATAAAATAATTATTATGACTGATGCAGATGTAGATGGAAGTCATATAAGAACATTACTTTTGACATTTTTCTTTAGACATATGAGGCCACTTGTAGATGCTGGATATTTATATATAGCACAACCACCATTATTTAGAGCTAAGCAAGGTAAATCTGAAGTTTATTTGAAAGATCAACTTGCTTTAGATGATTATCTTATTGAATCAGGTATTAAAGATGTCTCTTTATCAATAGGAGACAATGAGACAATATATGGCGAGGATTTGAAGATTTCAGTTGAGAAATGCATAAACATAAAAAGGATAATAGAAAATCTTGCAAAAAAATTAGGTTTTCCAAAAATTTTATCTCAGTTAGCTATTTTAGGTGTTTTAAATCAAAATATGTTTAAGAATGAAAATAATTTAACAAAAATTACTCAAAGATTAAATCAAGTTTTATCAAACTCGAATAATGAATGGTCTTCAAAATATACTTATAAAAATAATAATTATGAAAAAAAATTTATTGAAATTTCTAGGATCAATAGAGGTGTTAAAGATATTTTTGTTATGGGAGAAGATGATTTGAATTCTGATGAAATAAATATTCTTGATAATGCAAAAGAGTTTTTAAACAATTATTTTTCTCGAAAGTGTGTTTTCTCCTCTAATGAAGAAAATTATGAAATAAAAGATCCACTCGATTTGGCTACTAAGATAACCAATCTTGGGAAAAAGGGATCTCAAGTAAACAGATACAAAGGTTTAGGTGAAATGAATCCAGTTCAACTTTGGGAAACAACACTTGACCCAAATGCAAGATTTTTACTGCAAGTTAAAGTTGAAAATGAGGGTGATGCAGAAGAAACCTTTTCAACATTGATGGGTGAAGCTGTAGAGCATAGAAGAACATTTATTCAAGATAATGCTCTTAAAGTTAGTAATTTAGATATATAAAATTAGTCTAAGACATTATCCTTTCTCATTATATAATCTGAAATTTGTTGGGACGTAAATGCGCTAAGTGTCCATCCTAGGTGCCCATGTCCAGTATTGTAAAATACGCCAGGTAATTTTCCACTTCCAACTTTTGGTACCATACTTGGTGTCATAGGCCTTAACCCAGTCCATGGAATAGCGTGTTCAGTCGATACTTTTGGAAAAAGCTCGTTACACCATTTAATAAGAGGATTAATTCTGTCAGCTCTTATGTCTTTATTATAACCATTAAACTCAGCAGTACCTGCAACTCTAAATCTATTTTTTCCTAATCTACTAGAAACAATTTTAGCTTTATCATCTAGTAAAGACACATAAGGAGCATTTCTTATGCTTTCTTTATCGTCAAGTAATATTGTGATCGAATACCCTTTAACAGGATATATATTGATTTTGTCACCTAAGTTATTAGCTATAAATTTACTGTTAACACCAGCACAAACTACAATTCCGTCGAAATTTTGTTTATGAATTTCATTTGATTGACTAAAGGAAAGTATTGGTTGTTTCTTGTCATGATTGACTTTAACAATTTCTGTTTCGTAAAAGAATTTTACACCTTTTTTTTCACAAGCATCAGCAAGCAATTTTGTAAATTTATGAATATCACCTGACATATCACTTTTTGTATAAAATCCTCCAATAAAATTCTTAAGATTTAAAGTTGGTTCAATAGATAACATCTCATCTTTAGATATTTCTTTTCTATCTAATCCTGCTTCTAAAAGCCATTTATTAACCTCTCTACCATGTTTTAATGAAGCATCACACTCACATAAATGCATGATACCTTTCTCTTCAAGATCTAGTTCAATATTTTCTTTTTTTAGAATTCTTTTAAATTCATCTCTACTATTGATAGCCATTTTAGCTGTTAAAATTGTATTTTTTTTGTGGTTTGGAATATTACTTATAAAATCTATTATCCAGCTAATTTTATGAAAGCTTAGCTTAGGACTGAATAGCAATGGAGCATCTTTTTTTAACATCCATTGAATACCTTTAACGATTGTAGACCAACTATTCCATACTTCAGCGTTGCAAGCAGATAGTTGGCCTCCATTTGCAAAACTTGTTTCCATAGCTGCATAACGGTTTTTATCAAAAACAGATACAGTATAACCTCTTTCTAAAAGTTGGTAAGCAGTAGTTATCCCAGTTATACCTGCTCCTATTATTGCAATATTTTTCATAATAAACTCCGTGACAAAGATTTTTTAAATTAAATATTACCCCATCTGTCACGGAACCTGAAAGATTGACCAAAAATGGCTTACCCCTTCGGTGGATGATAAAATCATCACTCTCCAGATTATCAACTTTTTATGTTTCGGGTGCCTGAGAGTTTCCGGGGTGGTTGCTCCTTCGGCGGTTATACATAACTCTCTCACACAAAAAGACTTTGATTAATAAAGATTAACAATATTTTAAAATAAATCAACACTATAGAATTTTTACATTTTTATCTTAATTTTTGATACCATAAAAACCCCAAGACAAGAAAGAAACAAACCCAACAAGTCAAAAGAACTGAATGTGTCTTCTAATATTAAAAAAGCAAGTAAAGCTGATATAGGAGGTACTAAAAAAAATAAAGTAGATGTTTCATTTGCTTTATTCTTCGCTATTAACCACATCAAAATTAAAAATGCACCAAGTGAAACAGCAAATATTTGCCATGACATAGCCAAAATAAAATCATTTGAAAAATTTATAAAAAATTTTTCAAAGCAAAGCGCTAATAAAAGATGAAAAATTGCGGCGCTTAATGCTTGCAAAAAATTATTTCCAGATAAAGACAAATCAGACCCTATTTTTTTCTGCCAGATAATACCTAGTGAAGAAGAAACTAGTCCAACTATTCCAGCCAAAATGGCAACTATGGTTAGCCCATCAATAAGATCAGAAATTATAATTATCAAAGAACCACTAAATCCTAAAATAATTCCAAGCCACTGAAATTTAGTTAAAGTTTCATTCAAATAAATTTTTGCTAGAAATGATGTTAAAATAGGTTGAAATGATACTATTAACGCTATAAGGGTAGCTGATATACCTCTAGATAAAGCAAAAAAAACTCCACCCAAATATAAGCCATGAAATAATAATCCGCTAATAGATGCATTTTTGAAAGCCTTAAAAGAAATATATTTGTCTTTTGAAAAAAAAATGAAAAACAGGAAAAATAAGAAGGCAACTATCCCAAATCTTATTGAAAGCGACAGAAAGGGTGGGGCATTATCAACTATTATTTTGCTAGTAATAAATGCTGAAGACCAAAGTATAACAAAAATTATTGGTATTATATTGTAAATATTAATAACTTTCTAATTTGAAAACAATTATAATAAATTATCTTGGTTTTTCAATTGGTCCTTTTTTTTCTAACCATTTATTAAAACCGCCAACTAGATGAGAGGTGTTTAAAAGCCCAATTTCCATTGCTGAAAGTGTGGCGAGTGCCGATCTCCAGTCAGATTGACAATAAAAAATGAAATGATAATTATCATTAAAAAACTGTTTATGATATGGGCTCTCAGGATCTATCCAAAACTCTAACATACATCTTGGAACATGTTTTGCTCCAAGTATGCGTCCAGATTTTTGGATTTCTCTTATATCCCTTACGTCAATGAATAAGTTGGTTTTGTTGGAATGCATTTTAATAGCATCCCCTACTTCTAAATTATTTATTTGTTTCTTAGCACTTTCTACAAGTTTCATAACTGAGGTTTTTATTTTAATCATATTTATTCTTTCTTTAAAATTTTATGAAACAATCAATTTATTTTAGTCTATCAAAAATTAAATTAGCTGCTTTATTCCCTGAAATAAACGCAGCTTCAACATTTGGCCCCTCCAAAAAATCTCCTGCAATTACAACTGGGTGTTTGGGATCAATCTGGGGGCCTAAGCACTTTTTAGCTACCTTAGCATATCTCCAAACATGTAAACTATGAAACTTTATCTTTGAGGTGAAAAAATTTTTTTTTACTGAAGACATTATTTTTTCTTTCAGAAAATTTCTGTCTTTATGATAGTTTAAATCTGAAAATTTTTCATTGGTATGAGCAGTCCAAACATTTAGGCTGCTACCAGAGGCCATCCAACTCAATATTCCTGGTTTTTTATAAAAATCATAATAAGTATTTAGACCAGATGGAATTTTATCAAAAGTAAACATAAGAGCAATGCATGCGTGATATGATCCTGTATTGAGAGTTTTCTGTAATGAAGGAAATTGATTTAATAACTCACAGTTTTGAGGTGCTGGAAGTGTTGAAATGACACCATCGTAACTTATCCATTCTTTTATTTTATTATCAAGAACTTTAATTTTATTATTATCTGTTTTAATTCCAAGAACTTTAACTTTTTGTTGGACGTGTAATTCTTTTGATAGATTCAGCAAAAATTCTCTCATTGTTTTGTTTCCCCTATATCTTTTAGGATCAAAATTTCCAAATTCTTTTATATATTTCCCATTAACTCCGGTACTAATAATTTTTTTAAATTCATGTGTTTTGGCAGTAAAAAATTGAGCACCATGAAAAAAATAATTTGAACTAGAATTGATCTCTACTTCTCTAGTGCTTATTCTTCCACCTATAAAATTACCTTTATCTAGAATGATTGAATTTATACCATAAGATTTTAGCTTTAATGATGAAGCAATTCCTGCTATGCCTGAACCAATTATTATCACTTTTTTTGACATTTTTATCCTTTCGAAAATAGTTTTAATTTACAGGATTTAAAATAAGTATGGAAAATTTTAATATAAAAGCTGAATTTGTATTAGAAAAATTTCAATTTGATCAAAAATTCGTAATTCCACCAGTCAAGGGTATGAATGCAGATTCTGTCATAAATATTTATGAAAATATGCGAGATTTTTTTCCAAAATATCAAGATAATAACCAAGACATAATTTTAGCTCCTAGATTAGAGAATATTTTAGATAATTTTGACGCCTTATTATTGGATGCGTTTGGCGTGTTAAATGTCGGTTCTGCCCTAATTCCTGGAATTATTGAAACACTAGAAAAAGCAAGACAAAAAAATATTACTCTTCTTGTTGTAACTAATGGAGCAAGTAGTAGTTCATTTAAAAAAAGGGATCAGCTTGCATCATTAGGACTTGAATTTTCAAATGATGAGATAATCTCAAGTAGAGAAACAGCTGAAATATTCTTGTCATTTAATCAACCTGATGGTCCTTTAGGTGTTTTGGGTAATGTTGGCAACAAATTTAACATACCCAACATTAGCTGTTTTGAACTTGAACAAGACATTGATATGTTTGATGAAATGAATTCATTTATATTACTTGGAACACTCCAATGGGACACTGTTTGGCAAGAAATTTTGTTTAATTCTTTAAAAGCAAATCCAAGACCTTTATTTGTAGCTAACCCAGATTTAATAGCTCCACATGAAAAAAATTTTAGTATGGAGCCTGCATATTATGTATCACACTTAATAAAAAACGGCATTCATCTCCCTTTTTGGTTGGGAAAACCTTTTCCAACAATTTTTGAGCTGGCTATAAATAGATTAAATGAGCTATCAGGGAGACATATTCCTTTATCTAGAATAGGTATGGTTGGTGACACTCTACATACAGATATTTTAGGTGCTAATAGTTATGGATTGAAATCTATTTTAATGACAAAATATGGTTTATTTAAAAACACAAACGTAGGTAGTATAATTAAAAAAACTAAAATTTCTCCAGATTACATTGTTGAGGTTCCATAAGATATGAATAAAGATCAAATTAATGATTTAATTTTAAAAAACATATCTTTCTCATATTATGAAAAAAATAATAAAAAAATTATTTTGGATAATTTTAACTGTAAAATTAAAAAAGGTAAATTTACAAGTATTATTGGCCCTTCAGGCACTGGGAAAACAAGCTTATTAAAGTTAATAGCTGGGTTAATTGAGCCTGAAAAAGGCGAAATAAAGTTTGAAAATCAAACTTTGAATAAAGTAATTAACCAAATAACTCTAATTCAACAAAATCCTTCTTTAATGCCCTGGTTAAATGTTTATAATAACATTACATTAGCAAATTCTAATAATAAAATAACAAACTATAAAAATGTAGATAAACTTATAAAAGATATTGGTTTAGGCGAGTTTTCTTCATACTTTCCTCATAAACTATCTGGAGGGTTATTACAAAGGGTCGCAATTGCAAGGGCGTTGCTTTTTTATCCTAGTTTATTATTGTTAGATGAACCATTTGCAGCGCTAGATAATTTAAGTAGGGAAATTATTTCAACTGAGCTTGTTTCAATAATAAAAAAAAATTCCCTTACTGTTTTAATGGTGACACATTCAATAGAAGAAGCGGCTTTATTAAGTGACGAAGTTTTGGTAACAGGAATAGAGCCTCTTAGAGTGATAAAGAAATTTATTCCTCCTAAATATTTCAATAACCAATCTTGGCAAAAATTAGGTCTAAGAAAATCATTGCAAGATAAATCTTTTAATGGCTATGTAAAATCAATAAGAGATACTTCATATTCTATTTTGCAAAAGGAAAAATAAATTTGGAAAGTAAAAATAAAACAATACTCGTTACAGCTTCAGCAAAAAGATTAGGAAAATTTATAGCTATTGATTTAATAAAGAAAGGCTGGAAAGTAGCTATTCACTATAATAAATCGAAAATATTGGCTGAAGATACAGCAGATTATTTATTTAAAATTGGAGGAAATGTAAGTACTCATCAAGCTGATTTAACTTGTAACTCAGATGTTGAAAAATTAGTAAACGAAATTGAAGCGCAAGATTCGAAATGGGTTGGATTAATTAATAATGCTGGTTATTTCAATTATGATGATGGGAACAGTTTTAAAGTAGAAGAGCTACATCGTCATATGTCAGTAAACTTTATTGCTCCTACACTTTTAACTAAAGCATTAGCTAAATACACTATGAAGATGCCAAAAAAGGAAAGTAGTTCTAAAGGCTTTGTTATAAATATTCTCGATGCAAAAATTTTTGGATTGAATCCAGATTATTATACTTACACATTATCAAAACAAGCGATGTATGGTCTTACAAAAATGTCAGCACTGACTTATGCTTCTTGTTTAAGAGTAAATGGAATTGCTCCTGGGATAACTTTGTTAGCACCTGGACAAGATCAAAAAGCTTTTGAAAAATCGCATAGAAAAAACTTGTTAAAGTCATCCTCTACAGTTGAAGAAATTTTAAATGCAATTCAACTGATCATAAATACTAAATCTATGACTGGCCATGTAACGGTTCTTGATGGTGGAGCACATCTTGCTCCTCCAAAAAGAGATGTTGGATTATAATAAGAAAGTTAGCATGAAAGTAAGAAATAGAAAAATACTCATAAATAATTTAATTATACAAGCGTCAGTAGGTGTTTATGAATATGAAAAACAATTTAAACAAAAAATAATTGTAAATGTAGAATTATTACTTTCAAATGACTCTGAACCAGAGCAGGATAATATAGAATCAACACAAGATTATAGTCAATTTAGAAAATGCCTAATTGACATTATACAAAGTCAACACTTTCAGTTACTAGAAATACTCGTAGAAAAGATACATTCAACTTTGATGTTAAATACTTATGTAATTGGTGCAAAAGTAAACATCTCTAAACCTAACATTTTTAATGATTGTGAGGTTGCTTACGAGTTATCAAATATTTAAAAATTGTCCTTTTTAAGCCTAATTTCGCAAAAAGATTCAGTGGCATTGTTACTACTTAAACCAACTGTTTTTATAAAATTATTATCGTCTGCCCTTAAAAATGGATTAATTTTCTTTTCTACTCCTAAATTAAATGGAACAGTTGGCAATCCTTTTTCTTTTTTCTTTTTAATTTCTAAGCTAACTTTATTTAATACAGCATTGTTAGTATCAATATAATTAGCGAATTTCATATTAGATAAAGTATATTCGTGACCACAATATACTGATGTATCTTCTGGCAAAGATCTAAGTTTTAACAAACTTAACCACATTTGCTCCATAGTACCTTCAAAAACTCGACCACAACCTAAATAAAATAAAGTATCTCCTGAAAACAAAGATTTTTCTTCAGGCATATAAAAACATACATGACCTAATGTATGACCGGGTGTATGAAATACTTTTGTAGGTATACCAGTAATATTGACAGTTTCATTATCTGAAACAAGAATATCAATATTTGAAATACGCTCATTTTCATATGAGGGAGCAATCAACTTTGATTTATAAATATGTAAAAGCTCTCTATTTCCTCCAACATGGTCATGATGATGGTGGGTATTAATAACCTCATCTAAATTCCATCTCTTATTATTCAAAAACTTTATTACTGGCTCCGCTTCTCCTGGATCTATTACGCTTGTTATATTTTTATGTTCATTTCGTAATAAATAAATATAATTATCCGATAAAGCATTAATAATGAAGATTTCTAGCATTTGAGTCCTTTGAAAATTGAAAAATTATTAAACAACTAATAAAAAATTATCGTATTATAAAAATTAATTTAATCAAAAAGTTTATTTTATTTTATTAACGTATATATATGTATTTAGAGAAAAGGCGAAATATGAACAATATAGAATTAGATGAACTTAGGTCTAAAATAGATGAGATTGACAAAAACTTATGCCAATTAATAATAGATAGGCAATCCTTGGCCTCTAAGATTATGGATGCTAAAAAAGGAAGCTTCCCGTTTGATCCAAAAAGAGAAGAGGATTTAATAAAGAAACTAGTAAATTTAGGCCTAGATAAATTTTTGGTTGAAAAAGTTTGGCGACAAATTATTTCATCTAATTTATCAATGCAGAAAATCATTAAAATTGGTGTTGCTTGGAATGACGACGAAATCAAATCTGCTTATTTAGCTCATTTTGGAAACTATTTTAAAACTACTTATTTTTCCAGTGTTGTAAGTTTACTTGCTGCATTAGAAAAACAAGATATAGAGCTTGGATTTATTGATAGCCAAAGTATAGATAAATTAAAAAATCAAACAGAAATTCGAGTAAATTTCGATGTTATAGCAAATGTGCCACTTTATAAGAATATTGATCAAAAAGATTATAGCATTGTAAAATTAAAAAAAAATAATTAGGATACTTAATGGATTTCCCTTCTCCAAAATTAAACATTGAAAAATTACATACCTACAAACCAAATTTTGGTAAAAGTAAAATAAATAATTTAATTAGATTATCTGCAAATGAAAGCGCCTTGGGTGCATCTTTAGATGCCATTGAAGCTCTTAAAATTTTCTCTAATAATCTAAATAGATATCCACCACAGGTAAGTGATGAGTTATTGAGTGCAATATCTAAAAGATATTCACTAAATAAGAAAAAAATTATTTTAGGTAATGGTTCCGATGAATTAATATCAATTCTCGCCCAAACTTTTCTGAATTATAATGATGAAGCAATATATACAGAATTTGGGTTTTTGCAATTTCCTCAAGCCATTTCGATAGTGGGCGCTATGGGTGTTGTAGCAAATGATGTAAATCATACAGCTAGTGTTGATAATATTCTTTCAAAGATAAGTAAGAAAACTAAGCTAATTTTTTTAGCAAATCCTAACAATCCTACGGGTACATTTATATCTAAGAATGAAGTCATTAGACTACACGAATCAATTCCTAAAAATATTCTTTTAGTTTATGATGCTGCTTATTCAGAATTTGTTGTTAATGATGATTACATAGATGGTAGTGAACTCGCAGAGAAATATGAAAATGTGATAATGTTAAGAACATTTTCAAAATTACATGGTTTAGCCTCTCTGAGATTAGGCTGGGGTTATGCTTCAGAAAATATAATTGAAAACCTTATGAAAGTACGTGGTCCTTTTAGCGTAAATGCTGCTGCAATTATGGCAGGTGTTGCGGCTTTAGAAGATTTAGAGTTTCAAAAAAAATCTGTTCAACATAACCTCAAATGGATGTCTTGGTTGGAAAAAGAATTGAAATCACTTAACTTGGAATTTCAAAGTTCGATTACTAATTTTCTATTAATAAAGTTTCCTATTGAGCATAACTATAGTGCAGAGAATGCAGAAAGTTTTCTTGCTTCTAAAGGAATATTAGTTAGGGGAATGAAAGTTTATGGTTTATCAAATTATTTAAGAGTTTCGATAGGTACTAAAGAAGAAAATATAAAATTTATAAGTGAATTGAAAACTTTTTTTAAAAAATGAAGATGAAATTAGAATTTAAAAAAATTTCTATTATAGGTTTAGGTTTAATTGGAACCTCTATTTTACATGCAATTAGAGCAAAACAATTAGAAGGAGTTACAACTTTTGCATATGACGTAAATTCAAAACATAGAGATATAGTATCAGAAATGAAAATAGCCACATTTGTTTGTGATGAAATTCATAAAGCAGTTAAAGAAGCTGATTTAGTTATACTTGCAGTACCTGTTGGTTCTATGAAAACGGTAGCAATATCAATTGCTTCTTCATTAAAAGAGAATGCCATTGTTACTGATACTGGATCTACGAAAAGTTCTGTTATAAACGATGTTAATCCATACATACCAAAGAGTGTAAATTTCATACCATCACATCCTCTTGCGGGCACAGAATATTCTGGACCTCAATCTGGATTTAGCTCATTATTTGAAAATAGATATTGGTTAATAATTTGTAATAAGGAAACAGATAATACAAAAAAACTTGCTAAATTTTTTAAAAATTTTGGAGCTATCGTTGAAACTGTAAGTGCAGAATATCATGATAAAATTCTTGCAATTACATCACATCTACCACATTTAATTGCATTTACCATTGTTGGAACAGCTTCTGATTTGGAAGCTGACTTAAAGAATGATGTAATCAAATTTTCTGCTTCAGGTTTTAGAGATTTTACTAGAATTGCTGCATCAGATCCAATAATGTGGAGGGATGTTTTTTTAAATAATTCTGAAGCTGTTCTAGAGATGTTACAAAGATTTAACGAAGATTTATCAGATCTTCAAAAAGCTATAAGAAAAAAACAAGGTCAAAAATTACATTCTTTCTTTTCCAGGACAAGATCAATACGTAAAAAAATAATTGAAGCAGGCCAAATATAAGAAAAAAATTATGTGTTAAAAAATTTTATCCTAAGGCTTGCAATTATGAATTTACAATATTCTGTAAAAACTAAACTAAATGTTTGATATGAACTAAGCCAATTTTCAATATCATGTTTTTTAGGGGCAATCGCATAAGTATAAATTTTTAGATTTGGCATAACATTTTTGAACTCCAGAATAGCTCTTGGCATATGATAATTACTAGTTATTAGTATAAATTCTTTTATACCATTTTTACTAGTCCATTTTAAAGTTTCGCTAGCATTTGTTAAAGTGTTTTTTGAAACGTCGTCTAGGTCAATGCAGCATTGAATTAACTGAGGATAAAAGTTTGGGCCTAACTTGTTTTTAAGACTACTTTTGGTAAAACCCATACCCGTACCACTTACAAGAATTTTAAAATTTATATTTTTTGAATTTTTAAAATCTTCAATAATTTTCAAACCATCCTTAATCCTATTAGCACCCCCAGTTAATATAACAATATTAGGGCTTTCTATGTTAGAAAACTTTGTTAAAGATAAAATATGTTTTTTAAAGTTACTTAATTCAATAATAAAAAGAGTAAACATTGAAGTTAATAAAAATATAAAAAAGATTTTAAAAATTCTGAATAACATAAAAATTCAATTCAAATTGATTTAAACATGTTGGCAATAAAAGCCATGTTAGTATACAATACATGATTATTTCAATAATTTCATGAGGAATTTATACATGCATGAAACGTGTAAATCATGCGGAACGGTATTTGAAGTTAATCAAAGTATTTTAACGAGTAATATTAAGTGGTTAAAATGTGGAGTTTGTAATAAAAAATGGGCTTTATCCTCAAAGCAAAAAGAAAAATTAATTAAAAATGATGTTGAAATTAAAGATAAAACTGAAAAAGTTAAAAAAGAGTTAGCCTCTATAAAATCAGTAGTGGAAGGTAAATCAAAAATTTTAGCTAAAAAACCTAATCCTGTACTATATCAAAAAAACAAAACAGTTGCAGAAATTGCCTCAGAATTATCATTATCTAAACTTAATGAAACTAATAAAAACAAAATAAAAAAGAATGAAAATGGAAGTAAAAAAAAGAAAATAAAAAAGTTAAATATATTACCATTTCTTATAATTGCTTTAGGTTTAATATTTTTCTTGGCTATTTTTTTTCGTTCGACTCTATTGAGTTTCAGTTTTTTTTATTTCCCAAATCACTCACAGAATTATTTCAAAAAGATTAACTCTTTTTTTACAAAAATTAATTTGCCTATTTTGGCTGATACTAAAAATTTAAACTTGACTAATTTTATTGCTACAGTCCAAGAACAAAATGTAATATTTAGTGGTACAATTAAAAACATTTCAGAAAGACCAATGTTAGTACCGAGAATTAAAATCATAGGAGTAAGAGAAGATAGAAAAATTATTCTGGAAAAAGTATTAATATTAGAAGATAAAATTGTCCTTCCAAATTCTGAAATAAGCTTTAACAAGTCAGTAAGAGTAAAAATTCAAAATCAAAAAGACAATGTTACTATTAAAGCAACACTGATAAAAAAATTATTTGAATATTAAATAAACTCAATTATTTTTTCTTTTGATATTATGTCTAGAATGTTGTCAGTTTCTTTTAATTTATACGAATTACCATTATAAATTAAAACTTCAACTGCATCGACCCTTGCATTATAATTAGATTTCATTACTGATGAATATGCTCCTGTAGTTCTTATTATTAATAAATCATTATTATTAACCTCAGTTATTTTTCTGTTAAGAGCAATAAAATCTCCAGTTTCACAAATTGGTCCAACAATATCCGCAATAATTTTTTTACCTGAAATCTTTTTAACAGGTTCTATTCTATGGTATGCATCATATAAAGTCGGTCTAATTAAATTGTTCATTGCTGCATCAATTATAATAAAATTTTTATCTTTATTCTTTTTATTTCTTATTACTTTTGTCACTAAAACTCCAGCTTCAGCTATTAAGATTCTTCCTGGCTCAAAGCTTAATTTATATTCAGAATCTAGAAATAAATCAGAGATAACTTTTTTATAGGTTTCAAAATCTGGATTCTTATTTTCATCATAATATATTCCAATTCCACCTCCTAAATCCAAAGTAGGAACCTTAAATCCATCGTTTTTAAGTTTATCAGCAACAGTTTTTAGGTTTGAATAAGCTTTGTGAAAGAAATTGAAATCAAAAATCTGAGATCCAATGTGAACACCCAAACCAACTGGATTTATATATTGTAATTTGTGCAATTTTTCATAGATTGAGAAAATATCTTCATTATCAATACCAAATTTAGTTTCTTTTTCTCCAGTTGATATTTTCTTATGAGTATTTGGTGCAATATCAGGATTTATCCTTAAACAAATATTTGCTGTTATCTTGAGCTTTGAAGCAACTTGATTGATATCATAAAGTTCTTCTTCAGATTCAATATTAAATTGTAAAATTTTATTTCTTATTGCTATTTCAATCTCATTTTTATCTTTCCCAACACCAGAAAAAATTATTTTATCTGGTGTTATTCCAGCTGCAATACATTTGTGAAATTCACCTATAGATACTATATCAGCTCCTGCACCTAACTTTCCAAAAAATTTAATTATATTCACAGAATCATTTGCTTTTACAGCATAGTGAATATTTCCTTTGACATTTTTGACAGTATTTTGAAAGACTTCATATCTTTCTTTCATTAAGCCTGTATCGTATATAAATAGTGGTGAGCCATACTTTTCTGTAAGACTGTCTAGCTTAATTCCTTGAACATTAAGTTCATTATTTTTATCTCTGTAAAAACCTAAAGGGTGCATAATAAATCTATTTTTTTGTAGTGATTTCTATAGGTTTTATAGGAGAATCCTTTCTTCCGCAGCCATATAAAGAAACAGATGATATAAATATTACAACTAGAAGTATGATTTTGAAATTCATTCTTTGATTATCCCTCTAAAAATCTTTTCTTAGCATTTTCAACAGCTTTTAAAACATTTTTCGGCGCTGTTCCACCATAAGATGTTCTACTTGATACAGAATTTTTAATCTTTAAAACTTCTAATATTTTTAAATCTACATTAGGAACAACACTTTGGATATCCTCTAAAGTTAAATTTTCTAAAGAAGTCATTTTTGTCTCAGCTAATAAAACTATTTTACCTGTTAAATGATGAGCTTCTCGGAAGGGTATTTTAAGATTTTTTACAAGGTAATCTGCTAAGTCTGTAGCAGTTGGAAAGCCTTTTTGAAGTGCCTCCATCATTTTTTCAGGAATAGGTTCAATATCTCCGATCATACCTTCCATATTCAAAATGCATAGTTCAATATTTTTAGCAGTATCAATTATTGGCTCTTTATCTTCTTGCATATCTTTGCCATATGTCATTGGCAGTCCTTTCAGAACTGTCATTAAACTTAGTAAATTACCAAATATTCTACCAGGTTTAGCCCTTATTAATTCAGCTGCATCTGGATTTCTTTTTTGAGGCATAATACTAGAACCAGTTGTAAAGTTTTCTGGTAATTTAACAAAATTAAACCTGTCAGACGACCAAATAACTAATTCTTCAGCAAGCCTAGATAAATGTATAGCTATTAGTGATGATGCAGACATAAATTCAATTGCAAAATCCCTATCAGCAACAGCGTCCATTGAATTTTCAGTAGGTTTGCTAAAGCCAAGTTTGTTTGCTACAAAGTGTCTATCTATTGGATAACTAGTACCTGCTAAAGCAGCAGAGCCCAAAGGTAACTCATTCATTCTTTTTCTACAGTCAAGTAATCTTCCCCTATCTCTACCAAACATCTCCACGTAAGCTAATAGATGGTGTCCAAATGTAACTGGTTGACCGACTTGAAGATGGGTATAGCCAGGCATAAAGAGATCATAATATATTTCGGATTTTTCAATAAGTGTACGTTGCAAATTTTTCAGACTTAATTCTATTTCATCAATTTTTTTTCTTAGCCATAATTTGATATCAGTTGCAACTTGATCATTCCTTGATCTAGCAGTATGTAATTTTTTACCAGTATCTCCTATTATTTCCACTAATCTATTTTCAATATTCATATGTATATCTTCTAGTTTAGTCGAGAAATTAAACTCTTTGTTGGATATTTCTTTTTTTATTTGTTCTAAACCAGACTTAATAGATAAAAACTCTTTTTCAGATATAATATTTTGTTTAGATAACATTTCTGAATGTGCTATTGATCCATCAATATCCTCGATATAAAGTATCTGATCAAATTGAATCGATGAATTAAACCCCTCCATTAACTCGCTAGGAGATGTAGAAAATCTTCCACCCCAAATTTTATTATTTTTTTGTTTATCTAAACTACTTTTTTTCATTTTATTATATATATTCAATACTAAGAAATTATTAATCTAAAGTAATACTTAACATGCTTATATCAAATTTTAATAAAAAAATAATAATATTATTATATCTCGCAATTTTGTCCGGGAATGCTTACGCTGACGAATACCTAGATAAAATAAGTGATAAAATAAAATTTCCAACTTTAAAGGTTCTGGATAATAGAGAAAAGCCTATTATATTAAAATTTAATCAGGATTTGAAGAAAAAAGGTTATGTAATTAATTTTTGGGCCACTTGGTGTGTCCCTTGTAAAGAAGAGTTGCCTGATTTAAGTTTATTAAAATCTAAAATTAAAAAATACAATATAGACGTTTTAACTATATCAATAGATAAAAAAGACATTAAAGATCAACTAAAATTTTTATCTAATAATGGTGCTTCAAATTTAGATCACTTCTTTGACAACGAAATGAAAATTTTTAAAGCATTAAAATTGAGAGGAATTCCTACAACAATAATAGTTAATCAAAATAGTTTCATAATTTCAAAACATGAGGGAATTTTAAAATGGGGAGAAGATACAATAATAAATAAGATAAAAAGCTTATTTTATTAGTTTCTCCATTTCTGGCACAGTTTTAAATAAATCATCAGCAAGCCCATAGTCAGACACAGAAAAAATAGGAGCCTCTTCGTCTTTATTTATCGCTACAATTACCTTACTGTCTTTCATGCCTGCTAAATGCTGTATTGCGCCAGAAATTCCAGCAGCTATATATAAATTTGGGGCAACTACTTTTCCAGTTTGGCCTACTTGCCAATCGTTGGGCACATAGCCAGCATCAACTGCCGCTCTACTTGCCCCCATTGCTGCTCCTAGTTTGTCCGCCAATTTTTCTAGTACTTGAAAGTTTTCAGCCGATCCAAGGCCTCTTCCACCTGAAACAACAATATCAGCAGCAGTTAATTCAGGTCTTTCATTTTGTGAAAGTTCTGAATTAATATATTTTGTTAATTCAGTATTTTTCTCAGCTTTAATAGATACAGCTTCAACTTGATTTTCATTTAATGAAGCTTTTTCAAATGCAGTAGTCCTTACAGTAATAACTTTACATGCATCTTCGCTCTTGCAAGTGGCTATGGCGTTGCCAGCGTAAATTGGTCTTTTAAAAGTATTTTCGTCTATTATTTCAATTATATCTGGAACAATCATAACATCTAGCAAAGCAGCTAGACGAGGAGCTGTATTTTTTCCACTAGCTGTATTTGAAAATAAAATGTGAGAATAATTTTGTGCAATAGATTTAATAAGGACAGATAAATTTTCTGCTATTGAGTTTTTATACATTTCATCATTGCAATAAAGAACTTGATAAAGACCGTCAATTTTGCTTGCATTGTCAATAACTTCTTGGCAACTATGACCCACAACTAACAAGTCAGTATCGCCAATTTGTTTGGCTGCATTTACAGTATGTAAAGTAGCAGGCAAAAGTTCATGATTATTATGTTCAGCTATAGCAAGTACTTTCATTTTATATTCCTTTATTTTCTTATATTACTTTTGCTTCATTTTTTAATTTATCAACTAATTCATCCACAGTTTTTAACATAATTCCTGATTGACGTTTAGCAGGTTCCTCAACTTTTAAAATACTTAAATGTTTTTTTATTTCTATGTTTAGATCTTCAATCTTAATTTCGCTAATTGGCTTTTTCTTAGCTTTCATAATGTTTGGAAGGCTAGCATATCTGGGTTCATTTAATCGTAAGTCAGTGCTAATAACTGCAGGTAATGAAATTTCAATATTTTCAATTCCACCGTCAACTTCGCGGCTAACCTTGGCTGTTTTTCCTGAAATTTCCACTTTGCTTGCAAAAGTAGCTTGAGGCCAATCTAATAAGGCTGCAATCATCTGACCAGTAGCATTCATATCATCGTCTATTGCTTGCTTACCTAAAATCATCAAATCGATATTTTCTTTTTTAGCAATAGATGAAATAATTTTTGCTACGTTAAGTGGTTCAATATTATCGTTGGATTCAACAAAAATTCCTGAATCTGCACCCATTGCAAGAGCATTTCTTATAGTTTCTTGGACCTGAGATGCACCGATAGATATAGCTACAACCTCATTCGCTATTCCTTTTTCTTTTAATCTTAAAGCCTCTTCAACAGCTATTTCGTCAAAAGGGTTCATAGACATTTTAACATTTTCTAATTCAACACCAGAATTATCATTTTTAACTCTGACTTTTACGTTATAGTCTACCACTCTTTTAACAGGCACTAAAATTTTCAAACTAAACTCCCTTTCGTAAATAAATTATTTTTGATTCAAACCTGGTATCCATAATACATCCTTTAGTCCATTTTCGTTTAAAACTCTACATAATACAAATAATAAATCAGACAATCTATTCAAATAAATTAAAGATTGTATGTTTATATCTTCTATGCTTGAGAGTAAACTGACGTCTCTTTCAGCTCTTCTAGCTATTGTTCTTGACTGGTGTAGCAAAGTAGAGGCTTCAGACCCACCTGGTAAAATGAAGGAATTAAGAGGATTTAATGACTTATTATAATAGTCTATTTTATTTTCTATTTTATCAATCTGTCCCTTTTTAATTCTAAGTGCTGGATACTTTTCTTTTTCTTTCGATATTGGTGTTGCTAAATCTGCACCTAAATCAAATAAATCATTTTGAATTTCTCTGATTAAATTTTTAATTTCAATATGAAGTAAGTTTGAATTTCCTTTGTTTAAGCAAAAGTATACCATTCCTAAGGAGGAATTTAATTCATCAACTGAACCATATGCTTGTGGTCTAGGTGAGTGCTTTGGAACTCTACTTCCATCGGTTAACCCAGTTGACCCATCGTCCCCCGTTCGGGTATAAATTTTATTTAATTTAACCATTGTAATATCTCTTATATATTAATAAGCATATAAAAATTAATATTGCTATAGCTTGAAAAATTATTCTGTATCTCATTAAAATATTGCTATGTGACTTGTTGTATTCTCCACCTCTAGCCATTGTTATCAAGCCCCAAGCAAGAATAATAACCACTAATGTCATAGAAAGAAATAAAGTAATGTTAAACCAATCCATTATAAAATTCCTTCTAAAACATTAATAAAATCATTTTTTTTGTTAATATAGGCAGCCTTGACAGTATTATGCATTAAGCATGCAATTGTCATTGGCCCAACGCCACCTGGAACAGGGGTAATTTTTTTGGCAATTTTAAAAACTTTTTCAAATTTTACATCACCAACAAGTACTCGCTTAGTAATAGAATTATCATTATTTTTACATTCTAATCTATTAATTCCAACATCTATTACAATAGCGCCTGGTTTAATAAATTTTTCATCAATCATTTCAGGAATACCCACTGCTACAATTAAGATGTCTGCTTTTCTGGTATGTTCTTGAATGTTGTTGCTTTTTGAATGAGTTATTGTCACTGAGCAGTCTGAAGATAGTAACAGTGACGCCATTGGTTTTCCAACAATGTTTGATCTCCCAATTATAACAGCGTTTTTCCCTTTTATATCTTTAATTTCGTGCTTCAACATGTAAAGACAGCCTAAGGGTGTGCATGGAATAAATTTTGGGTCCCCCATGAAAAGTTTACCGAAATTTTTTGGGTGAAACCCATCAACATCTTTTGATGGACTAATTAAATTAATTATCTTTTTTTCTGAAATATGTCTTGGAAGTGGAAGCTGTACAAGAATTCCATCCACATTTTGATCTTTATTTAGTGTTGAGATATGGTGTATTAATTCGTCTTCTGTAACATCAGAACCAAGTAAGATTTCTTTAGATTCTATATCAATTTTTTTGGCTATTTGGATTTTATTTTTTACATATATTTTACTAGCGGGATTGTCTCCAACTAGTATGACAGTAAGGCATGGCTTACGATTAAAATTAACTAAAAATCCTTTGCTTAGAGGATGAATTTCTCCTAACAGTTTTTCAGCATACATCTTTCCATCAATTATTTTATTTATAGTATTCATTAATTAATTTATAATCCTAACCTATAATCTTGTATTAAGTTTTTTAAAAAGCTCAATAAAAGAATAACAATCACAGGGGATAAATCTATTCCTGAAAGAGATGGTATATACTGTCTAATTTTTCCTAATAAAGGTTCATGCAAAGATATTAATGCTCTAAAAATTGTATTAATAATTTTGTTATAGCTATTAATCATTTGAAATTGGATTAGAAGGCTCATTATAACGTAAGCAAATAATGTATATAGGTAGAGTGTTATAATTTCATTTATCAAAATCAAGAGAGCATTCATAATTACATAACTATTTCTGTGTTGAGTATTTTGGAGATAGTAACTATCATTGATATTAATATATCTAATATCAATATTTGTCTATTCAAGAACAAACTTTGAGGTAAATCTAAATGTATTTAAAATTGGCAGATAATTTAGCTAAAATAGTTTTAAGATGTTTTTTAGTTAGTATTTTTTTTATAATTAGCCCTTACACCAATGCCACAGAAAAAAAGAATGATTGGGACACAAAAGCTAACAAAGTTTCTAGGCAAACAGTTTTTTTTCACGCATGGGGTGGCGCTAAGAATATTAACTCGTATATCAAATGGGCTTCAGATGAAATCAAAAAAAGATATAACATAACAGTTAAACACGTAAAAGTAACTGATACTGCTAATGTAGTAGCAAGAATTTTATCAGAAAAAAATGTTAAAAAAGATAACAATGGAGCTGTTGACTTAGTTTGGATTAATGGAGAAAATTTTTCAGTGATGAAGAAAAATAATATGCTTCATTCTGGAAATTGGATTAGAGACTTACCAAATTCTAAGTATTTAGATTTTGAAAATAACCTAAGTTTGTTAAATGATTTTGGGGTTCCCACAGAAGGTATGGAAATGCCTTGGGGAGTGTCACAATTAAATTTTTACTATGATAGTAAATACATTAAATCACCACCAAGATCAGCATCTGAATTAAAAGATTATATAATAAAAAATAAAGGAAGGTTTACTTTTCCTCAGCCACCAGATTTTACAGGGACTAGTTTTTTAAAACAAATTTTAATTGAGTTGATAGATGATAAAAGATTGTTGAAATCAGAGTATATTATTCATAAGCATAAAGATACTCTAAGCCCATTATGGAAATGGTTAGATGAGACAACTCCTTATTTGTGGAGAGAAGGCAAAAATTACCCCCCTAATTATTTAGCTTTAACAGAATTAGTTGCAGAAAGAGAAATTGACATTGGAATGGCATTTAATATAGCACACGCTTCAAATGCAATTTCTGAAGGAAAGTTACCTAACACTGTAAGAAGTTACATACATAAAGACGGAACTCTTGCAAACGTTCATTTTTTAGCAATTCCATATAATTCTGGAAAAAAAACTGCTTCTAAAATCTTTGTTAATTTCCTAATATCACCGGAAGCTCAATTAAAAAAACAAGATAAGACTTTATGGGGTGACCCAAGTGTTATTTCAGTAGCAAAATTAGATAAAAATTGGAAAAATAAATTTACTTCTCTTCCAAGAGGTGTTGCAACACTCTCAAATGAGGAGTTAACCATGAAACTGGAGGAACCACATCCCTCCTGGGTTAAAATTATAGAAGAAGGGTGGATAGAAAAATATGGCTCAAATAATTAGGTCATAAATGGTAAATAATTTTTGCCGGCTCCTTTCCAAAGTTTCAATAGTCTTTATTGGAATAATTATCACTTTACCTATATTGTTTGGTTTTTTAGGTTTTTTTTTACCATCATTCAATTATTTGCCGACTTTAGGAAAAGGCGAACTTAACTTAAATTATTTCTATATTTCAATGAATATTCCAGGGATATATAAGTCAATATTATTGTCGATATTTACTGGTTTAGTTTCAACTGCTTTAGCTTTATTTTTTTCTCAAGTCATTCTTTTGTATTTTTTTAAAACTAAATTTTATAATTATCTAAAAATCATCATATCACCTTTAATTGCTCTACCACATATTACAATGGCTATTGGTTTAATTTTTCTTTTGTCTCCAAGTGGATTATTGTTAAGGTCTGTTTCACCTTGGTTAACAGGTTTTGATAGACCTCCGAACACTTATATATTTCCAGATGAATACGGTTTTATTTTAATATTAGGCCTTATGTTAAAAGAAATTCCATTCTTAATCTTGGTGTCTTTGTCAGCTTTGAAAGAGTTTTCTTCATCGAAATTTTTTGATATGGGCAAATCACTGCAGCATTCGAGTTTTTCTACTTGGTTTATATTAATATTTCCAATCATTTACAAAAAAATTAGACTTGTTGTATTTATAATCATTGCATTTTCGTCATCAGTGGTTGATATGTCTTTACTTTTGGCACCATCAACTCCTTCCACTTTATCAGTACGAATTTTGCAAATTTTTCAATCTTCAGATATGGATTCATTCTTTATAGCTTCAAATTTATCTTTAATTCAATTATTTTTAATTATAATTTTACTCATAGTTTGGATTTTTTTTGAGAAAATTATTAAATTAAAATTCTTCTATGTTTTTTTTATAAAAATCACTTCATTTAAATCTGAGTTTTTGAAAATTGCTATTCTATGTTTTAGCGTAATTTTACTTTTATTATCTTTTATGGGTATAATTTGTTCTATATTATGGGGATTTAGTGAAAATTGGTACTTTCCAAATTTTTTGCCAAATGATTTAAACATAGATAATTTTTTAAGTTTTTATTATCAGAATAAATCATTGATTTTAGTTTCTATATTTATTCCTTTGATGGTTTCATTATTATCTATATCGTTAACAATTTTGTGGGTTGAATTATTAGACTATTTAAACATAACAAAAACTCAATTTGAACGGATTATATTTACTCCTTTATTTATTCCCCAAATTTCTTTTTTGATTGGAATACAGAGCTTTATGATATTTTTTAATTTTAGTAGTTTTTTAATGCCACTCATATTTGTTCAATTATTTTACGTAATACCATATTGTTTTATCATACTTGCTCCAGCTATGAGAGAAGTTAAATCTGATTATATAAAAGTAGCTTCTAGTCTAGGAAAAAACAGATTAGGTAGGTTGTTTAAGATAAAAATTCCATTAGTCTTACCTTCTCTTATGACTTCATTCGCTATAGGCATGATAGTTTCTTTTGCTTTGTATGTACCTGTTTATTTTATAGGAGCGGGCAGAGTTACAACTTTGACAGTCGAGGCTCTAAATTTAGCTTTGAGTGGTTCTAAACAAGACCTTGGCATTGCAACATTTTTCCAAATATTGTTTCCAACCTTATTATTGTTCACTATAGCCTTTATAAATAGAAAAACTATAAAGTGGCAAATTTAATTTTAACTAGATTACTTGATTAGCTAATCTAAATCTTCTATAGAATTTAAAACAAAAAATTAGGAGTGCATTTTGTCTAATACATCAGCGTTTAAGGGCAAAAAAATTGCTGTGATGGTAGCAAGTGGTTTTAATGAAGAACAATTTTTAATAATACAGAAAACAATTTTAGCTGCTGAAGGTTCTTACACTATAATTTCTCGAGATATTGGAACGACTAGTGGTTGGGCATCAGAGAAATGGGGATTATCTTATCCTGTTGATCAACCAGTTTCTGAGACATTGGCTATAGATTTTGATGCTTTAATTGTGCCAGGTGGAGCAAATCAAATAGAAACTTTGAGCAATGATCTTCATGTAAGAAGAATTTTAAGGGCTTTTTTAAGAGAAAATGAACCAGTTGCTTTGGCAGGTGTTTCCTCAATTTTACTTACAACCATAGATGCCGCGAAAGGTAGAAAAGTTGCCGCATCAGATGCGGATAGTGCTCTTTTAATTGCTGCTGGTGCAGAGATTATTGATAAACCAACGGTTAGAGATAACAATTTGATAAGCGCAACCAGCGGTGAGTCAGGTATTTCTGATCTTTTAGAAATGCTTGCGCAAGCTATAAAAGAAAATAATAAATAAAAGAGGAAGTGAAATGGGGCAAATGAATAAAATTAGTCCTTGTGTTGGAGTTTGCTCAATTGATCCTAAAAGTAATTTATGTTTAGGATGTCTTCGTTCGTCAGACGAAATCGCTATTTGGCCACTGATAGATAATCAAAAAGCTTTAGAGATTATGAAAGAGATCAAAAACAGAACTCATAATAAATTTAATTCTAATTTATAGGAATTTTCAAATGCATAAATATAGAACTCATAAATGTAATGAATTAAGAATTGAAAACGTTAACGACCAGGTAAAGTTATCAGGCTGGGTTCATAGAAAGAGGGATCATGGACAACTAATATTCATAGACCTTAGAGATCATTACGGATTAACACAAGTCGTTGTTGATTCATCAAATAAGAATTTTTCTATTTTTGAGAGCCTACCTTTAGAAAGTGTAATAACGGTATCAGGAATAGTTGTGGAAAGATCAGATGAAACGATTAATGATAATTTACCAACAGGTAGAATCGAAATTAACTTGTCAGAATTAGAAATTATCTCCCAATCAAAAGCATTACCTCTGCAAGTAAATTCAGATGAAGATTATGGTGAAGAAACTAGATTAAAATTCAGATATTTAGACCTGAGAAGAAGTAGGCCTCATCAAAATATTGTCTTAAGATCTAACGTTATTCAAACCATTAGAAATAAAATGTTAGAGTTAGGATTTGTAGAATTTCAAACACCAATTTTAACTGCTTCTAGCCCAGAAGGTGCAAGAGATTTTTTGGTTCCTTCTAGACTTAATAAAGGGAAGTTCTATGCTTTACCTCAAGCTCCTCAGCAGTTTAAACAACTCATAATGGTTTCTGGTTTTGATAAATATTTTCAAATAGCGCCATGTTTTAGAGATGAAGACAGTAGAGCTGACAGATCACCAGGAGAATTTTATCAGCTTGATTTAGAAATGTCTTATGTTGAACAAGAAGATGTTTTTCAGGCTGTAGAGCCTGTGATTAAAGAAGTTTTTAAAAAATATTCAGACAAAAGCATTGATGAGTTTTTTCAAAAAATTACTTACAAAGACTCAATGTTAAAATATGGGAATGACAAACCTGACTTGAGATTTGCTCTTGAGATTCAAGATGTAACAGATATTTTTAGAAATTCTGGTTTTACTATTTTTGCAAAATCAATTGAAAATGGATCTGTAGTAAGAGCTGTTCCTGGTCCAAATTGTGGTTCACGATCGGTTGCTGATAGAATGAATAGTTGGGCCCAAGGAGAAGGTGCGCCTGGAATGGGATATATTATTTTTAGTGAAAACACTGCTAAAGGACCAATTGCAAATGCATTGGGAATTGAAAAAGCTCTTGAAATGAAGTCCTTATTTAACCTTAATGATGGAGATGCTTTATTCTTTTCTTGTGCATCAGAAAGTGAAGCAGCTAATTTAGCAGGAAAAGCCCGAGTTAAAATTGCAACAGATAGAGAACTAATTGAAAAAAATATATTTAAATTTTGTTGGATAGTTGATTACCCCATGTTTGAAAAAGACGAAAATACTGGCAAAATAGAATTTTCTCATAATCCTTTTTCTATGCCACAAGGAGGTATGGAAGCATTGTTGAATGAAAATCCACTTGATATTCTCGCATATCAATATGACTTAGTTTGTAATGGAATTGAGCTTTCATCTGGTGCTATAAGAAATCATGTTCCTGAAATAATGTATAAAGCTTTCGAAATTGCAGGTCACAAGCCCGAGGTTGTTGACAATAAATTCCCAGCCATGATTAATGCTTTTAAATTTGGTGCACCTCCTCATGGAGGTATAGCTCCAGGTATTGATCGTATTGTAATGTTATTAGCTGATGAACCAAATATAAGAGAAGTAATTTTATTTCCAATGACTGGTAAAGCAGAAGATTTGATGATGAACGCACCAAACGAAATAAACGAACTTCAATTAAAAGAATTAGGTATTAAATTAGACAAAAAACACCAAACTTAATTAATTCTAATCATATTCAATCTATGCATTATAATTGTAAGAAATATGAATAAAATAACTGCTCCAGTTTGATGAAGAGCTCCTAAGTAAATCGGAACCATATTAATTAAGGTAAATATACCTAAGAAAAATTGGAAACATACTAATGCACTCATAAACAGGGAGTATTTCTTAACAATTCCATCACTACTTTGTTTATAGTTTCTGTAGCAATATATCAGAACACATATTGTAGTGAATAAAGCTATATGTCTGTGATGAAACTGAGCTGATGCAGGATTTTCAAATGGATCTAAAAATCCATTTTCACCATAATTTTCTGGGATAAAACTATATCCCATTAAAGGGTATTCGTTGTACATCAAGCCTGCGTCCATTCCAGCAACAAATGCACCAGCGATAATTGTTGTAAATAAAAAACAAAAAATTATGAAACTGAAGTCTAATTTAATTTTAGAGTGACCATTCTTAAATTCTAATAAAGTCCAAATTAAAAGAAATAATATTAACAATGCATTAGATAAATGGACAGCCAAACGATATTGTGAAACTGTAGGATCATTTACAAGACCAGACTTTACCATCCACCAGCCTATGATTGCTTGTAAACTACCTAAAAACAAAATAGTTAATAATTTTAGTAAAATTGAATTTGGAATTTTATTATACAAATAAAAAATAATTAACGGAATAATAAAAACGATTCCAATTAACCTTCCCCATAATCTGTGAAAGTATTCCCAAAAAAATATCTTTTTGAATTCTATGATGCTCATTCCTTGATTTTTAAAAATATATTCTGGCGAGCTCATGTAAAGTGAGAAAACTCTTTTCCATTCTTCATCAGTAATAGGTGGTAAAAACCCCCAAATTGGTCTCCATTCAACCATTGATAAACCAGAATCTGTCAACCTAGTAATACCGCCGATTAGTATCATTAGAACTACCATTACAATAGTAGTGTACAGCCATGTATTTATATATGTTTGATTTGAAATAGAATTCATTGTTAATTAATGCTTTTTTTATGTATATGTGATGTTTTATCTTAAAAGCAATATTTTAAATATTTTTTTTATTTAATCTTGAAAGTTACATTTAATTACACTATTTAAGCTCCATCAGTAATGTATTTATTGTTTAACTTTAACATTTTTAATAAGGGAGAAAAGGCATGAAGTTTAGGCCACTTCACGACAGAGTTGTTGTTGAGCGCCTCGAAGCAGAGGAGAAAACAGCTAGTGGAATAATTATTCCAGATTCAGCACAAGAAAAGCCAATGCAAGGTAAGATTATTGCAGCAGGTTCCGGAGCACGTGACGAGACTGGAAAGATTCAACCTTTAGATGTAAAAGAAGGTGATGTTGTACTTTTTGGGAAATGGTCCGGTACTGAAGTCAAGCTTGATGGTAAAGATCTTTTGATCATGAAAGAAAGCGATATCATGGGAATAATGGGTTAATTATTCTTTAAGAAATAATAATTACTTTATAATTTGAAAGGAAAAAAAAATGGCTGCTAAAGAAGTCAAATTTGGTGCTAACGCTAGAGCACAAATGATAGAAGGTGTTGATATACTGGCAGAAGCAGTAAAGGTTACACTTGGACCTAAGGGTAGGAATGTTGTTATTGATAAATCTTTTGGTGCACCAAGGATAACCAAAGATGGTGTTACTGTTGCTAAAGAAATTGAATTAAAAGAAAAATTTCAAAACATGGGCGCACAGATGGTAAGAGAAGTTGCTTCTAAAGCTAACGATGTTGCAGGTGATGGTACAACTACTGCAACAGTATTGGCTCAAGCTATTGTCAAAGAAGGTTCTAAAGCAGTTGCTGCTGGTTTAAATCCTATGGATCTTAAAAGAGGTATCGATCTAGCCATAGAAGCTGTTGTAGCTGATTTGGAATCAAGAACTAGTAAAATTTCTACTAATGAAGAAGTTGCACAAGCTGGCACCATATCAGCAAATGGTGAAACTGAGATTGGTGAAATGATAGCCAAGGCTATGGATAAAGTCGGAAATGAAGGTGTTATAACAGTTGAAGAAGGTAAAACACTTGCAACTGAATTAGACGTTGTAGAAGGTATGCAATTCGATAGAGGATACTTATCTCCTTACTTCATAACAGACGCTGATAAAATGAAAGTAGTTATGGATGATCCATACATACTATTGTTTGAAAAGAAATTAGCTAACCTACAGGAAATGTTACCAATATTAGAAAAAGTTGTTCAATCTGGTAAGCCTCTTTTAATTATTGCTGAAGATGTCGAAGGTGAGGCATTAGCAACTCTTGTTGTTAACAAGCTTAGAGGTGGTTTAAAAATAGCTGCCGTTAAAGCCCCAGGTTTCGGAGATAGAAGAAAAGCTATGTTAGAGGATATTGCAATTTTAACAAAAGGAGATCTGATATCTGAAGACCTTGGTATAAAACTTGATAATGTAACACTTGAAATGCTTGGTACAGCAAAACGTGTAGAGGTTACAAAAGAAGAAACTACTATAATTGATGGTGCAGGATCCAAGGATGACATTACCGCTAGATGTAATCAAATAAGAGCTCAGATCGAAGAGACTACCTCTGATTATGATAAAGAAAAACTTCAAGAAAGATTAGCTAAGCTTGCTGGTGGAGTTGCTGTTATCAAAGTCGGAGGAGCTACTGAAGTTGAAGTTAAAGAACGTAAGGATCGTGTAGATGATGCGATGCATGCTACAAGAGCCGCTGTTGAAGAAGGTATTGTACCTGGTGGTGGAGTTGTTTTCGTGAAAGCAATTGCGTCATTAGATAAACTTAAAGTTGACAACTCAGACCAAAAAATGGGTGTTGATATTGTAAGAAGAGCTTTAAAAGCTCCTGCAAAGCAAATAGCAGACAACGCTGGTCAAGACGGTGCAGTAATTGTAGGTAAATTACTGGAATCAACTGATGCGAACTACGGCTTCAATGCTCAAACTAATGAATTTACAGACTTAGTTAAAGCTGGAGTTATAGATCCAACTAAGGTCGTAAGATCAGCCTTACAAAATGCAGCATCTGTAGCAGGTCTATTGATAACTACAGAAGCTATGGTTGCTGACAAGCCTGAACCACCAGCAGGTGGTGGTGGTGGAATGCCAGACATGGGCGGCATGGGCGGCATGGGCGGCATGGGCGGCATGGGCGGCATGCCAGGCATGATGTAATTCTGCTCTACTTTATTAATTTAACACCTCTAGCTTTTTTAGTTAGAGGTGTTTTTTTTTGATAATTATTTGATTATTTGTTGCTTACTACTATTAACTCATATAGCAATAAAAAATATTATTTAAAATTAAGTTATGAAAAAATCAGAGATTAAAAAATTTGCAGAGAAATCGAATGCTTGGCCTTTTGTTGAAGCTAGGAATTTAAGGGATAGACTGGATAAAATTGAGTGTTTTGCTCCAAGAGATAACAATACCCCTGTTCTATTTGAGACTGGGTATGGACCTTCAGGACTTCCTCATATTGGAACATTTGGTGAAGTTGCGAGGACTAACGTTGTACGTAACGCATTTGAAGTTTTAACTGATAGAAACACAAAGTTAATATGTTTTTCAGATGACATGGATGGCTTTCGTAAAATTCCAGAAAATGTCCCTAACAGAGATTTACTTGAGAAATTTATTGAACATCCCTTAACAAGTGTTCCTGATCCTTTTGAAAAATTTAGTAGTTTTGGTGATCATAATAATCATAAACTACAAGAATTTTTAAACCACTTTAATTTTGAGTATGAGTTTGTTTCTGCTACAGAATGCTATAAAAGCGGTAAATTTGATGACGCACTCAAAAAGATTTTATTAAATTATGAAAAAATAAAAAACATAATTTTGCCTACTTTAGGTGAAGATCGAAAAAAAACTTACAGTCCGTTTCTTCCAGTCTGCCCAAAATCTGGTAAAGTTTTGCAAGTTAACATCACTTCAATCAATACTAAAAACAATACTGTAAGTTATATTGACGAAGATACTAAAGAATTAGTTACTGTTTCTATTCTTGGTGGATCATGTAAGTTGCAGTGGAAGTGTGATTGGGCAATGCGTTGGTTTGCTCTAGGTGTAGATTATGAGATGTCAGGAAAAGACTTATCTGAAAGTGTAATTTTATCTAGCAAAATATTGAGAGTCCTTGGAGGGATACCTCCATCAGGCTTTTCCTACGAACTTTTTCTAGATAATAATGGTGAAAAGATTTCAAAATCCAAAGGTAATGGTTTATCCATAGAGGAGTGGTTGAGATATGGTTCGGCTGAATCTTTAAATCTGTTTATGTATACAAATCCCAAAAGAGCTAAGAGACTTTTTTTTGATGTCATACCTAAAACCACTGATGAATATTTTTTGCATTTGAAAAAATATTCTGAACAAGACACTCGTGGAAAAATTGATAATCCAGTATGGCATTTACATAAAGGGTCACCAAAATCTAATGACCTTCCTGTTACATATACATTATTGTTAAATTTAGTGTCCGTATGTTATGCCAGTGACCCAGATATAGTATGGGGATATGTCAAAACCTACTCACCTAATTCAATAAGAACTAAAGAATTAGATGATTTAATTGATCTAGCCGTTAATTTTTATAAAGAGAAAATAGAACCTCAAAAGAAGTACAGGCTTCCAAATGAAAAGGAGAGAAAAGGTATAACAGAATTAATAAACACTTTATCAACATTAAACAATGAAACCTCTTCTGATGATATTCAAGCTATAGTATTTACAATTGGAAAAAAACTTGAATATGAGAATTTACGTGAATGGTTTAAAGGTTTGTACGAGACTGTTCTAGGACAATCTGAAGGACCTAGAATGGGAAGCTTCATAAAACTCTATGGTATTGGCCCAACAAAAAAATTATTAGAAAACGTTATCCTAGGTAACTTAGTTAAAGAATAGACTCAATGATTTGGAAATTTATTACTTTCTTTGTAAGAAAACTTGATCCAGAAATTGCTCATAAAATAACTATTAAATTCTTGAAACTTGGTTTGCATCCAAGATTAAATAAAATTGGAATTCCAATAAACATTGGTAATTTGATTTTTAAAAATTTTATTGGTGTTGCCGCTGGTTTTGATAAAAATGCAGAAGTAATAAACAAAATTCATTTTTTGAACTTTGGTTTCACAGAAGTTGGTACTATTACCCCAATGCCTCAATATGGAAATCCAAAACCAAGAATTTTTAGGCTTGAAAAAGATAGAGCTATAATAAATCGAAATGGTTTTAACAATTTAGGAATGTTACAGGCAAGAAAACAATTAGAAGACTATAGAAAAAAATTCCCAGTAGGAAGTAATTTTCTTGTTGGAGTTAACATTGGCCCCAACAAAGATAGCAAAGATAGATTTAACGATTATAAAGTGCTTGCTAAAAACTTATCAAAGTTTGCCGACTATATTTCTATAAATGTGTCTTCACCTAACACACCAAATTTAAGAGAGTTTCAAAATAAGGAGAATTTAGAAAAAGTTATAAATTTTGTTAAGGATGGGATTGCCGCATCCAAAACTCTTAATAAAAAATTGCCAATTTTTTTGAAGATTGCTCCAGACATAAATAAGCAGACATTGAACTCTATTATTGAAACAGCTCATTCGCAAAAAATTTTTGGGTTGATTATTTCTAATACGACTTTAGATAGAGAAAGTAATCTAAAATCAAAAAAATCTAATGAATTAGGAGGATTGTCTGGGAAACCATTATTTAAAAAATCAACAGATATTTTGTCACAAGCAAACAAAATAATTAAAAATAATAATTATAAATTATTTTTAATTGCAACTGGTGGAGTGTCAGACAGTAAAACTGCATATGTAAAAATCTTGTGTGGAGCACATTTAGTCCAATTATATTCTTCTCTAACATTTGAAGGACCTTTAGTTGCAAATCAAATTATAAGTGGCATATCGAAATTAATGAAAAGAGATAATATAAAAAATGTATTTGAAATAGTTGGTGTTATTGATAATCCTAAAGAAGCTATGAATGTTGCAATTAATGGTTTTAAAAATCATAAAAAATTAGATTCTTCTACCATTTAACTTGACCTTCAAGGCTTGCTATCTTATAAGTCATTGTGTTAATCTTGAGGTATGTAATGTCTAGAGTTTGTGAAATTTCAGGTAAAAATGTTATGAGTGGCAATAATGTTAGTCATGCAAAAAATAAAACCAAAAGAAAATTTTTACCTAATCTTCAAAATGTTAAGTTCTATAGTAAGTCCTTAGATAAATTCATTAGCATGAAAGTGTCTGTAAGAGCTCTAAAGTCTGTTGAAAAAAATGGCGGCTTAGATGATTACTTATCAAAAACTAGTAATAGAGTCCTAGCACCTCAAGCTATAGCAATTAAAAAATCTATTCAAAAAAATTTAAAAAAAGAAGTTAGCCCTTCTTAACATTATTCTTCATTAAATAAGTCTGCTAACTGCTCAGTAACAGCTCCACCCAATTGCTCAGCATCAGTAAGAGTTACTGCTTTCTCATAATATCGGGTAACATCGTGACCAATACCAATTGCAACTAATTCTACGGGTGACCTATTTTCTATAAATGAGATTACTTGTTTTAGATGAAGTTCTAAGTAGTTACCACTATTAGAAGAAAGTGTAGTGTCATCTACAGGTGCACCATCGCTTATGACCATAAGAATTTTTCTATCCTCCACTCTACCTAATAGTCGCTCATGTGCCCAGATTAATGCTTCACCATCTATATTCTCTTTTAAAATTCCCTCTCTCAGCATTAATCCAAGTGAATTTTTTGCTCTTCTCCATGGTGCGTCTGCTGGTTTATAAATGATATGTCTTAAGTCATTTAATCTTCCAGGATAAGTGGGTTTACCTTCATTTATCCATTGTTCCCTTGATTGACCACCTTTCCATGCTTTGGTGGTGAAACCTAAGATTTCGACTTTGACTCCACATCTTTCAAGTGTTCTAGCCATGATGTCTGCGCAAATTGCTGCAATGGTTATAGGCCTTCCCCTCATTGACCCAGAATTATCTATAAGTAAAGTCACTATAGTATCTCTAAATTTCATGTCTTTTTCTTGCTTATAAGAAAGTGGGAATAATGGCTGAGTAATTACTCTAGCTAATTTAGATGCATCTAACATTCCTTCCTCAAGATCAAAGTTCCAGGATCTATTTTGTTTAGCCTGTAATTTTCTTTGAAGTTTATTAGCCAACCTAGCTATAGCTCCTTGAAGATTTTCAAGTTGTTTATCAAGTGTCCCTCTTAGTCTGTTAAGTTCGTCTTCTTCACATAACTCAGTGGCATTGACTATTTCGTCGTATTTAGTAGAAAAGACTTGATAATTATAATTAATATTATTTTTACTTATGTTGTCTCCTGATAAAGAATTAGGAACAATTTCACCTTCACTCTCTTCATCTTCATTATCGGCATCAGCATCCTGAGTTTCACCTTGTATCTCTTGATCATTTTCTTGGGTATCGCTACTGCTATCTAATCCAGCATCTTCATCGTTATCACTTTCACTTTCTGCAGACGAATCGTTTTCTTCATTCTCATCAGGATTATTGTCTTCAGTATCCTCGTTTTCACCATCATCATTAGGATCTCTTTCTCCAATATCAGCATGTAATGCTGATAACAATTCTTTGGTGTATTTAGCAAAAACTTCTTGATTAGTAGTATTTTCTGCAAGTTGGTTTAGAAGATTGCCAATTTTATTATTAATCCAAGGACGCCATTTCTCTAGAGAAACAGATGTGTTTGAAGGGGAGTCAGAGCCAGTAATTTTTTCTCTTATTACTAAGTGCAAAGCATTTACTAACGCTTCTTTATCTTCTCCACCTGGTACAGGTAGAATTGTTTCTTTAAATTTTTCAACAACTAAATTTTGTAAATTTTTCTTTATACCTAGAAGATTCTTAGATCCAACAGCTTCAATTCTAGACTCTTCTGCTAACTGAAAAATTTGGGATGATAAATCTGAAGATGGTATATATTTACTGTGTAAAACAGGATCATGATATTTAATTTTAAGAGCAATTTTATCAGCCTCACCTCTTAATTTATACAATTCTGAACCACCTAATTCTTTTGATATAATTGGTAATCTGACTTCTTTAGATGATAAATAACTTGTAGATCCAGAAAATTTTATTTCTCTTTCTTCAATCATATTTCCAGAAATTGCTTTTAAAGTTGATGCAGTAGCATTTTGGAATTGAGTATTTTCTGAATTCTTGCTCATTTTAATTTTAAGCGTCTATACTTTTTTCAACTTTAATTAATTCTCTTCCAAAACATCTTTGATAATATTCTGACAAAATTGGTCTTTCCATTTCGTCACATTTATTAAAAAAAGTAAGTTTGAAAGCCAAATCTATATCTTCAATTATATTCGTATTTTCTGCCCATGTTATAACTGTTCTTGGAGACATTACAGTAGAAAGATCGCCAGACATAAATCCATTTCTTGTTAAATTAGCTATAGATACCATGGATTTTATAGTTTCTTTTCCATCCTTAGATTTAAAATTTGGAACTTTAGATAAAACAATTTCTTCTTCTGCATTAGTTGGTAAATAATTTAAGGTTGAAACTATAGACCATCTGTCCATTTGTCCCTGATTGATTTGTTGTGTTCCATGATATAATCCTGTAGTATCACCAAGTCCAACTGTATTAGCAGTTGCAAACAATCTGAAATTTTGATGAGGATTTATAACTCGGTTGTTATCAAGTAAAGTTAGTTTGCCTGAAACTTCCAAAACTCTTTGAATAACAAACATAACGTCAGCTCTTCCAGCATCATATTCATCAAATACAATTGCAACAGGGTTCTGTAACGCCCAAGGAAGGACTCCTTCTCTAAATTCAGTTACTTGCTTACCATTCTCTAAAACAATGGCATCTTTGCCTACTAAGTCTAAACGACTAATATGGCTATCTAAATTAACTCTTACACATGGCCAATTTAATCTTGCAGCAACTTGTTCAATGTGTGTTGATTTACCAGTACCATGGTAACCTTGGATCATAACCCTTCTATTATAGCAAAATCCAGCAAGTATTGCTTTTGTAGTTGTTTCATCAAATAAATAAGATTCGTCAATTTCAGGTACAAATTTAGTTTTTTCATTAAATCCAACAATTTTCATGTTTGTTTTGAAACCAAAGGTTTTTTCTGAATCAATAACTAAGGTTTGAGAAGATGGGAATGTCTCTGAATTAAAGTCCATGTTGTTAGTTAGACTAACTTCGTTCATATTATGATCTCCAAAAATGTTTCTGTTAAGTTTTTGCTGGTTTAGTTAATGATTCTAAAATGATTTTATAAGCATTTGTTATATCAATGAATTTATCTCTATTATTTTTTAATTGATTTTCATCTTGTACATCAGGATGCCATTTTTTAGCTAACAATTTATATTTTGTTTTCACTTCTTTAATATTTGTGTTAGGACACAGGCCTAATATTCTAAATGCGTTTTCTAACGTTTTATTAGATATCTTTTTATTTTTTATATTTTTTTTATTTTCAAACTTATTAAAAGCTTTCTCAAAATCATAATTTATATTTTTTGTTCCAAATTTCCAACTTGGTCGATCCCAAGTAACTGATTTTCTTATTTCAAATTCTAATTCTTGTTCATTTAATCCTTCAAAATAATTCCAAGATTTATTAAAGTCCCTAATACAATTGATACAAAAGTATAAATATTCTCTTAGTTGATCCCTTGATTTAGGTGCAGGGTATAACCCTAATTCGTTACATTTCGGGTTAGAGCAAATTCTTTCTTGTTTTTCTTTTTGATTAGTATGCAACATAAATTTAATTCTTTATTTTAATTATAGAATTATGTAGTAATCCATGCAAGGTAGGAATTATTTTTTTAAAAATTTTTGTTAAAAGAGACTCTGTTGAAAAGAAAAATTAATATTGAAAATTTAATCTTAAAAAATTACGAACCTGAATTTTTCTCTGTTTTAGACGTCTCTGAACAACACAGGGGTCATAAAAACTTTAAAGAAGATGTAGAGAGTCACTTTGAAATTATAATTGTTTCAGAAAAGTTTAAAAATTTAAACAGGATAGAAAGACATAGAATGGTAAATCAAACTTTAAAAAAAGAATTTTTATCAGATCTCCACTCTGTAATTATAAAAACATACACTTCAGAGGAATATAAAAACACTTAATTTTTATTCTTATTTATTCCTAACTCATTCCATAAACGTAATTGAGAGATAAAATTTGATTTTTTTTGTAATATTCTAAATCTAATATCAAAAAATCTAAACTCTTGTCCAGGTTCTGGTATTGTCTTGGACTCGAATAAGATTAATCCTGCAATAGTATTTGCATTTTGATCTGGTAATGTCCAACCCAAGGAGCGATTAAGATCTCTAATTGTTACCGAACCATCTACGATAAAAGATCCATCTGGTTGAGGTTTAAGACCCTTAACTTTTAAATCAGTTTCATCATCTATTTCGCCAACTATCTCTTCTAGAATATCTTCTAGTGTGACAATCCCTCTAAAATCTCCATATTCATCAACCACAACCGCAAAGTGTTCTCTCCTGGTTTTAAAAATTTCTAACTGATCAAATAATAATGTTGTTTCTGGAGCAAAATATGGTTGAATCATTAATTCAGATAAGTTTATGGAGTTTATATTTTTAAAGTTTCTTCTTCTTAAATTTCTAAATAATTCTTTTGCGTGTAATATACCGATTATATTATCAGGGTTGCCTGAATAAATTGGTATTCTAGTAAATGGACTTTCCCCTACAACCTTAAAAATTAGCTCAGGATCTTCTTTCGAGTCTATCATTGTGACTGCGCCTCTATGGGTCATAACAGCTTCTATAGTTACCTCATCCATATCAAGCATACTTGACATCATTTTTCCACGCTCTTTTCCACGACTTTCATTTCCAGCATGTAATCTGATCATTCCTCTAAGTTCTTCAGTTTTTGCTTCTTCATCATTAATTACTGGCCCAGAAACTATTTTTGCAAAACGTTCTGTAATAAATGTAGCTGGTGTTAATAAAAAAATAAAAAAGTTAATTATTGGAGCTACGGTTAAAGCCACTTGATCTGAATGACTAAAAGCATAAGTTTTAGGAATAACTTCTGCAAAAATTACTAAAACAATTGTTAATAGTATAGTTACAAAAATTAAATCAAATTCACCAAAATAGATTATAGCAAAGCTTGTTGCGTATACTGAGGCTACAATATTTACCAAATTATTGCCTATTAAAATTGTACTAATCATTTTTTCTTTTTTAGCCAAAATACTTTCAATTGTTATTGCTCTTTTGTTACCTTGAAGCGCTAACTCATGAATTCTAGCCTCCGATACTGCCGTTAAAGCAGTTTCAGAGCTTGAAAAAAAACCTGATAAAATAATTAAGAAAAGTATGTTACATAAAAATATGAATAAATCTGGCATTACATCTCATCATTTAAGAATTCAATTAAAATATTTTCATCCATATTATTTTTTATAAAAGATTTTCCAATTTTTTCATTAAGAATAAATGTTAACTGATTATTTTTATTTTTTTTATCATATTTAAATTTTTTTAACATTTCTGATGTTGAAATAGGATAATTTATTAACTCTCGTAAAGAAGTTGGGAGAGTTAATGTCTTAAAAAATCTTACTACTCGATCTGTTTCAACTTGAGGACAATAACCCATTTTACTTGAAAGTCTGAATGCTAAGCAAATTCCAATTGATACTGCTTCACCGTGAATAATTGTTCCATCATATTTTCCAAATGACTCAATAGCATGACCAAAGGTATGCCCAAGATTTAGAAGAGCCCTTTTACCATTTTCTTTTTCATCATTTTTTATTATTAAAGACTTTGTTTCACAAGATTTGCTAATTATTTCATTTAATTTCAACTGATCATAATTTAGAATATCTTTGTAATTATTTTCTATACTGTTAAAAAATTCTACATCGTAAATTAGACCATACTTGATCACTTCAACCAAGCCAGCTAAAAATTCTCTTTTAGGTAATGTTTTAAGCATATCTATGTCTGAAATAACAGCTATTGGTTGATGAAAAGAACCAATTAAATTTTTGCTTTTACTAGTATTAATCCCAGTCTTACCTCCTACCGAGCTATCTACTTGAGCCAATAGGGTAGTGGGTATCTGAACAAAATCTATGCCTCTTAGAAGTATTGAAGCAGCAAACCCTGCTAAATCACCAATTACGCCACCACCAAAAGCAATTATTAAACTACTTCTGTCTATGTTAAATGATAAAGAATCCTCTAAAACATTCTCTAATTGAGAAAAATTTTTTGTTTTGTCACCCCCTGGAATGCCTATCAAATTAACCGTTTCACATAATTTTTTAATTGTTTCAACAAATGAAATAAATTGTTCGTTATCTTTGTTTTTTAAAGAAAAAAAATTATCATGAATTAATATGACTTTTCTTTTTAATACAAATTTTTTCAAAATTTCTTCACAATTACATAATAAACTATTACCTATAAAAATTGGATATGAAAAGTTATTAAATTTATCGTTCAGTGAAACGTTAATGATGATTGGTTTCATTTTATTGCTTTATTTCTTTGATGAGATATTAAATTAATTAATTCTTCAGTTATTTGATTTTGGTCAAGTTTATCAGTATTTATTTGATTGTGACCAAGAGAATAGTATTTGGTTCTTATTTTTAAAAGTTGCAAAATTGAATCTCTAGTTTCTCCTTTTATCATAGGTCTTTTTGATCCATCTCTAACTCTTTGAACTAAAATATCTACAGGAGTGTTAAGCCAAATTACATGTGTATTATTTAATAATAAATTTCTAGTTTCTTCGTTATCAAATCCTCCACCACCAAGACTAATTATTACTTTTTCTTTGTTTTTATTAATTTTTAAAATTAAGTCACAAATTGTTTTTTTTTCCACTTTTCTAAAAACCAACTCACCATGTATTTGGAAAAATTCTTTTATTGTCATGTTGAATTCTTGTTCGATCATATGATCTATATCATAGAAATTAAATTTCAAAATATTTGATATTTTATGGCCAAATTTAGATTTTCCTGTGCCCATCATTCCAATCAAAGTAACCTTATCATAGTTGGGATTTATTTCTTCAAAATTTAACATTTACATAAAATATCATATTAACTTTATACAGACATCATATTTTTAGAAACTTTTTTAAAATTATGATAAATAATATATTTTAAATTAGTCAAAAACTCGCCATATTTTTAAGTTAAACAGTTTTCGAGGATTATGATGAAAAATTATAAATTTTTTTTAATTATATTAAGTTTTATTGTTATAGCTGGTTTTTTGGTAGTAACTTACTTAGATATTCCAGCTCCCGATAAATTAGAAACCAAAATTTTAGATGTCAATGATGAAAAAATTAAATAACATTAATTTCTTAAATAATAAATGTATAATATTATTATGTCATTTTGTCGTGCTTTTTTGCCTACAACTGAAATCTTCTTTAGCTCAGACTAATTTTCCAAATGAAGAAGTCTCCTCAAATAATGTTAGCGCTGAAATTAAAGTAAGTAAGCTTGCAAAGCCATCTTTAGGATCCCTTGGGGTAAAAACCAAAGTAAATAATTTAATGGGACTAAATATTTGGCAAAATCTAAAAGTGAATGAAATTATTGAACATTTAAATTATATTCCAGATAATTTAGCTAGTAAACATTTACAAATATTTTTAAATGATCTTTATATTAGCGCCTCTGTGCCACCAGAGGGTGAATCAAATCAAATTTTGAAATTTTTGGAAACTAGATTATTTAAAATTAAAAATAGTGGGCAGAGTGATAATTTATATAAATTAGTATCTCAATTACCTAAGAGTAATCGATGGGATATGTGGAAAAAGTGGCAAATAGAATATGAGTTAATTAATAGAAAAGATGAAAAAGCTTGTGAGTTCATTAATATTGAGTCTAAATCTAATGTTAAAAATTTTTGGCAAATGGCTCGAATTTTCTGTTTGTCAATTGAGGGGAAAAGAGATCAATCAGAGTTTGTTCTAGATTTGATAAAATCTAGAGGTTTTAATGATGAAATTTTCGAAGATTTGTTTGAGTCAATCTACAATGAAGTTAACGTTCTGAATATTGAAAATCAAAAAAACAAAATACAACCATTACACATTGTGATGATGGATACTTTAAAGATACCAATAAAAACAAATTATATTGCACACCTTGGGATTGAATATACAGACTCTTTATTGTCTCTTAATTATTTAACGTCAAAAGCAAGAGCTTTTTTATTAGACAAGCAATTAAATTATAACTTTGTCTCTGTCGATCAAATAATTGAAAATTATAAATCAGTTGCAGATGGAAATATTGACTTTGAAATATCTTTTTCTAATTTTTTGAAAGAACCCAATGGTTACAATAGAGCTAACGTTTGGCTAAGCATAATCAAAATTAAAGATGATATTATAAAAGTTAATTCGATTTTTAAAATGATTAAGTCCGAAACAAATAATGGAAGATTTCGTGATGTCATAGGCCTATATTTAAATCTTTTAAATGAGATTGATAATTCTTCTTTGCCAGAGGAGCTAAATCAATCAATAGAAATGCTAAAAATTTCCTCTAATCCTGATCTGTATCCTAATAATAATTTTGCAAAAATAATTTCATTAGCTGAAGGTCAAACTTGGGATTTTAACTTGATTTCAAAAGAAAAAGCTTGGCCCTTAATACCAATCGTTGAAAAAGCTGGTATGATAGAACCAAACTCAATAAATTGGATAAATTATTTAAGAGATCTTAAAGAAATTGATTTAGAGGAAGATATATATCTAAAATGGGAAAGTAATTATAACTTAAGAAGGTTTCTTTTAACTAAATCAATTGAGGAAGCTGCAAAAAATAATAATAAAACCCTAACAGTTTTACTGACTGCAAGATTAATAGGAGATAATCCACTTATTGATTTTGATTTGAATAGCTTAATTACAATTAGGAATTCCTTAAATTCAATTGGCTTAGAAAATTTATCTAAAATTATTACACAAGAAATAATGACATCCAAAATTGTAAATCTTTAAATTTTAACTATGAAAAATCTAAATCATAAAACAGCAGAATTAATCAATAGAATTTTAGGAATTATTTGCCTAGAGAAAGGATTGTCTAAAAACACAAAAATAGCTTACACAAAAGATATAAGTTTAGCTTTTGAATGGTTTGAAAATCAAAATATTAATATTCTTTTTGCAAACGAAAAAAATTTTCGTGAATTATTTTCTTTTTTGCAAAGAAAAAACTATAAACCTAGTTCGTTAAGCAGAAAGTTGTCCTCATTAAAGCAATTTTATGATGTTCTAAAAGTAGAAGAATACATAAAAATTAATCCACTTAACAACTTAGAAAGTTTTAAAAAAATTAAAAATTTACCAAAATCACTATCTGAAGAGTATTTGATTTTGTTGCTAACAAAAGCTAAAAAACATTTTAAAAATTTTGAGAAAGATAATTCTACAAAAAAATTAAAATTTCTGCGTATTTTAACTATTTTAGAAATTCTTTACTCCACTGGGATGAGAGTTTCTGAACTAATATCTCTTCCTTTATCAGATTTTAGTAAAATAAACGATTTGCTACAGATTAAAGGTAAGGGTGGTGTTTACAGGCATGTTGCTTTTAATAAAGAATCTAAAAAAATGATAGAGATGTGGTTGTTACATAGATCTTCAATAGAAAAATTCATAAAAAATAAGTATATTTTCCCTAGTAATAATGGTATTGGACACATTAGTAGACAATCTATTTATAAGGAATTATTAGAATTATCAAATAGTATAAATATGAATAGCGCTAACGTCACGCCGCATAAAATCAGGCATAGTTTTGCAACTCATATGTTAAATCGCGGTGCAGATTTAAGGTCTTTACAAAAACTTCTTGGTCACGCTGATATTAGTACTACTGAAATTTATACAAAAGTCCAATCGAAAAGATTGTCAGGTCTTGTAAATGAGATCCATCCATTAAATAGAATAAACCTAAAGAAAAAAGAAAGTCTTTAAACATGATTAAGCATTTTTTAGCATTTGAAAAACAAATTGCAGATCTTGAAGGAAAAATAGAAGAGCTTCGTCATTTGTCTTCTAGTAGTGATATTAATATTGCAGAGGAAATTGGTAAATTACAAGCAAGTGTGTCAGAAAAGTTAAAATCTACTTACTCACAATTAAGTCCTTGGCAAAAAGTTTTGGTATCTAGACATCCTGAAAGACCACATTTTCAAGATATAATTAAAAGTTTGTTCGAAGATTATATTCCTTTATCAGGTGATAGAAATTTTGCTGATGACAATGCTTTAACTGGTGGTATAGCTTTTTTTAGAGGAAAGAGTGTTGTAGCTATAGGGATAGATAAAGGTAAAAACACTCAAGATAGAATTCATAAAAATTTTGGTATGGCTAGGCCTGAAGGTTATAGAAAAGCAGAAAGATTAATGCAATTAGCTAATGATTTTTCTATTCCAGTCTTAATGTTTGTTGATACAGCAGGTGCTTATCCTGGGAAAGGTGCTGAACAAAGAGGTCAAGCTGAAGCCATTGCCAAATGTTTGCAAAAGAGCTTGGAGATTACTGTGCCTTCTATTTCAGTAATTACAGGCGAAGGTGGCTCGGGAGGAGCAGTTGCTTTAGGTGTGGCTAATAACACACTTATGTTAGAACATGCAATTTACTCTGTTATTTCCCCTGAAGGATGCTCTTCAATTTTATGGAGAAGTTCTGATTATGCAGATCAAGCAGCTGAAGCTTTGAAGTTGACTGCACAAGATATGGAAAAATTTAAAATAATTGATGAGATAATTCCAGAACCTATCGGTGGCGCACATAGAGATCCAATTATTACAATAA
>CACIRZ010000010.1 GCA_902589185.1 uncultured SAR116 cluster alpha proteobacterium
ACACCTAGTATTATACCTAAAATTATAGACATAGAAAAAGTTACGCTTAGAATTATTATTTCCAAAAAAGCAATTAGGATCACTTCTGTTTTAGAAAATGCAATTCCTGTAGCAAAATTTTTATGTGCAAAGACTTTCATGAGAACATATGTAAATAAAACTTGAAAAACAGATCCAAATAAACACAAAAGAAGAGAATATAAAGAAAGGCTAGGAATATTGTTTCCAGGAACACTTATCCAAATTAACCAAATAAATGAGGTAAAAGGTAAGGCATAACAAAATCTAATATATGCAGCTCCATAATCTCCTAATTTGGAGATCATATTTTTTTGAAATGCGGAACGGGCAGTTTGGCAGGCTGCAGCAAAAATTGCTGCAAAAATCCAGATAAATTCCATAACAATTATGTTGAAGTTTTAATAATTTTAAACATTAAAGTGGAACTCCTTTAATTTTTTTGCTTACCAACAATTCAGCTATCTGAACAGTATTTAATGCCGCACCTTTTCTCAAATTATCTCCAACACACCAAAAAACAATCCCATTATTTACTGATGGATCTTTTCTAATTCTACTAATGTAAATATCGTCTTCACCAGCCACCTCCTCGGGAGTTACATATCCTTCATCTGCTCTATGATCTACAACCGTTACACCATTAGCATCTCTTAATAAGCTTCTAATATTTTTTTCATCAATGTTTTTTTTGCATTCAATAAAAACTGCTTCGCTGTGACCAATGAACACAGGAACCCTTACGCAATGAGCAACCAAATCAATATTAGGATCTAATATTTTTTTTGTCTCAACTCTCATTTTCCACTCTTCTTTTGTAAATCCATCATCCATAAAAACATCAATATGAGGGATAACATTAAATGCTATTTTTTTGGTAAATTGTTCTGGTTTAGCTTGATCGTGAACAAAAAGCCCCTTTGTTTGACTAAATAGTTCATCCATAGCTGGTTTTCCAGCTCCTGAAACAGCTTGATATGTGGAGACAACAACTCTTGTTATTTCATATTTTTTATGAATTGGCTTTAAAGCAACAACTAGTTGGATAGTTGAACAATTAGGATTTGCAATTATATTTTTGTTTTTATAACTATTAATAGCTTCAGGATTAACTTCAGGTACAATTAAAGGGACTTTGTCATCCATCCTAAAACAAGAAGAATTGTCAATGACTATACATCCTTTAACTCCTGCCTTTGGACCAAATTTTTTTGCTATATCTGATCCTGCTGAAAAAAGAGCAATATCTGCTTTTTCAAAGTTAAAATCATCAACTGAGCTGACTTTTAGTATTTTGTCATCACCAAAAGATACTTCCTTACCAACAGAGGATCTTGAAGCAAGAGCGTAGATATTTTTTACTGGAAATTTTCTTTCAAACAATGTTTGAAGCATTTCTCTACCAACGGCACCCGTAGCACCAACAACAGCAACATTATAAGACATTTATTTTGTTAATTCCTCTAATTTGTTGATAACTGAGTCCATCATACCTTTCGTACCAACTTTGGCTCTCCCTGAAGCCATTATATCTTGCGTTCTTGGTCCAGCATCTAAAGCTCTTGAAACAGCTTCATCAATTAAATCTGCCTCTTCTTTCATTTCAAATGAATAACGAAATAACATTGACAAACTTAAAAGTTCTGCCAAGGGATTCGCTAACTCTTTTCCAGCTATATCTGGAGCTGAACCATGAACTGGTTCATACATAGCATGTCGCTTTCCCGTATTTTGGTCGATAGATCCTAAACTAGCAGAAGGAAGCATTCCTAGTGAACCGGTTAACATAGCTGCGCAATCCGATAGAATATCGCCAAATAAATTATCTGTAACAATAACATCAAATTGCTTGGGATCTCTTACTAATTGCATAGCGCAATTATCAGCATACATGTGGTTAATTGATATATCTGAGCCTTCTTTTTCATGAAGATTAGTCATCACTTCTCGCCACAAAACACCTGACATCATTACATTAGCTTTTTCTACAGAAGTCACTTTACTATTTCTAGTTCTTGCCATATCAAAGCCAACCCTACCAATTCTTTCAATCTCTGGTGTGGTATAAAGATTAGTATCATAACCTTTTTTTGTGAGGTTATCGATTTCTTCTATTCCACGAGGCTCTGCAAAATAAATACCTCCGGTTAACTCTCTTAATATTAGAATATCTAAGCCAGAGACAATGCTAGATTTAAGAGAAGAAGCATCAACGAGAGCCGGAAAAACTATGGCAGGCCTAAGGTTAGCAAACAAATCCATTTCTTTTCTTAATCTCAAAAGACCATTTTCAGGTCTTTTTTCAAATGCAACTCCATCGTACTTTGGGCTCCCTACTGCACCAAATAAAATTGCATCTGCATCAATTGCGTCTGCTAACGTTTCGTCTGAAAGAGGCGTGCCATATTTGTCAAAAGAAGCACCACCTACTAAACCTTCCTTTAAGTTAAAACTAATACTTTTATTTTTTGCAAACCAATCAACAACTCTTAAAGTTTCTTTAACAACCTCAGGTCCAACTCCATCTCCAGGTAGAACCATTAATGTACGATTAGATGGCATTATATCAACTCACTTTTTAATTATAACCACGGTCTTTCATGAGACATCTTGGTTTCAAATTTTTTAATATCACTAGATTTCTGCATTGTTATGCCTATATCATCTAATCCCTCAAGTAAGCATTTTTTTCTGAAAGGGTCGATTTCAAACTTGATAACTGCTCCATTAGGTCTTCTAATTTCTTGAGATGGAAGGTCAATTTCTAGTTCAGGATTTTCCATGTCTTTTGAATCTGCCAACAAAGCATCTCTTTCGTCAGATGAAACTTTAATAGGTAAAAGACCATTTTTAAAAGAGTTATTGTAAAAAATATCAGCAAAAGATGTTGAGATAATACATTTTATTCCAAAATCAGATAAAGCCCAGGGTGCATGTTCTCTACTTGAACCACATCCAAAGTTATCACCTGCAACAAGGATATTACTCTTTCTATATGGTTCTTTATTTAACACAAACTCTTCTTTTTCAGAACCATCATCATTAAATCTCATCTCATCAAAGAGATGTTTTCCTAAACCTGTTCTTTTAATTGTCTTTAAAAATTGTTTAGGAATTATTTTGTCTGTGTCTACATTAATAAAATTAAATGGAGCAGCTACACCTTTAATATTTTTAAATTTTTCCATAGTTAAACCTCTAAAATTACATGATTGAATTATAATCAGTTAATTTGCCTGTAATTGCAGAGGCAGCAGCTATTTCAGGACTAACTAGATGTGTTCTCCCACCTTTACCCTGTCTGCCTTCAAAATTTCGATTAGATGTACTTGCACACCTTTCACCAGGCTGAAGTTTATCTTCATTCATAGCTAAACACATTGAACAGCCAGGCTCTCTCCATTCAAATCCAGCTTCAGTAAATAACAAATTTAGACCCTCTTCTTCAGCTTGACTTTTCACCAACCCAGAACCTGGAACAACCATTGCCCTTATGCCTTTTTTAACTTTTTTTCCATCGATTACTTTTGCGGCTGATCTTAAATCTTCAATTCTAGAGTTTGTACATGAACCGATGAATACTGTGTTTATTTCAACTTCAGAAATTTTTTGGCCACCTTTCAATCCCATATAGTCAAGTGATCTTTGTACTTTAGCTCTTGCGTCCTCATCTTTAATCTTGGAAGGATCAGGTATATAACCATCAATTGAAACAACATCTTCCGGACTAGTGCCCCAGGTTACAGTTGGCTTAATTTTACTAGCATCAATGGTAATCTTCTTATCATAAAATGCATTTTCATCCGAAGGTAATGATTGCCACCACTCTAGAGCCAAATCCCAATCTTTACCTTTTGGAGACATGGGCTTATCTCTCAAGTAATCAAATGTTACTTTGTCAGGGGCTATCATTCCTGCTCTCGCACCAGCTTCTATTGACATATTGCAAACTGTCATACGACCTTCCATAGAAAGTTTTTCTATAGCTTGTCCAGAATATTCAATAACGTGACCAGTTCCACCTGCAGTGCCTATTTCTCCAATAATAGCAAGAACTAAATCTTTAGGAGACACACCTGGTTGAAGCTCACCTTCAACGTTAATAAGCATATTTTTAGCTGGCTTTTGAATCAAAGTTTGAGTAGCCAAAACATGTTCTACTTCTGATGTACCTATACCGAAAGCTAAAGCCCCAAAAGCTCCATGAGTTGCTGTATGGCTATCGCCACAAACTATAGTCATACCTGGTTGGGTAAAGCCTTGTTCTGGCCCTATAACGTGAACAATTCCTTGCCTTTTGTCCATCATATTAAAATATGGTATTCCAAAATCTTCTACATTCTTGTCTAACGCTTCAACTTGGATCTTAGATTCTTCTTCTTGAATTCCTCCAGCTCGATCTGTTGTTGGAACGTTATGATCAGCGACAGCTAGAGTTCTATTTGGGGAATTTACAACTCTACCAGACATTCTTAAACCTTCAAATGCTTGCGGGCTTGTTACTTCATGAACTAAATGTCTATCAATGTATATTAATGACGCTCCATCTTCTTGTGTGCTAATAAGATGGTAATCCCAAATTTTATCAAATAATGTTCTGGGCTTCATTTTAGAACTCCATTAAGTTAAAATCAAAATATTAACATATTTTTATTTTGATAAAGTTAATGAGCTTTTATGAAGTTGTATCTTCAGTAACTTCTTTAGAAACAGGTTCATCAACTTGAGTTTTACTGTCTTTTTTAGAAACTTGAATTTTTTCAACAATACGAGCTGATTTTCCTCTTCTATCTCTTAAATAATACAACTTAGCTCTTCTTACTTTACCTTTTTTAAGAACAGTAATTCCAGCAATTTTAGGAGAAAATATTGGGAAAATTCTTTCAACGCCTTCACCATAAGAAATTTTTCTAACGGTAAAACTTTCGTTCAAACCACCTCCACTTCGAGCAATACATAATCCCTCAAATGCTTGTATTCTTTCTTTATCACCTTCAACAATTTTTACATCAACTTTAATGGTATCACCTGCGCTGAAATCAGGTATGGCTCTTTCAGCAATAATCTTGTCCATCTGATCTTTTTGAATTTTATCAATAACATTCATCTGTCTACCCTTTCGTGAAAATACTTCTAGCAAATTAATAAATATTTTTCTAGTTAAGATTTAATATATTTTGACCATAAATCTGGTCTCCTTAATTTTGTAAGATTTTCAGACATCTTTAACTTCCACATTTTGATTTTCTTATGATTTCCAGATAATAATACTTCTGGTACTTCCATATTGTTCCATACTCTTGGGTGAGTATATAATGGATATTCTAACAAATGTCTTTCAAAACTTTCATCCATCAATCCTGCGGCATTACCAACGACATCAGGAATAAGTCTTATGGTTGCGTCCATAATTAATTGAGCACCTATTTCACCACCAGATAAAACAAAATCTCCAACACTTACTTCTTCTATTTCGTTATGAATTAAAAACCTTTCATCAACACCTTCATATCTTCCACATATAAAAACAGCACCTTTTTCTTGTGATAATTTATTTGCGAATTCTTGATCAAATTTTTTTCCTCTTGGTGAAAGATAAATTCTTCTACCTTTTTCTTTAGAAACAGACTTTAAAGCTTTATCTAAAACTTCTGGATTAATGACCATGCCAGGTCCTCCACCGAACGGAACTTCATCTACTTTACCATTTTTATCATTTGAGAAATGTCTAATGTTAACAGTTTTTAAAGACCACAAATTATTTTTTAGAGCTTTGCCTGCTATTGAAAAATCTAAGGTGCCAGGAAACATTTCTGGGAATAATGACAAAACCGTTGCATTCCACACAAAATATCTCCTTTTTAATTTTCAATAAAATCTATCTCTAGATCTAAAATTATTCGTTTATATTTGTAATCAATTTTTTTTAGAAAAGCTTTTCCCATTGGCAAATAATGGGTTTTATCATTTTTTTTTACCTGAACTAACAAACCTGCTCCAAAATCATCCAAAGATACTACCTCACCAAAGTTTTCTTTACTTAAATTATAAACTTTAAAGTTCAACAAATCAGAATGATAAAACTCCCCATCGAAAAGTTTTGGCAAACTTTTTCTAGATGTGAATAACTTTAATCCTTTAAAAAACTCAGCATCACTTCTTGTTTCAACATTTTCAATTTTGCAAACAAATACTTTTTTAAATTTTCTAATAAACTTTAATTTTATTGGATTTTCATAACTCTCTACGAAAATTTCTTTGAAAGAAAAAATATTTTCTGGAATTTCTGTAAAGCTTATGAGCTTGACTTCTCCTTTAATACCATGAACTCCAACAAAGGATCCAATTTCAATTAAATTTTTCTTAGACAAAATTATTCTATTCGTTTTTATCCTCTTCAGCTTTAATCTCTTCTTTAGCCGCCTCCTCAACTGGAGCTTCTGTAGCAGGTGCCTCTTCTGGAGGCGCGTCCTCAACTGGAGCTTCTGTAGCAGGTGCCTCTTCTTAAGCAGCCTCCTCAACTGGAGCTTCTGTAGCAGGTGCTTCTTCTACAGTCGCTTCCTCAACTGGAGCTACTGCCGTAGGTGCCTCTTCTTTAGCCGCTTCCTCAACTGGAGCTTCTGCCGCAGGTGCCTCTTCTACTGCTGCCTCCTCTGCTGGAGCCGCTGACTTCTCTGCCGCTTCTGCTTCTCTTTCTTGCCTTTTCTTACCTGGAGCACTTTTAATTGGTTGATCTCTAATCACAGGTGCTTTTACTAAACCGTCAGATGATAGCATTTTTGCAACTCTTAATGTTGGCTGAGCGCCTTTTGATAACCAGTATTTTGCTCTTTCAACATCAAGAACTAATCTTTCAGCGTGGTCTTTAGCTACCATTGGATTATATGAACCTAATCTTTCTATAAATTTTCCATCTCTTGGTGACAATGCTTCTGCAACTACGATTTTGTAAAAAGGTCTCTTCTTTGCTCCACCTCTAGACAATCTTATTTTTAACGCCATTTTTTTTCCTTATAATTAAGTTATTGTTTAATAAATTTATCTTCTTTTTTTAGATGGTTTTCCACCTAACCCTGGTAAACCCATACCTCCAAATCGATTTGCCATATTACCTAGATTAGGCATATTACCACCCATCATTTTTTGTAATTCGGCCATTTTATTGGCATCCATAACTGAATTTTGACCATCCCCTAATCCAGGATTTGGACTTGCTCCTCCAAGTGAAGACATCATATTTTTTAATCCACCAAGACCACCCATTTTACCCATTTTTTTCATCATACGAGCCATATCTTGTTGTTGTTTCACAAGTCTATTTACATCAGAGACAGCTGTTCCTGATCCTGAAGCAATTCTTTTTCTACGAGAAGCATTCAAAATAGAAACATTTACTCTTTCTTTTTTTGTCATAGAATAAATTATAGCTTCTTGTTTTGAAATTGCTTTATCATTAAAATTATTAGCAGCCATTTGTTTCTGGAGCTTACCAATACCAGGAAGCATAGACATTATTCCACCTAAACCTCCCATTTTTTTTAACTGACCAATTTGTTTTAACATATCATTCATATCAAAACTGCCCTGTGACATTCTTTTCATCATTTGCGCAGCGTCTTCTTCTGCGATAGTCTCTGCAGCTTTTTCTACAAGTGAGACAACATCACCCATATCTAAAATTCTACCAGCAGCTCTATCTGGATAAAATGGTTCTAATCCGTCTAGTTTTTCAGAAACACCAACAAATTTTATAGGGCACCCAGTTACTGACCTCATTGATAGCGCTGCACCACCTCTTGCGTCACCATCAGACCGCGTTAAAACAACTCCTGATATTTTTATTAGCTCTGAAAAAGCTTTAGCTGTCTGGACCGCATCCTGACCTGTCATTGCATCTGCTACTAATAAAGTTTCGGATGGTTTAGATAATTTAAAAACCTCTTTTGCCTCAGACATCATTGCTGTATCAAGTGTCGTTCTACCTGCTGTATCAAGTATCAATACGTCTATTGCCTGTACTTTAGATGCGGCCATTGCTCTTTTTGTTATTTTCTCTGGGCTTTCACCATCAATTTCTGGAAGTACTAAAACTTCTGCTTGTTCACCTAATATCCTAAGTTGTTCTCTAGCTGCAGGCCTGTAAATATCAAGCGATGCAAGCATAACTTTCTTTCTTTTTTTTGATTTCAAATGAAAAGCTAACTTACCTGCAGTTGTGGTTTTACCAGAACCCTGAAGACCAACTAACAATATGACTGCAGGAGGAGCGTGGTCTATTAATAGCTCTGATTCTGATGAGCCAAGAACTTCTATTAAAACGTCATTGACAATTTTTATAACTTGCTGACCAGGTGTAACTGATCTAAGAACTTCTTCACCAACTGCCCTAACTTTAACTTTATCAATAAATTCTCTGACGACTGATAGAGCAACATCAGCCTCTAGTAGAGCTGTTCTAACCTCTTTAAGTGCGTTTTCAACATCACTTTCAGAGAGAGCTCCTCTTTTAGTGAGACCTTTAAAAACATTTCCAAGTTTATCAGTTAAGTTTTCAAACATTTTAAAACCAATTAGTTATTATAACCACGAGTACGCCCGTGCTTGAAACTCAAGGACGCGCGTTTACGAATCTTTAACAATAAATTGATGTTTCAGTATAGAATTTTATCAATCAAGTCAAGCCTAACTGAAAGAAATCACTAATCCAAACCAGCTAATGCTTTTGAAAATGATACAGCTTCAAAAATTTGTAGATCATCTAATCCTTCACCAACACCAACTGCATGAATAGGAATTTCGAACTTTTCAGCTAAGGATACAACAACTCCACCTTTTGCACTTCCATCTAACTTTGTAATTATCATACCTGTTAAACCTATAGATTCATCGAAGCTTTTTAATTGAGAATGAGCATTCTGACCAACAGTGCCGTCTAAAACTACAACTTTTTGATGTGGAGCATCATGGTCTAATTTTGATACAACTCTACAGGTTTTTGTCAGTTCTTCCATTAAATCTTTTTTATTTTGTAATCTACCAGCTGTGTCGATAATAACAATGTCAATATCTTCTTTTTTTGCTAATTCATATGCGCGAAAAGCTACAGCAGCTGAATCTCCTCCTTCTTCTCCAGATACCACTTGTGCACCAACTCTTTTTCCCCACGTCTTTAACTGTTCAACGGCAGCTGCTCTAAAAGTGTCTGATGCAGCTAAAATAACTGATTTTTTTTCAAGTCTAAATTTTTCTGCTATTTTGGCAGCAGTAGTTGTTTTCCCAGAACCATTAACACCTGCTAAAAGCAAAACGTGTGGTTTAGAGTTAACTTTTTCATAAAGATTTTGTTCACGAGGTAGCAAAATTTGTTCAATTTCTTCAGCCAAAGTTTTAGCGATTTGTGTCTTTTCTATTTCTTTATTTTTATTTAATTCGAATTTCTGATCTTTAATCTTTTTTGCTATTCTACCAGCGACTTCCACACCAAGATCGGCTAGTATTAACTGATCTTCAATATCATAAAGTGTTTGTTGATCAATTGTTTTTTTCCCAGTTATAGAAGCAATCGCACCTTCCACCTTAGATGCCGATTTGCTTAATCCAGTCTTTAATTTTTTAAACCAATTTAATGCCATTAAATTTGACTCTTTTTTATCTATTTGAATTTCGAATAGTTCCTAGCAACCCATCAGAGTTAATTTCTAAAATTTTTGTAGAAACAATTGTGCACGCTTTTACATGTTCTTTTAATTTTATTTTTGAAAAATTTGTAGAATGACCAACTGAATTATTTTCTACTAAAACTTTTTGAGTGGTTCCAATCTGACTGACTAAAAACTTATTATGTTGTTTTTCAGCTAAATCTCTAAGTTCTTTAGCTCTATTTTGAATAATTTTTTTTTGGACTTGTGGCATATTTGATGCTGGAGTATTTTTTCTTTTAGAGTATGGAAAGACATGAATATATGTAATGTTAGCTTCTGTAATTAGTTGTATACTCTTTTGGTGAGCTTTTTCATCTTCAGTAGGGAAGCCAGCTATAAAATCACCTCCGAACACAATATCATTTCTTCGTCTTTTTGCTTCTTTTACAAAATTAATTACGTCTCTATAAAGATGTCTTCTTTTCATTCTTTTCAAAATAATGTCATCACCATGTTGAATAGATAAATGAATATGAGGCATTAGTCTTTCTTCATGTTCAAATGCATCCATCAAGTCAAAATCAACTTCAGCTGGATCAATGGAAGACAATCTAAGTCTATGCAAATTTGGGATATTTTTTAAAATTTTTTTTACTAACAATCCTAAACTAGGCTTTCCAAAAATATCAATACCCCAAGATGTTAAATCAACACCAGTGAGAACAATTTCTTTTACACCATTTTTTAATAAAGAATTAATAGAGTTAATAACATCTTGAGTTGATACTGACCTGCTAGGGCCCCTTCCAAATGGAATAATACAAAATGTACACCTATGGTCACATCCATTTTGAACTTGAACAAAACCACGTGTGTGTTTGTTGAATGATTCAACAAGATGCCCAGATGTACTTTTTACTTCCATAATATCTTGAACAAATACATTTTGATTTTGATGAATGCTATCTTCTGGTACAAATCTCTTCCAGAAATCTTCATCAAGCTTTTCTTTATTACCTATTACAAAGTCTACTTCTGGCATGAAATTCCATTTTTGAGGATCTATTTGAGCAGCACAACCTGTAACCAAAATTTGAGCATCTGGTCTATTTCTTTTAGAAGATCTTATAGCCTGTCTTGCTTGACGTTCGGCTTCGCTAGTTACAGCGCATGTATTAAAAATTATTAAATCACTATGACCATTCTGACTGGCAAGGTCACTAATAACCTGACTTTCCCATATATTTAGCCTACATCCAAAAGTCTTGATATCAGGTAAAGAGTTTTTATTTTTTGAAGTAATTTTCATTTATTCTCCAATAAATCCTTCAAACACTCTTTCAGTATCTCCAGAAAGAGTTACTGATCCATTATCAAGCCACTTAATAAATAAATCTCCACCGTCTAAAACAATTTTATTTTCCTTAGCACTTTTGTCTAATGAAGAAGCTGCTACTAATGTTGCACACGCTCCAGATCCACATGCTGAGGTCATGCCTGCTCCTCTTTCCCAAACTCTCATTCTTAGAGATTTATCCTCTAAGACAGATACAAATTCAATATTTGCAAATTCAGGGAAAATAGAATTTTTCTCTAACCTTGGACCAATAGAGTTTATATTTAAATTCTCAAGCTCTTCCAAGTTATTTATAAATATAACTGCATGTGGATTTCCAATTGATAAACAGAAAGCTTCAAACTCATCTAATTTAACATTTTGTGTATTTTGATCTTTTGATAATGGTATTTCATTCCAACTAAACTTGGGTACACCCATATTCACAGTAACTAAATTATCAGTTTTAGAACAAACTAAGTTATCACTAACGCTTCTAATAGTTACATAATTTAGGTCATTCTTTTTCATCAGATAATCAGCTACGCATCTTGTACCATTGCCACAAGCACCAGTTTTCGAACCATCAGAGTTATACATTTTAACTTTAAAATTTTCAGGAGTATTTGTGTTTTCAATAATCAAAACTTGATCACATCCAATTCCTAAACGTCTGTTACTTATTTTTTTTATAAATTTTGAGTCATGAATTATAGAATTCTTAATATTATCAAAAATAATAAAATCATTTCCTAAACCATGCATTTTTATAAATGGTATTTTCAAAATTTAAGCTTTCATTTTTGTTTTTAAAAATCAATATCAACTATAATCGGCACATGGTCCGAAGGCTTTTCCCATGACCTAGTGTCCTTATAAATAACACCTGACTTTACTAATGAAAATAAATTTTTTGATATCCAAAAGTGATCAAGTCTTCTTCCTCTATTAGAAATTTCCCAATTTCTATTTCTATATGACCACCAAGAATAAAGTTTTTCTTTATGTGGAACAAATTCCCTCATAATATCTACCCATGCGCCAGCCTGGATTAAGTCTAGTAAACTTTCTGTTTCTATTGGAGTATGCGATACCACGTTTAGTAATTGTTTATGTGACCAGACATCTTGTTCTAAAGGGGCAATATTTAAATCACCAACTAAAATTTTATTTTTTTTTGTGTTTGATAAAAAATAATCTTTCATTTCATTAATGAAAGAAATTTTATGCTCAAACTTTGGATTAATTGAAATATCTGGCTCGTCTCCACCTGCAGGTACATAAAAATTATGAAGTTCAATATTATCAGTTATTTTGACATAAACGTGACGAGTATCGTCTTTTTTACACCAATTCAGATATCCAGTGTCTGTAAATTCATATTTTGAAATGATAGCAACTCCATTGTAGGATTTTTCGCCTCTGTAATATTGGTGTTTCATACCCGCTTTTCTAAAAGCCTCACTTGGAAAGTTTTCGTCAGTTGTTTTTGTTTCCTGTAGGCACATAACGTCTATATTTTGTTCATTTATAAACTTCAAAACATGATGTATTCTCAGCCTTACAGAGTTTATATTCCAAGTTGCGATCCTCATTGAAAAACTCGTACTCCAAAAATACTCCAAATATTTAATCTTTTACTATACACTTGAACGCACACATTACTAATGTTTCAACAATAATACCTATTGGCAAAATACAGATTAAAATAAGAAAGGCAACGAAAATAGAAATTAACAAATCCATTATATTAAACCTTTACTTTGTTTCTTATAATCTTTTACTTCTTTTTTAGTTTCTTTTTTGATTGAATAGAAAGGTAAAGGGAAAATCTTCAACAAAACAAACTACTAAAATCAAACTACCTTTACTTGATCAATACATTTAATAGAATTTTGATAAGATTAACAATGAAGAGTTAAAAAAATCTAATCAATTTGGAAGTCTCTCTTTTGTTTTATTTCATAATGCTGATAACAATCAAACAAGTTTTCTAATCATTTAGCAGGAAAATTATTTAAAAAATAATTAGTAAAATCTGTGACTGGAAAATATCTATTTAATTTTTTTAAACAAAATATCTTTTTCAAATTCTTTAAAAATGTCATATCCAAGATCATTTAGAAAATTTACCAGATCATTATCGTTTGTTATTGTTTTCTCAATAAAAATTACTGGTTTGTCTCTTTTAATTGTTTCATAAGCCCCTTTTAAGAGATTAATTTCATAACCTTCAACGTCAATTTTAATAAAACTAATATTGCTTAAATTAAAAGAATCTAAAGTCCTAATTTTTTCATCACCATTTTTATCTTCAATGACATGAGCATTGAATGCTGCATATCCAAATTTTTCAATTGCCCATACATTATTACCAACTGAACAATTAATTGCTTTGTTACCCAAGCCAAAGGGAAATAGTTTATAGTTACTAATATGAAAATTTTCCATATTTTTTAAAAAACAAATTCTGTGAGCATTTACTAGTTCAAAAGCATATATATTTTTAAAGTAGGGTTGTAACAAATATGTCCAAAAGCCGTAGCAAGCACCACAATCAATAGCGTTATCAAATGTGTCTAATATGGATAATATATTTTTTATGTATTTAGCATCTTTTCTTACAAAATCAATTTGTTTACTTTTTAAAATTGTAGCTTTATCTGGTTCAAATACTGTCCATTCTTTACCATCAGCAATAATATGTTTAAACATTTTACATCTTCCTATTTTTCATATAACCATAAAAAATTTTTTGACTTGATTTAAATAAAGTTGTGGTCACTATATTTTTTTTTACTATTAACTTTATAAAAAGTTACAAGTTCATTACCTTTTTTCTATTTTTAATTATGGAAACTTTTCATACATAACCAATCCACATTATAATAATTGAAAAATAATTAAAAAAGTAACTATTTCAGAAATAATAATTTATGGTTTAACTTGAAAATTGTAACTATTAACTGAGGCATAAATATTAGCTACATTTTCAATTTTATAATTTTGTAATTCTACGGGAACGATTTTTTCTGATATAATAAAAAATTTATAATTAAACTTTGCAAGAAATTTAATGATATCTATTTTGTTAGCTTCTCTCATTTCAATAATTATATGTGGTTTAAAATTTTTTATAATATTTTCTGCTCCCAAAAGAACTTTATAATCTTCTCCTTCAGTGTCAATTTTTATCCCATTAATTTTTTTATTTCCACTTATTGAAATATCATCAAGTTTAATTACATCAATGTTTTCTCCCGACGATGCGATTCTACCTCCCTTTGACATAAATGTCTTGTCAGGATGGCTCATAAATAAACCTTGACCTGAATAATTTGATGCAGCTCCTAAAAAACAGGAATTATTTTTGAAAAGATTATTTAATCTTAAATTTGATTTCATTCTTCCTAAATTAATAAAGCTTGGCTCAATTGATATAAGAAAATTATTTTCATTAGAGAGTAGGCCTACAATAGTGTATAGGCCTGTATGAGACCCTACATCAATAAAAACGCCCTCATTTTCAGTGATTTTAGACCATAGATCTAATCCTACTTTATCATGATGACCTTTCCAAAAATACGACACAACTGACGTATCATCGTTTTTTATACAAATAAGATTAAACTTATATTTCCCCGCGGTAAAATTATATATACCTGTTAATGCTGGGAACTTATTGAAGTCGCTTACACTTAATTCTTCATAATTTAAAAAATTTTTAGATTTAAATATTTCAGCTTCTTTTGTCATGTGCTACATTCAAACATATATAATAAAAATTATCAAAACTTTAAACTTTTATAAATATCCTATTTAAATTAAAATTTTTTTGAAATAATCATTTATTATGGAATATCAAGAATTTATTAAAAGAACAAACAATGCAATAATAAATAAAAGTAAAGATGAAATTCTTTTAAATAATGAAAATAGGTTTTTAAGAGCAAATCTTATTTTACAACTGCTAAAAAACACTTCTCAGTATCTTAAATTTTTTGATTTTCAAAACAACATCATTTTCGAGAAAAACGATCCTTTTATATTGATTAATGATCTGAAATTTAAACTTGATACATTTTTTTTCTTAAAAAAATCTGGAACTCCTCATATCTCAGATGTAAAAAACACAATATCTTTTATTAAAAGTTATAATTTAAACCCTAAAGTAATAATTGACCTTGGAGCTTGTTGGGGAGAATACAGCTTATTTTTAGCCAAAGAATTCAAAAAATCAAAGATTTACAGCATTGAAGGCTCTCAAAAGAACTATGAAATTTTATTAACTAATTTAAAATATAACTCATCCATTTCAAAATTTGTACTTCCATATAACCTAATTATTTCAAATCAAAATGGAATACAAGAAATCACAAATGAAATTGGCACAATGAATACAGTAAGAGATTTTTCTACAAATTTTAAAAATTTTACAAAAATGACTTCAAGTACACTCACTAATTTTTGTAATAAAAATTCTATAGAACGTATTGATTTTATAAAAATTGATATAGAGGGAAGTGAGTTAAAATTACTTAATGATTTAAATAACTTGTCAATAAGATCGATTCAGATTGAATTAATCAATTATAACTCTATAGAAAAAATTGTACATTTTATAAAAACACTATCAAATAATTTCCAATATGTGAAATATGATAATCAAGAAATAATTAATTTAGACCAAACAATAGATTTAATAAAAAAAACTTTACAAAAAAAACCAACTATTGATATTTTTTTAATAAAAAAATGATCCAAATTTGTCTAACAAAATTTACTAATGGACCATGGGAAGAAATGACAATTAAAGCCTTTAACAAAGCTTTGTCATACTACAAAAATAAATTTGAAATAGATATAATAAAAGGCTATCCCCAAAAAAATTATGATATAATCATTCTTGTTGGTATTAGGTCAATCGTCAAAAGAAAATTAGATCCAAAAAAAATTTTACCATATTGTAAGAAACTTGTCGATATGGGGGATAGCGGCATGGATCCAAGAACTAATTTTGAAGATCTCTATTTTTACTTTCTACCATCAAAAAACAAATTGCATGATCATTATGTATATTTACCTAAATATATAATTGCTGATGAACTTTATCCAGAAAAATATAATGATGATAAACTTACAATTTATATTGATCATTTTAAATATCAAAATGAAGATGAAAGGGAAGTATCGATTAAATCAATAAATAAGATTTTTGATTCAATTCACAAGTCTAATATTCCCTTAAGAATATTTTATCATACATCAAAAGGAATAGAATTAAATAGATTGACACCAGAAATTACAAAAACAAATGTACAAATCGCAAAATTTCTACCCTTTAATGAAATAGTTAAATATTATAGAAAAACCGATATTTTCTTTCCAACTCACAGAGAAACACAAGGAATGGTTGCACAAGAAATTGCAGCTTGTGGCGGCATTACTATGTTACAAGCATGGATGTACCCTACAAATACACTTAGTCAATTCGCACATATATTATACAAAGAGGAGGATTATATAGATTTTCTATCCATAAAAGAAAATATAAAAAAAATAACGCATGAAAAAATTAGAAATCACACTTTAGAAAAGTGTAATTTTGAAAAATTTAAAAATACCTTATGCCAAGCTTTATTAAATTTAATAAGAGTAACTTAAATAATTTTCTTAATAGTAAAGTATTTTATAAATTTTAGATATTATTAAACCTAAAAATTCATTTCATATGTTTTTTTCCAAGTCATAAAATGTAATAGAGGTGCCCATCTTTTATCTTCAGGCAGTTTTTTTATATCAGTTATTTGACTAGCGATTCTATTTATTTCGCTACATTCTTTTTTATACTGGGATCTCCATAAATTTATTGGAGCGGTCCAGCCTGTTTTAGACTTGTCAATTATGCTTTGTGGTAAGATGTTTTTGTAGGAATTCCTACTAATACTTTTTAAACTTTCTAATGAGTTATTCATCTTAAATGAAGAGTGAATATTCATGCAATAACTAATCATTTTTTTACTGGCAAATGGAAATCTACCTTCCATTGAGTAAAGCATTCCTAGTCTATCATTTCTTCTAAAATAGTCCTCTGAACATAAGCCCTGCTGATCTAATCTCATATAGCTTGATACAGGGTCATCTTTATCCCATAACGAAACTGGAAAAATTGTGTCAATTAATAAATCTATCAATTCGTTTATATTTATCTTCATTTTAAATGATGGTGGTCTTATCAATCTTTTAGTAAGCCAAAACAATACGCATTGTCTGTATGATTTAAAATTTTGTCTGTAAGCATTTATATATGAGGGATAACCACAAAGTATCTCATCACCCATATCACCTGCTAAAGTTATTACAATTCCATGTTTACTCATAACATCATTCATATGTGCGTACATTGGTATACTAGGATTATATAGTGGCTCTTCTAAAGCTTCAACACTAGTCTTCCAATATTTTGCATATAATTTTGGTGAGTGAATAACCATTGTATGATTAAAACCAGAAACATGAGCTAATTTTTTTGCTTCAGAACTATCAGAATTATAATCTTCATTAGGATCAGCTGGACAAGGCTGAATATGATTAGTAAATGTTTTCTGATTTGTATATTTCTTAGCATGAATGGCAATCATTGCTGAATCAAGTCCACCACTAAGAAATGTTCCAATTGGTCTTGTGCCAATTAAACTTTCTTGAATTGTCTTATCAAATACATCTCTAAACTCTTCTTCCTTAAATGATAACCCTTTGCCACCTAATACTATATTTCTTTTTACTTGAATTAATTTTTTAGTCTTAATGTCATATTTCATTGTCTCACCAGGCATTACTTTTTTTATACCTCTAAAAAAACTATGATTTGACACATTCAAACCTGAAATATTCCAACATGCAAATGCTGTATGGTCTATATTTCTTGAACCTGACACTATATCAAGCAATCCTTTAGCTTCAGAACCAAAAACAATTACTCCATTATTTTGAGAATAATATAATGGTTTTATACCTGCATGATCTCTACTTAAAAAAAGTTGTTTTGTTTTTATATTCCACAACACAAAGGCATGCATTGAATCGATTTGATCAATAAAATCAATACCAAACTCGTCTAATCCCCAGGCTAATAATTCTGTATCACATTGAGTTTTAGGTTTAAAATTTGGGTATCTATTGCATAAATCATAATAATTAAAAATTTCCCCATTATATATTAAAATATTTCCCTTATTTGTCTTCCATGGTTGAATTCCTTGTAATGGAGTATCTGTAATTGATAGTAAATTATGTCCTAAAGTCACATTTTCATCACAGTAAGTATCATTGTTGTCAGGTCCTCTATAATGACACTTACGCATGTATGATTTTACCCAAGAGAGGTTTCTCTCAGATATTCCATAAATTCCACACATTAAAATCCCATAAGATAATTGCTATTTATTAAAATAATTTACATTAAAAAATTTAAACATAACAAAAAATAAATTTAAAATCTTTTAAAAATATTTTAATTAGTATATATGAAAAAATTAATTTCCTACATAACTGATAAACAATTAACAACAGAAATTGTTAGTATTTTTTCAAATGCTGTGAACATACACATTAAAGGTTGGCAATCCGAAATTGTTCACATAAATGACTTTTTAAAAAATGGAATACCTACAAACGTACAGGCTATAGCCACTCAAGGTATCCTGAGAGGTACTGGTCATCTTCTAAAAGAAGCTGCAAGTAAAAATTTAGATAGATATTATATTGATCATGCTTATTTCAACGCTGGTTATAAAGGTGATTTTTGGTTAAGAATTTCGAAAAATAAACATACTATTAATAATTTAAAAAAAGTATCAAGTTTTAGATGGGAAAAATTTTTTTCTAAAAATAACTTTATAATACCATGGAAAAGTTTTTCTGAAAGAGGAAAAAATATTTTAATTATACCTCCCACTAACGCAATTTGTTGGTATTTTAATGCGAATAATTGGGAAAAAAACATACTTAATTTTCTTAGAGAAACTCTATCAACGGAAGATTTTAAAAAAGTAAAAATTAGAGTTAAACCAAATGAACCTATAGTAGACTCAAAAGGCAAATATATAGGTTTGAAGGAAAACAAAGAAACTAAAAATATTCCCTTAGAAGATGATTTAAACGATGCTTCAATTGTAATTGCTTATAATAGTCAAGTAGCACTAGATGCTACTTTAAGAGGGTTACCAGTAATTGTTGATAAACATAATTGCTGTTATAGTTTAAGTTTCAAACTATCAGATTTAAAATATGGTTTGAATAACCCGATTTTTGAAAATGAGCCAAAAAGAGAAGAATTATGTAAATGGCTTTCTTACTGTCAATTTAAACTAGAAGAAATAAAAAATGGATTAGCTTGGAAAACAATCAATAACTTTCAAATATAAACGATGATGAATAATGTCAATATCAAATAATAAATATAGTGCGGTAACTACTTTTAATTTGAACAAGCACCCATACGGTGTTGAGATGATTAATAGTTTTTTTGCTAACTGGCCTGATGAAGTTACGTTAACAGCATTTATTGAAAAAAGCTCAGGGTTAGATGATAGGGCAGTAAAATCTAAAATTATAATTAAAGATTTTTATAAACATGTGCCAGAATATAAATATTTTGTTGAAAAATTTAAGGATAAAGAAAAATATACTGATGATTTTCGTTTTAATGTTTTTAGATTTGCTCATAAAGTATATGCAATTGCATCAGCACTTAAAAATACAAAAGCTAAATACTTAATCTGGCTAGATGCTGATATCAAGACATACAAAAAAATTCCTTTAGAATTTCTTGATACACTTGTATCTGACAACACTTACATGACTTATCTGGGTAGAGAAAGTATTTCAATCAAACATTTAACCTATTCTGAATGTGGCTTTTTAATATTTAATACTGAACATCCCATACATAAATTGTTTTGGCAGAATATGATGAAAATGTATGATAATGGTGATTTGTTTAAAGAAAAAGAATGGCATGATAGTTATATTTTTGATGTGGTAAGAAAAAATCTAGAAAAAACTAAAAGTATAAAAAATTTTGATATAACCGGCCATGGTTTAGTAAACGTCAAAAATGACGATCATGTCTTTGTATCAAGTGTATTAGGCAGATTCATGGATCATAAAAAAGGAAATAGAAAAGATAGTAAGTGGTCTTTTGAACTTATCACCAGAATAAAAGAAGAAAAAAAAAATAAATCATAATAGTTTAATTAATGGTAATAATTGAACCAAGCCGAAGATAGTTATGAATGTACCAATAACTAACTTAGTGGTTGGTTTAATAAAAGGTGTCTTAGTGAAATCCTCATTTTTCTTTTTGCCTTGAACTACACCATATATTATTAATGATACGCCAATTAAAAAGATAATAAGTCCGTATTCCCATGACATCATAATATCAATACGTAGACTTTTTTTCATATTAAATTACTTTAAAATTTCTTTTTTAAAGTATCCATCTAGCAAATTAGAAAATGAGTTTTTCCAATAAGATGAAAAACTTTTGTTACTGTATTCCTTAAAACAAGGTGTTCCTATAGTATAATGAATTAAATTAACGTCATCTTTTTCTTCGTATTCCATAGCCAACCAATTCCATTTTTTATCTATGTTTCCTATCTCTTCATCATTTAACCAATTGAAACGGTGTAAAAAAGCTCCAGTTTGATTTTGAATGAAATTGGGTGTCAATATTTTGTGCTTTTCATGAGAACAATTCCAAATAATAACACTTGACCAGTTTTTTCTTGGATAATCCTCATTTTTATTTCCCCAATATTTCTTAGCTATCTTAGTTTTATAATCATGTTGTACAACTTGAACAGCATATTTATCATTTCTTAAATCCCAAAGTTTTTTTATATCTTCAACACAAATCATGTCTCCATCTACATATATTGCCCACCCTTCAAAATTCATTAGATATGGAACTAAAAATCTAGAATAAATAAATTCATTACTTCCGTCAGTATGCACTTCACTATATCCCGATAAAGATTTCATGTTTAAAGGCATGAACCTAACTGGAATTGAAGTCTTTTCTATAACACTTTGAACAAACGTGTGATAAGCCACGGCTTCTTTTTGATCAAATCCAACTAAAAGGTCAATTACGTTATCCATTAGTTCTTTCCTTTATTATTTTTTTTAGTTTTTCAATTGGATAATCCCAACTATCTATGTTTTTTTGTTCAATTATTTGTATTGAATTATACCAAAAACATCTATCTTTATACGAACTCCAATACCAAAGTTTACCTTTTCCTTTTGGTAATAAAAGGAATGTATCTTTACCTAATGCTCCACTTATATGAGCATTGGTGTTACTGACTGTAATCACAAAATCACATAAATCAATTAGTGAGGTTAAACCATTTAAATCGTTAAAATTGTCTATATGTTCTATTTTGCTTATTTTTATACCAGTATTTTTAAAAAATCTATCTCTTTCGTCATTTGTATCATTATACTGTAAGTCTAAAAATTCTATATTTTCTAAAGATAAAATAGGTTTCAAAATTTCTAAACTTATACTTTTCTTATCTCCTATATCTTCGTTTTTACTGATCCACGACAAACCACAAATAAATTTCTTTTTAGTTTGAAAATTATTTTTTAATTCATTTGTCAAACCTTTTTCTGCTATTATATAATTTTTATATTTTGTTAGATATGAAGCATCTTTTAAGAATAAGCACCCCAAATCCCCTATAGGCAATTGATAGTCAATTTTATAATTTTTATAATTTTCATTTTTTTCTAAAAATTTTATTTTTGGATAAATTCTATTTATAATACCATGAAGTCTAGGATCAATTTTAATAAATAAATTATCAACATAATGCTCTAAATCTTTTAAAAACCTCAGAAAAAGGATTTGATCACCTATACCTTGTTCACTCCATAAAAGTAAATTTTTTTTATCCTTATTAAGATTAAATTCTGGTAATTTTATATTTAATTTATTTGAGTTAAACTTGTTAGCTAGCCATCTATATTTATAGTTTATCCAACCTTCATTGAAATTAGCCTGTGCTAATTGACATTGAGCTAAATTGTAATGAGCATCATAATTATTATTATTACTTCTTATAGATAGTTCATAGATATTTTCAGCTTCTATAAAATCACCTATAAAATAATTTAGTGCAGCTAAATTATTTAATGCCATCTTATTATTAGGCTTAATCTGAAGTGATTTATCGTAATTAAGTTTTGCGTTAGTAAAGTCGCCAATTGCTAAAAAATTATCACCTAGTAAAGTGTATGTATCACTATTTATATTATTTAGATTTATGGACTCATAATAAAAGGTATTAGCTAAATTAAATTGTTTTTTTTGAGAGTAAGCCAAACCTAATATTGATTTTAAAGTACTGTCTGATCCATTCTTCTTTTCAAATTTTTGGACATACAAAATAACATCATTTTCTTTTTTACATTTGATTAAATTATCACAATAATCATATATTACATCTCTGCTAACATTTTTGTAACTAATTAATTCTTTATAAATTTGATCTGATTTTGAAAATTCTTTTAAATTAGTAAGTAATTTAGCCATTTTATGGTCTATATCTCTATTTTTAAGAGATAATATCTTTGCATAATATAAAACATTTAGAGCATCTTCTAACTTATTAATCTTTATCAATGTATCTGAGAGATTAAGATAAAATGCGCTTTCTAGAGGATGATTTTGAATAGCTAATCTGTGAAAATAAACGGCTTTTTTGTAATTTCCCTCAAAAGACCAAAAATTAGCTAATAATGAAATAGTTAGTATATCATTTTGATTTTTTTCTAGAGTATCTGATAGTTTTTTAATTACAATCGATGATTTTCCTGATTTCACCAAATTAAAAAAATTTTCAATTTCTTTTTTTGAATGTGTTTGAATTATAGGTATTTTAAACCTTTTTACCTTTTTATTTATTTCTTCTTCTAATCTTTTATTTTTAGGAAACTGAACCCAAATCTCCTTAAATATATCTAATCCTCCGAAAAAATTTTTTTCTAAAAATAGCTTGTTCCCTTTTATAAATAGATCATTTACAGACATTATTTATACTTCTCAATTATTTGGCTCAGGAAAAGTATCTGGAAAAAATAACACATGAGAAAGTTTATTATTATATTTTGCATTTTGAATTAATACAGTTGTGTTTTCTCCCAAACTATCTTGAATTATCCATTTTTTTAAACTAAATGGATTTTCTGAAAATTCTAAAACTAAACTTTCTTGTTTTTCATTATCTGGGCTTTTTAATTTTAATGATATAATGCCCGCCTCAGTACTATATTCTGCTTTTATATTTTCGTTACTTAAAAATGACTTGTTTTCTAATAAAATAGCAAAAGGTGTACTCTTAACAGGAATATTGTTAGTTGTTTTAGCGCCTCTATCTTGAATAACTATCCAAAATCCTTTACAAGTAATTAAAAGATTATTTGGGTTTTCATAATCAATTCTCAACTTACCTGGTAAATCCAAATATATTCTACCATTGCTTACGTTTCCTGAGGGACTTACCTGAATAAAATTTGCTTCTAGTGTGATAAGATTTTTAAAAAATTTTTCAATTTGTAGAATAGCTGATTGTTTTTTCTCAAAAGCATAAGATGTTTGGCAAATTAGAATTATAAAAAAAATATATAAAAAAAAATTTATCTTGATCAATAATTGTTTCAATTAATTATCCTCAATTAAAATTTCTCTTTTTCCAGCTCTGCCGGGCTTGGAAATAATGTTATTATCTTCCATTTTTTCGATTATAGTAGCCGCTCTATTATAACCTATTTTCAAGTGTCTTTGAATAAATGAAGTACTTGCCCTTCTTTCTCTAATAACTAAAGCTACAGCTTCGTCATATAATTCATCTTTAGCATTTTTATTATTAAAATTATCTAGCTCACCTGAGGAAATATTTTCAGGTTCTTCAGTAATACTTTCATCATAATCTGGATTAGATTGATTAGATAAAAATTTTGTGATTTTTTCAACTTCATCATCTTCTACAAAAGGGCCGTGTACACGAGTTACTTTTCCACCTCCTGCCATATATAACATATCTCCTCGGCCAAGAAGCTGTTCAGCGCCTTGTTCTCCTAAAATTGTTCTACTGTCAATTTTACTTGTAACTTGAAATGAAATTCTAGTTGGGAAGTTTGCCTTAATTGTCCCCGTTATTACATCAACCGAAGGTCTTTGTGTAGCCATTACAACGTGAATTCCAGCTGCTCTAGCCATTTGGGCTAATCTTTGAACCGCAGCTTCTATATCTTTTCCAGCTACTAACATTAAATCTGCAACTTCATCAATTATCACTACAATGTAAGGTAAAGGTGTTAAACTTATTTCTTGATCCTCAAAAATTGGTTGTCCAGTTTCTGGATCAAAGCCTACTTGAATATTTTTTGAGAGAACTTCACCTTTCTTTCTTGCTTCAATTAATCTGGCATTATAGCTATCAATATTTCGAACACCAAGCTTGCTCATTGACATATATCTAGTTTCCATTTCCCTAACAGCCCATTTTAAAGCAATAATTGCTTTATTTGGATCAGTTACAACAGGTGTTAAGAGGTGAGGAATGCCATCATAAACTGATAATTCCAACATTTTAGGATCTATCATAATAAGTCTACAAGTTTCTGGAGTATGTTTATATAGCAAAGATAAAATCATTGCATTTATTCCTACAGATTTACCTGAGCCTGTTGTTCCAGCTACTAGTAAATGTGGCATTGTTGCTAAGTCAGCAACAATTGGATATCCTGCTATATTTTTACCAAGGCAGACTGGCAGACTAAAATCTGATTTTTGAAATTCGTGGTGTTCTAAAATATTTCTTAAAATCACTGTTTCTCTTGATTTGTTTGGTAACTCGATACCAATAACATTTTGACCTGGCACCATTGCCACCCTTACTGCCTCCACAGACATTGATCTAGCAATATCATCAGCTAAAGATATTACTCTTTGACTTCTCAAACCCGGTGCTGGTTGTAAGTCATACCTAGTTACAACTGGGCCATATCTAACAGACTCAATATTTCCATTAATTGAATAATCTGACAAAACTCCCTCAAGAACTTTTGCATTCATATCAAGAGTTTCTTTGCTCGGAGGTTTGATATCTTCTGTAATATCTTTTAGTAAACTTATAGATGGTAGAATAAATCCACTTTCTGATCCTAATGGTAAGTCATCTTGATATAAGTCGTAATTTTCTTTTCTTTTCTTTAAATTTCTTTCTTTATGGAGATTTTTGATTAATATTGGAGACCTTCTAGCTTTTGGTTTTTTTCTATCTATGAAACTACCCTTAATGTTAAAAAACTTATTTTTAAACGTGTTTAAGAAACTGAGTTTGCCTTTTTGATCTTCTAATTCATTGTTCGCTTTTAAATCGTTGTAAAAAAACAAATTTAGAAACATTGTAACTATCCAGACTAAAGGTAGAAATATAGGTCTAAAAATAAATTTAAAAAATTTTATTTCTTTTTCTTCTGTGGATAATATCCAAAAAAACAATAACAAAGAAATAATTAGAGACGCCAGCCCTAAAAATGTTTGTGATGAAACAATGTCAAAATCTGTTAAATCACCGATTTTATTTGAACAAATTAATAACAACCATTCGGACAAACCAGTTTGACCTAAAATTGGTAAGTTTAGTCCAAATTTTTGAGTTATATGAATCTCAAGATAAGCGCCTCCTAAAGAACTTAAAAATGTCATAAAGAAAATTGTAAGCAGTTTTGTTTTAAAAAATTTTATTTTAGTTTCATTAAATAACTTTAAAGACCACATAAATAAAATTGAGGAAAGAAATAATCCAGGTAAAATACCAAATTCTCTTATTATTAAACCTGAGAAGAATGAACCTATTTCACCATAAAAATTTTTTGGAATATTCTCAGAAACATAACCCCAGCCAGGGTCTTCTGGATGAAATGAAAATAAAACTAAAAAGATTGATATAGAAATACAAAATAAAATTATAGAAAAAATTTTATTGGTTATTTTAATATAAGAATTACTGTTTTCCATATCCTAATCTTCATTATTCTTTTGCGACATCCATTTTTAAAAATAAACAAATACGCCTCATTGTTTCTTCAATAACTTCCTTATTGTCAACTAATGATATTCTTAAGTATCCTCTACCTGGATTAATACCATTCACTTCTTTTGACATAAAACTTCCCGGCATTACCCTTAGCGAAAATTTTTGCCATAAAATTTTAGCTGCTTGCTTATCGTCATTGACTCTTAACCACAGAAAAAAACCTGCATCTGGAATTTTAAAATCTTTATAAAAAGGTTCTAAATACTTTTCTGCAATTTCAAAGTTTTTGTCATAATGTAAGCAACCTTTTATTTGATGATCATCGTCGTCATACAATGCGCTAGCAACTTTTTGAATAGGAATAGGCACTGGCGATGCACCATTTGAAACTAACAACTTATAATTTTCTATTATTTTTTCGTCTCCAGCTATAAACCCAGCTCTCATTCCACAAGCATTACTTCTTTTTGATAAAGAATTAAAAATAATTAAATTTTGTAAACCTTTTCCTAAACTTAGTGCTGCATCTAATCCACCAGGTGGTTTGGCTTTGTTCATTCTATAAATATCTCCATAACATTCATCAATAGCCAAAATAAATTTATATTTTCTAGCAAGTAAAATGGCGTTTTTTAAATAATCAATGCTAGCAACACTTCCGTGAGGATTAGATGGGGTGCAAATATACATTATTACAGAAGAGTTCAATAAATTTTCAGGTAAATTAAAAATGTCTGGTAAATAATTATTTTCTGGCAAAGAATTTAACCAATGTACTTTGGATCCACTTGATATACTGCCTGCAAACCAAGCATGATAAAAAGGATTAGTTACAAGAGCTGTTGTTTTTCCAATCTTTAAGTTCTTCGCAAGCAAACCTACAAGGTGTAAAGGTTCTCTTGTTCCTGGAACAGGAACAATGTTTTTATTTAATTTTATCAGTTTGTCTGCACCTGGGTATCTTCTTCTTATATAATTTAATATACTATTACCAAAACTTGGTATTGCTTCACTTGAGGGATATTTTGCCCAATCTTTATAATTCAAGTCTAAAAATTTTTTAGTAAAATCTGGCATACCCAGTGTAGGTTCACCTAAAGACATTTTTAAGATTGGGTATTTATGATTGGGCTCAGTATTTTCTAAAAGAGATGTAAGTTTTCCAAACATCCAGTCCTTTAAAATATTGTAATCTGAGTTCTCCATTTTTAAACCTTCAAATAATTTTTACATTTATTTATTTATTTATATTATACTAGTTAATTTTAAAACCAATATAATTGAGTTATTAGATTTAAAGAGATCATCAGTGACTATTAAAGACGTATCAAAGGAAAATTTTCATAAAATTTGTGTTGTTGGAGGAGGCATAACAGGTGCCATGATGGTTTTGTTGTTAAAAAATTCAAATATGTTCAAGTTAAATGAAATAGGTTGGATTAAGCCAAAATTAAAATCAAAATATGATTTTAGAACTACATTTTATAATGAAACCAGTTTGAAATTGCTAAATAATTTAAATATTTTAAAAAGATTAAAAAAAAATGATTATACATCAGTTAAAAACATTAAAGTATTTGGTCCAAATCATAGCTCACCATTAGAATGGGATTATTTTGATACAAAAAGAGAACTTGGCGCGGTAATAAAAAATGATATTGTTTTGAATATCATAGAAGACAAAATTAAAGATATAAAACAATATGACAGTTTAGTAAATAATACTGAATGTAAAGAATTTGAAAGAACTTTATACTTAGAAAACAAAACATATATCAATACACATTTAGTTTTGTCGGCAGATGGAAAAAATTCTTATCTAAGAAAATTACTAAATTTAAAAACTATAAAAAAAAATACTAAACATATTGCAATTTCTGGGTTTTTAAAACAATCTAAAAATCATAACTCAACTGCCATTCAAGCATTTACAAATATTGGTCCTATTGGAATACTTCCATATGAGAATAAAAATCTAGTGAACTTTGTTCAAAGTATTGAAAAAGTTGTGTTTAAAAAAATTTTTTCTAAAGAAAATCCAGAATATTTTATATGTAATGAATTAAACAAATTTTTTTCACATATTGATCTTAATTTTAGTCCTATAAATAATATTAATAAAATAGAAAACAAATTATCGTTTTGGGATCTAGATTTAAACCTGGTGCTGAACCCTACATCTTCAAGAGCAATTTTAATAGGTGATGCTGCTCATTCAATCCATCCGCTAGCGGGGCAAGGACTTAACCTATCTTTGAGAGATTGTGGTTCTGCATTAAACGCAATAGAAAATTGTTTGAAATTTGGAAATGATCTTGGTGATAAATCGATTTTAGAGTCTTACAAAAGAGAAAGATTACCCAAAAATTTTTCAATGACGGCTTTTACAGACATAATGTTTTTTGGATTTACTTCAACTTCAAATAAAACAAAGTCATTGTTAACAAAAGGTATGGAAAATCTAAACAAAACTAATCTTAAAAATATATTTAGAGATATAGCATCAATTTAATCTATAAAGAATTGTGATATTCTTGTAGATACTTATCATGATTTTTTCCAAAATCGTGTAATAATCCCCAACTATAAATGCCTGAGGAATGGTTATCAGAAAAGATAATTCTGATAGCATAATTACCTACTGGTTCAATTTGATCAATTAAAACATTGCCTTTGTTTCTAACTATAATTTTGGGGCCTCCATGACCTTGCACGTCAGCGGATGGACTTTCTACTCTCAATAATTCTGATAAAATGTTAAACTTAGAATTATCATCAAAATGAATTAGTAAATATTTACCATTATCTTTTTTTTGAATTAAGGTAGGAGTAAGTTCCATAACATTTTCCTTTAAAAAACTAAAAAATTAACTTTTACAATCAATTCAATGCTTACTTATATCGGAAATATATTCTTCACTAATATAGCTGTCTAATATAGTTTGTAATAACTTTTCTCTTTTTGAAATAGAAGTTGTTTCTAACAATAATTGCTTTTCATTGTTTGCTAAAGGACATATCATTGTTATTTGATCAACAAAATTATAATCATTAAATGTATCAATTGCCTCCATGTTTGCTTTGATTTTTTTTGATTTAAAATATTTTTTTAGAGTTGTCTTTAAAGTTCTAAAATCTGAGGACTTTTCATTTACATTGAAATCTTTACTAAAATTTCTCCAATCAATATTTGCTTCTCTAAAATTTTTATCATTAATTTTTTCTGAAATTAAACTAAATCTGCTTAAACCTTTAAGAGTAATTAAATATCTATTATCATCAGTTTCTTCAAATTTTATAATTTTTCCAGCACATCCAACTCTGTAGAATGAAAATTTATCGTTACTTTCATTTGAATTTATTGGTTGTATCATTCCAATCAGTCTATTTTTATTTGAAATGGCCTGATCTATCATTTTTAAATAACGAGGTTCAAATATATTTAATGGAAGATAAGTGTCTGGAAACATGACGACACCTTTCAACGGAAATATCGGAATTATATCTGGTAATTTTATTTCTTTTTTAAAATTATCAACCATTTAAATTTATCCTGATTAAGAAAATAATAATGTTGCCAGCTTTTTTCTAGCTCTAATTGTCTCTTTAGCTTCTATACCTGCTGATGAAAAGAATTCAAGTAATTGCTTTCTAGCTGCTTGTTCATTCCACTCTTTATCTATTTTAATAGATTTTAATAGCATTTCAAAAGAATCTTCAGTTTGACCTATGCCAAATAAAGCAATTGCCATTTGTAACAGATAATCCAAATTATCTGGTTCTTGATTTAATTTTTTTTCTAAATCTTCTATATTTCCTTTTGCTTTAAAAGCTTTTTCAGAAATTTCAAGTAATGAAATTGCTTCTTCAACTGGCTTAGAATTTTTGATTTCTGGAGCTAAATTATCAATTAATTCTTTTGTTTCGTTAAACTTATCTAAGCCAATCATTGATCGAATAAGATTTCCAAAACCAATGTGATTTTCTGGATCTATAGCTAAAATCTTTTGAGAAATTTCAAAAGAACTATTCCAATCCCTTATTTCTATAAATCCTTTTGCACTTGAAATCAAATCTTCAACTTCTTGTCCAGGACCAGTTAGACTTGCTGCTTTTTTAACAAATTCTATTATTTCACTATTTGATTTAGCTCCTTGAAATCCATCAACAACTTTACCCTCAAAAAAAGTGTAGATTGTAGGAATAGATTGGATTCTTAATTGTGCGGCAATATTTTGATTTTGATCAATATCAATTTTAGCTAAAATTAATTCTTGTCCATAACCTTTAACAGCATCTTCTAATAACGGTGTAAGTGTTTTACAAGGTTCGCACCATGGAGCCCAAAAATCAACTATGACGGGCTTTGTTTTAGAAATTTCTACAACCTCATTCATAAATGTTTCTTCACTTACGTTTATGATATTGCTCGTTGTTGAGATTAAATCATTATTTTCCATTATTTAGACTCCTGATTATGATTTGATATGGTTGTCAGTAAATAAAATTTCAACAATTTATTACAAAATACTACGATTGACCAATTACTAAAGTGAATGTATCTAATGAGTAGATAATAATGGAACCAAAATGAAAATTAAAATGTAAAATGATAAAAGACCTAAATATTGCTTTAATTGGTTGTGGTAACTGGGGAAAAAATATAGCTAGAAATTTATATCAAATGGGGTCTTTAACATGTATATATGACTCAAATATTAAATTATCAGAAAAACTCAGTTATGACTATTCACTACCCACTTTAGAACTAAATAAAATTTTTAAAGATCATAATATCAATGCAATTGTCATTGCTTCACCTGCAATGACACATAAAGATATAGCCATCGAAGCTCTCAATAATGATAAAGATGTATTTATAGAAAAACCATTTTGTTTGTCATTGACCGATGCTCAAAAACTTTCAGAGTTAGCCACAAATAAAAAAAGAATATTAATGGTTGGCCATTTACTAAATTACCATAACGCATTTATAAAAATGAAAGAACTTATCAAAAATGGGAAAATAGGCGTTCCACAGAATATTAGAGCAAATCGCCTTGCTCTAGGAGCTATTAGATCAGAAGAATCTGTGATTTATGATTTATCAGCCCACGATATATCTATGATACTTTCTATTGTAAAAGAATTACCTATTGATGTAAATGTTCAATCAATTCATCATCATGATAACGTTGGACCAGACGCAGTTAGTATAAAATTATCATTTTCAAAAGGTTTAACTGCCCTAATTAATTCAGATTGGATGTCCCCGTATAAAGAACATAAATTTTCTATAATTGGATCAAAAGGCTCACTGATCTTTGATGATACAAAAACTTGGTCAGAAAAACTACTGTATAATCCATCAATTGTAACATCTAAAAATTCTATAATTTATGCTCCAATAGAAAAAATTGAAATACAAGAAAACGAGCCACTTAAAAGTGAGTTAAAAGAATTTATAGACTGTATATATTCAAGAAAAAGCCCTTTAACAGATCATCAAGAAGCAGTAAAAGTTCAAACTGTTATGGATATGATAGACAAAAAAATTAAAGGAAATAAGATAGACACATGATACCATTTATTGATCTAAATGCTCAACAAAAGTTAATTCGAGACAAAATAAATAAGCGAATTAATCAAGTTCTTGATCATGGACAATATATTTTAGGTCCAGAAGTCAAGGAACTAGAAGATAGACTTAGTTCATTTACAGGCTCTAAGTATGCTTTATGTTGCTCTAGTGGAACTGATGCATTGTTATTATCTTTGCTTGGCTTAAAAATTAAACCTGGTGAAGGTGTGATTGTACCCGCTTTTACTTTTGCTTCCTCTGCAGAGGTGATGCCTTTACTTGGTGCCATTCCAATTTTCAGTGATGTTAAGCGTGATACGTTCAATATAGATCCAGCTAAGCTACCCGACTCTCTAAAAAGCGCTAAAGAATTAGGTATTGATGTAAAAGGTATAATGCCTGTTGGTTTGTTTGGGCAACCAGCAGAGATGGATTTAATAAATGATTTTGCAAAAAATAATAATTTATGGGTACTTGATGATGCTGCTCAATCTTTTGGAGGAATATATAAAGATAAAGTTGTTGGTAATTTATCTGAAGTAGCTGCAACGTCTTTCTTTCCAGCAAAGCCACTAGGTTGTTATGGTGATGGAGGGGCAGTTTTTACAAATGATAGAGAAATTTATGAAATAGCAAACTCTTCTCATATACACGGGATGGGAAAAAAAAGGTATGAATACGATAGAATAGGCATGAATGCTCGCATGTCTACAATTCAAGCTGCCATTTTGCTAGAAAAGCTTGAAATATTTCCAGAAGAGTTAAAAAAAAGGCAGATAGTAGCAGATAACTATAATAAAAACTTAAGCTCTTTAAACCTAAGTATTGAATTACCAAAAATTTACAAAAATGCCAAAAGTAGTTGGGCTCAATATACAATCATACTCCCAGAAAACATCAATAGAGACAAACTGCAAGAATATTTAAAATCAAAAAACATTCCTACTGCAGTTTATTATCCGATACCTCTAAATGAACACAAACCTTATAATAAATATCCAGTATCTAAAAGTGGTTTAGATGTGACATATTATTTATCTAAAAATGTTCTATCTCTACCCATGCACCCTTACTTAGAAGAAGATGAGATCATTTACATATCTGAGAACATAAATAATTTTATAAAAAAATAATAATATAAATTATTTTTTTTTGTTTTTTCTTGATACTATAAATTAGAATGTTATATTTCAACGAAATTAAGCGGGCGTAGCTCAGTGGTAGAGCATCTCGTTGCCAACGAGAATGTCGAGAGTTCGAATCTCTTCGCCCGCTCCAATTCATGTGTTCCACCTCCCATAAGCAGTTGATATGTAAGCATATTTTGTATTGTGAGCTTGGAGGGTAGACCAAATGATAGACCATTTTTTGCTTACTTTAACTTTAATTATTTGCCATCTATTTAGATTTAATAATCGTAAATGTTTATAATCATCTTTGTTTATATATTTTACATCGAATAAAAGATTTATTATGGTTTAAGAATGATGTGTCTAAGAAAAATATTTTTGATATTTTTTATATCTATATTTATTATATCTTGCGATAATTCAGATAATTCTTCCAATGTTATTATAAAAATATATGGATATGCTGAATATGATTGTACAGAAAAAAAGTATAGACTTACCAAAGAAACACCAATAATACCATTTTTAAAAGTTAACAAATGGTATTCTCAAAAACAATTTCATGAAGCTCACTATGAAGATGCAATAAAAGCATTTAAGGATATGCCAATGAGTGAGGATAGTCTTAAAAAAATTGCGCCAACATTAGAATTAAGTAATCAATTTTTATATGAGTTAACTACTGGAGTTGATTGTGAAAATCCTAAAGATATCCTATTCTAGATTTTTAAACATCAAAGATATATTACAAAGATAATTACAGTTCAGAAAAACACCTGAAATGCAAGTTGATAAAGATGGATTTGTATCATTAGAAATAGACGATATACTCAATGCAGAGAATGAATACTCTCAATGGAGAGATAGAAATGATATGTGGATGAGTAAAAATAGAGAAAGTAAATAACATGAATAATAAAAGAATAGTTTACATACTCACCAATGAAGCAATGCCGGGCTTAATAAACCAAGTTTACTGGTGAACTTATTCCTTCCATCTGCTGCACACCCTAACTATACATATCTACCCATACCCCCATGTCCCATACCCAGGGAGTGTTACACTTTAAGTGATACATATAAGTGTTATTATAGTTAGGTATATTAATACACTTATACACCCACTTGCTCTGTACTAATAACAGTTAATTTAAGGGTAGACCAAACGGTAGACCATTTTGTGCCTCTTGACACAGATTCAGTATTACATTATCTGAGGATAGAGCTTGTATACAACTATAAGTGGCGCACATAAGATGAGCTTAACTACTCTTCGCCCGCTCCAATCGCCTTCGGCGGGATGCCCAGTTTTCCTTAAATATTCGACCTTTTAGAAGTGTTGACTTTTGATGGGTAGACAAAATGGTAGACAAAAGATGAGAATTTTTTCACTGCTGAACGGTCTAATTGATTAATCCCATTACCTCAAAAGTCTTTTGAACATAGTCAACTAATTCAGCTTTCTTCTCAATTATTTCAATGTCATAGTTTGTTTTTTTTGTAAATTCAAAAAATCGTTTTTCATCATCTTTATCAAGTTTGAATTTAATTTTTTTAGCAATTTCTCTAATTCTTCTATTAACTAAACTATCTATTCTTTCTAAATCCCTCTTATCTAAACTCTCTTCATTTTTAAAATTTTTAACAGCATCAAATAATCTTTCTTCTTTAGCAATTTCATAATTTTTAATAGATTTATAGCCATTTATTTTATTTCTAAAATTATCATTTCTATCATAATTATCGTCTGAAGAATTGTTGTTATTGTCATATGAATATGATTGATCACTAGAGTTGTTTTGAACAGATGGTGTTTCTGCAGTTTTACTAGTAAGTGCATTATCTTTGCTTGAGTTAGTAATATTTTCTATACTTTTACTTGCTGAAGCCTCTGTTTTAACTCCTACACTTTTGTCACCTGATTTATCTGCTTTACTTACAGAAACAGTGACACTTACTTTTCCAGAATTTTTGCTGTAAGAAAATGCTTTGTTTTGGATAAGTAATGTAGAAAGTATAAATATAAATATTTTAAATAAGATTTTCATTGTTTTCTATGTTTCAAATCATGAATTGAGTATTGAATTTATATAATAGATTGGGTTAAATTTGAAAGAAATAAAATTGTTTTTTCGAATACATACTAATGTTTTTGCATATTTAATTTGCATACTAACAGGTGACATACATGGTAAAACCAATAACCAAAGAGACTTTATTCATGAATTGTATGGAGCTAGATTTTGCAACAAAGGTTGAATTAGAGCACTGGATGGCAACTTTTGAAGAAAAAGTATGGACAGAAGATATAATGAAAGAACTATCTAAAGCAGGATTAGTAAGAAGAACTGTTGCCCAAGTCTGGAACAAACAAAATCATAGATTAACAAGTACATTTGAGTATGAAGATGAGAATGCTTACAAGGCGTGTCAAAAGATAATTGAAGAAAAAGTTATGCCTAAAGCACTAGCAAGTTATACCATAAAGTCTAGGAATAATAGGGGGGTAATTTTTTATGATTATAGAAGTTGATTTAGATCCATATCTAATCCTTAGTGATAATTGGTCTTGATATAGCTACCCCGTTTTTTAAATAAAAACTCAAAAGGTGAGATAAATGGTAAAACCTATAACTAAAGAGACTCTATTTATGAATGTTATGGAGTTAGATTTTCCTTCAAAGATTGAATTAGAGCATTGGCTTGAAACCTTTCAAGATAGAATATGGACTGATGATTTAATGGCAGAGCTTTCTGAAGCTGGGTTGATTAGAGTAACAGTCTCCCAAGTTTGGAACAAAGAAAATCATAGGCTCACAAGGGTTTTTGAATATGAGTCTGAGAGAGCATATAGAGACTGTCAAAAAATAATTGAAGAGAAAGTGGTTCCAAAAGTAGGAAAAAATTATAACACTAAATATAGGAACAATAGAGGAATTGTTCTTCATGATTATAGAAGTTGATTTATAAGTTCTAAATCTATTTTTAAAAATATACATGAATTGTCAGCCTGCCAAATTTTAAATAACTTCTAAAATTATCAACACAGCAAACCTGAATTTTTTTGATAATATTTAGTGATATTGAAAATTATTTAAAAAAGATTAAATATTTACTATGTCAACAATACAAAAAATCATAGTTATACCAATATTGAGATCTCAAGTTAGACTTTATGTTTTTTTTGGTATTCTTTTTGGTTTTTATCAATTTATTTCATGGATAGAAAATTAGGAGTTTAATATGTTTGGATTAGGAATAATTAAAGGCACTATTATAGGTATGGGCGTGGGAGTAATGGCTGGTCTAGCTCTCAAAGAAGTTTGCAAAATTAAAAAAAAGAAAGATCAAATTAGTAAAACTGAAAGCGATATTGTTGACCCAGAAAATAGTTAATACAAATTAATGAAAAATGGATTTATCGAAATACAAATGGAAATGTAGAATACTTTTGTTATGTACGACTTGCTACAGAGATGATAACTACAAAAAATCTAAAGAACTTTATCAAAAGCATATAAAAGAATTTCATAAAAGGCATTTCAAATTAATGTCTTTCAGAAAAAAGGGTCTTAAGTTCTCTATTAAACTAATAGGTTACGACGGTACTTTAAAAAAAGAATATCCAACTTTGGAACCTAATATTATTTTTGATCTTATAGATGCTATGCCAATGAGTAAGCAAGACTATCAGGGAAAGTTAAAGCCTCTTAATCTGTCTCTATATTCAGATTACAAGCCCGAGAAAACTTTAAAAGGACTCGGATTTAAGAATAAAGAAAAAGCTACCTATACAGTAGATGCAATAAAAGCTAGAGACAAAAAATATCAAGTTAATGTTGTATCCACCATGTTAGGTAGAGCAAAAAAACATCCAAACAAAACTGCTGATATGGATGAAGCAATACTAGTTTTTGAGAAATGGATGCTGAATTACAAAAAAACTAAAGCAAATTAGTTACTTGTACAACTAACGCTTCAACATAAAACGAAATCTAAATTACGCGCCTATACATACACCCCCCGGGTGGCCCTTGCAGGGCATTTCTTGTTATTAATTATAAAAGGCAGAATACAAAAAGGTAGACAAAAGATGAGCATCTTTACTCCTTTTTTAATAATATTCTATCGTAGTAATTGCAGTTGAATACAAAGGAATAATGGCGGTTGCTCAGTGGCAGAGCATCTCGTTGCCAACGAGAATGTCGAGAGTTCGAATCTCTTCGCCCACTCCAAAAACCGTATATGTTATTAAGTAATATTTGATAAGTCAAAATTTACTTTGTCCAAGATATAATAATCATTTAGGTTGTTCATAATATTTTTTGACGCAATAAAAAAACCTACATATTTAAAGTGTTTAGGTGACCAAACAATTGAGGTTGCTCTTCCTATCTTTACATCTTCTTTAAACACTGGAAGATTATCATAAAAAACTTGTTTATTTTCACTTATAAAATCGAATTGAATTTTGAATATATCTTTTTCAAACCCTTCTTTTTTTTGTTTTAAAAGAGTAGATTTTCCAATGAAATCATAGTCTGTATCAAGATTACAAAATTTACCTAACCCACAATCGTATGGTGTATCCTTATTTGTCATCTCATTGCCATAACTAAGAAGATCATTCTCTACTCTCTCAATCATATTTGGGCACCCAACCCTAATGTTAAATTCTTCACCTTTTTCTATTATAAGATCCCACAAAAGCTTCCCATTCTTAGGGTTGGTTAGCAAAATCTCATATCCAGATTGTTTGCTGAAGCCAGTTTTTGAAATAATAAGATTTTCTTTATTAAAAGAAAAATTTTGGAAATTAAAAAATTTAATAGATTTTATTTCATCACCAAAGATTTTGGAAATAAGTTTTTCAGATTTTGGGCCTTGAATTGCAATAGTTAATATGTCCGTTTCATTTACCTCAGCATGAAATTCTTTTGAATGATTTATTGCTGATATCCAATTGAACAAATCTGAGTCAGATATAGATATTAAGAAATGATCATTATCAATACAAAAGACAACTGGGTCATTCAATAACCCACCCCCAAAGTTAACTATTGGTGCGTAGTACGCTTTACCAGAGGAAATATTAGAGAAATCTCTACAAAAAAGATATTGCATTAATGACAAAGATTTACGACCTTTGACTTCAATAACTTTTTGACAACATACATCCCATAACTGAACGTTTTCTATAAGATGGTAATAATCATCTTTTAACGATTTAAATATTGTGGGTAATAAGGTGTTATTATAAACGGTATAATTTTTAACACCTGCTAATTCATTCCTAGAAGAAAATGGTGTGCTTCTAATCCTATTGGATTTGCTAATAAAAAAACCATTAGACATTTGTTTGTACCCCCATTAAACAATATCTGATGATTACTTTGGACATTTTTTATGAAAAGTAAATTAAGAAAATTACTTAGTGAAAATAAATTTGTTTTTACGGCTGAAACATCTCCACCAGACTCTGGTAATAAAGATGTTGTTCTTGAAGAGGTAGAGTGTTTAAATGATTTAGCTGATGCCATCAATGTTACCGATGGGGCTGGAGCAAAATCTCATATGTCGGCTCTAGCGACAGCCGCAATTCTTGCACAAAATGGCATTGAACCAATTTTACAATTTACTACCAGAGATAGAAATAGGATTGCAATTCAAGGTGACCTACTTGGTGGTTGGGCATTGGATATTCCAAACATTCTTTGTTTGTATGGTGACGAGGTTAAAGGCGGAGACCAACCAGACACTAAAGAAGTCAGAGACCTTGACACAATTGGTATATTGAAGACTGCTCATGATATTAAAACAAAAAAAATGTATCCCTCTGGAAGAAAAATTAGTGATGCACCTGAATTCTTCATTGGTGGAGCTGATACTCCATTTAAAGTTAATAATGATTTTAATGGTTCAAACTTAATGAAAAAAATTGAAGCTGGTGTTGAATTTTTTCAAACACAATATGCTTTTGATGAAAATATTTTAAAAAATTACATGCTTAAATTAAATGAGTTACATATCGCTGATAAAGCTTATTTTATTATCGGATTAGGAGTAATTAAATCTGCAAAAAGTGCTAGATGGATGAACAAAAATCTATTTGGTATTAATATACCCGAGGAAATAATAAATAGGATTGAACAATCAAATGATGAAAGCCTTGAAGGTATAAAAATATGCATAGAATTAGTAGAAAAATACAAATCAATTGAGGGCGTAAGTGGAATTCATTTGATGGGTTATAAGCAAGAAAAAGAAATAGCTTCTGTTATTTCACATTTTAAATAAACAAGAATTTAAATTAATAAAATTATTTTGCTTTAACAAAGATTTTTTTAGCAGCCCTTTTTGCTTGATCTAAACTTGGAGCTAAAACAACGCCCATTCGACGATATGATTTTAAGAATGGTTTTCCAAAAATTCTGTAATCAACATTTTTATCCTCAAGTGCTTCCTCTATACCTTCAATAATATAGTCACCTGAAGCATTTTCTTCTGCTAAAATTACATGACTAGCACCAGGTTGATTAATTTTAATTTCAGGCAACGGCATCCCCAATAAAACTCTTGCGTGAATATCAAACTGACTAAAGTTTTGAGTAAACATAGTAACCATTCCAGTATCATGTGGACGTGGGCTCAGCTCACTAAAAATTACTTCTCCTTTTTTATCAATAAAAAATTCTACCCCAAATATACCTGATCCACCCAAGTCTAAAACCATATTTTTTGCTGCTTCTTGCGCTTTGCTAATCACATCCTGTGAACAATCAGCAGGCTGCCAGCTATATTGATAATCACCCCTTTTTTGAAAATGTCCAATAGGGTTGCAAAATGAAACTTTTCCTGATTTTTCTAAAATTGTCAAAAGAGTAATTTCATAATCAAAATCTATAAACTCTTCAACGATTACACGTTTCCTGTTTCCTCTCATACCTTCGAGTGCAAATTTCCAAGATACTTTTAATTCATCCTCTGAATTTGCATAGCTCTGACCTTTTCCAGAAGAACTCATGACTGGCTTAACTGCTACCTTTTTACCAATTTTATTAGCCTCTAAAATTAATTCCTCTTCAGTTTCTGCATAAGCAAAATTAGCAGTTTTTAATCCTAAATGTTTTGCTCTATCGCGTATTCTATCTCTATTCATTGTTAAATTTACAGCTTTTGCAGATGGTATAACGTTATAGCCATTTTTTTCAGCATCAATTAAAACGCTTGTCTCAATTGCCTCAACCTCTGGAACAATAAAATCTGGTTTATGTTTATTTATAATTCCGTTTAACTTTTCTTTATCAAGCATGTTAAAAACTTCATTTTTATCACTGACTTGCATAGCAGGCGCATTTTCATATGCATCACAAGCTATTACATTACACCCAATTCTTTTAAGGCTAATTGTTAATTCTTTACCTAACTCACCACTACCTAACAGTAAAATTTTTTTCATGTAACAACCTTTTAAGTTTAAATTGACTATCTTCTAGCTTAATGTAATTGAATGACTTTTATCAAATCACTTATTCATAAGTTACTAAACAAACAAATATCTAACATTTATAATAAACGTTTTGATAATTATGATAATACCCCCAAAGGAGTATTTTGGAATAGTAAATTATCACAAGATCTTAGATTAAATATAATTTTAGATAAAATATTACAAAACGCAAAAAATGACGAATTCTCAATTGCAGATATTGGATGTGGATATGGTAGATTGTACGAAATTATTAGAGAGAGAAAACTAGACGGGAAAGTTCAATATCACGGGTTTGATATAAATAGGAAGTTGATTAGTTTTTGTAAAAATAATAAAGATTTTGAAAATATTAAGTTTTCAATAAATGCTTTCCCTTTTAACAAAACTGATTATGTGGTTATGTCAGGTACATATAACCTTACTCCAACTAATAATATACCTTTGTGGGAAGATTACATAATAAAAAATCTTATTAGCAATTGGAAGTTAGTTCAAAAAGCTATGATATTTAACTGCTTAATAAAAGAAAAAAAGCAAATTAATAAAGCATTATATTATACAGAGTTATCATGGATTAAAAATATTTGTGAAGATAACTTTGGAAAAATACAAGTTTTCAAAAATCAACTTTTAAAAGATGATGTGACTATTGTTATAAAAAAATTAGCTTAGCTTTTTTGCAAATTCATTTAAATGAATAGCAAATTCTTTTGGCTTTTCCAGAGGTATTAAATGTCCGCAATCAGAGAATTCTAATCTTTGGACATTTTTCATAGAATTAGCAATCTGATCAATATCATTAGCAATTCTAAAAACTTTATCATGGTGACCTGTCATAATTAAAACTGGCACTTCAATTTTAGACCAGTCAATATCCCAGTTAGCTGTTAGTGAGCCCTTCATTAGTTTGAAAATACCAGTATTTTCTTCTAATCCCTTGTAATTACTTGGATTAAGTGCGTTTGGTTTTATTTTATCTAAAAACAACGGTGAAGCAATTACAGGCATATTCATATCCATTAACAATGATGTACCCCCATATCGGGCAACGTTAACCATAGTCTCGTTAATCCATTTTAACCTATTGTTATTTTTTCTAAGTGTGTTTATTAAAACTAAACCTTGAGACTTAATACCTTTTTCAAGAGCAAGTGACGCATACAATCCACCAATGGATAAACCTACTAAAATGAGATTTTTAAGTTTTAATTTTTCTATCAAAAGGCATAAATCAGAAACTATTAAATCTGTATCTAAATTTAGTTTCTCATTAAATTTACTAATATCCTGACCCCTGAAATTATAGGTTAGAAAACCGTTTCCAACTTCCTTGATTTTATCTCCAATTAGACCATTCCAAGCGGTTGTGTTACCTGTTAAAGCATTAACAAAAACAAAAGTATGTCCATTACCTTTTGGTTCTGTAAATTCGTAATAAATTTCATTTTTATCATCAATTTTTAAAGTAGACATTATAAATCCTGTTCTTCTACAGTTACTATTTTTAAATGTTGAAAATGTGTCTCTAATTCTTGGTCTCTTGAAATAGAAAATCTTAGAAATTCATCTTCGCTCAAAATATTGACATTAGATGGATCAACGGTATTTGTCATGCTTTCTTCGGAGTTAAGTGTTAATAGATTTTTTTCTATTTCTGACATTTCCTTTTTGATAGGCAACTCACCAACTCGTTCCTGAAATTTTACGATAGCTCTAAGACCTCTCTCTATAGCTGATTTTTCATCATCATTTTCACTTTCATCAAAACCAACATAAAGAGCATGTATAATATGTTGTTTTGGGTCTGGCAAAAGATCAGTATCAAAAATCATTTCCTCTTCAGGATTTAAATTCATATAGAACTCACTAAATCTAGCAAGAATCTCTCTAGTTCTAGACGGACCTGGTTCTATTGGAGGTGCTTTTTCTGGGGGTTGAGGAGCATTTATGCTATTCCATATAGCAATACATATCATAAAGCTAAATGTTACGACTAAGGCTATTATAAATGGTGTAAAATCTTCAAACATATTATTTACATAGTAATTAGATTTCAAAAATATAAGAGATTAAGTAATAAATAACTATAAAAATTTCTTTATTATATTATGAAATTTCTTAAAAAAATATTTTTCATATATATCATACACTTACTAAGAATTTATAGTTTTTTTCGCCAACTGAGATTTGCAATTAATACTGTTTTATTGTTATGATGATTCTTGAATTTTTTAATTCAAATTATTTTAATTTTAATAAATCAAGGTTTGTAATAATTACAAGCGGAAACAGGAGAATAAAATGAGAAGGTTATTCGGAGCTGCATTTACAATGGCAGCAACCGTAGCCGTAGGCCTTAGTTGGGCTACAATTGGAAATGCTGCATGTGGTAAAGTAAGCATATCAGAGATGAATTGGGCTTCTGCCTCAC
>CACIRZ010000011.1 GCA_902589185.1 uncultured SAR116 cluster alpha proteobacterium
TGGTATGCCTGTAATGGGCGGTCCAGGAGGAATGATGCCAGGAGGAATGCCTGGACCAATGGGTGGTCCAATGGGTGATCCAATGATGGGTGGTGGTATGATGGCAGGAATGCCTGGACCAATGGGTGGTCCAATGGGTGGTCCAATGGGTGGTCCAATGGGTGGTCCAATGGGTGATCCTATGGGTGGTCCAATGGGTGATCCTATGGGTGGCGGTATGATGGCAGGAATGCCTGGACCTATGCCTGGACCTATGGGTGATCCAATGGGTGGTATGATGCCGCCTCCAGAGAACAATCAACAAGGTGCACTTCCGCCTCCAGAGCAAGGTGGTGGTAATCCTGCACCAGCACCAGGTGGTGGTGGTACATTAACGGCTACTGCTGATTTCTCTCAATTAACAGGAGGGAATGGAGCTCAGATATTATCTAATGGTGGGTTTAATAATGTTACATTTTTTTATAATTCAACAACTGCAGATGGATTATTTAATGAAGCATCTGGTGATACTATAAATGGAGGTTTTTATAGGGGGCCTACTGACTTTAATAGTAGCAATACAGTTGGATTAGGTCCAAATGATATGCTCAAGTTTGATAACAATTTAGCAATAAGTTATAATGGAACTTTGTTCTCAAACTTTGGTAGTAACCAGTCCATTTCTGCAACTAATGGTAATTCTTTTGCTGGTGGAGGTGGCTTAGAATTTGGATTACTTAATTTATCTGGTAATGTAATTGCGGCCTTGGATAGAGACGCAAGTGGCACTTTTAATACTGGTGATTTAGCTCTTGATGTACAAGACAATGTAACGTCAGTGTCCTACAATGCAAATAATGATGTGTTTACGTTTATTGTTTAGACGTATATGCACATTTACAAAAGACTAGATTTATTAATTGCATCTTTTTTAATTAATGCATTAGCTCTTGCTATACCAATTTATATTATACATTCAATTAATCGTTATTTAAGTAATGGTAATTTTGATACCCTTATTTTTTTAACAGTTACTGTAATAGTTGCAACTTGTCTTGAATTTTTAATAAGAAAATATAGAAAATTTATTATCATAGGTATTAATAATAAAAATTTATTATCAATAAAAGAATTAAAAAATAGTAATTTTTTTCCAAACGAAACAATTGAAGAGGAACTAGACCGTATAAAATCATTGCCGAAAAAATATGATTTAAATATGCAGATTAGTTTTTTAGATGTTCCATATATTCTTCTGTTTTCAGTAGTTATTTATCTATTGTCCCCGTTAGTTTTTCTTATATATATTTTTTTAGCTTTTATAATCCTAATTATTTCCCTTTTTGATAAAATAAATAAAAATAAACACTTTAAAATTATAAATCATTTAAGTAGAGAATATTCTAGCTTCGAACAAAAATTCAAACAAAATTTCTTGAACTTCAAGGTCAATTCAATTTTTTTTAAAACTCTGAGCGAACTTAAAAGAAAGCAAGTTGAAATTTCTAATAATAAGAATTTGTTAGATTCTAATGGTTATGATTTTGAAGCTCTAAATTCATTTTTATTAAATGTGCTAATAATATTTGTTGTAATGATTTCTCTAGTTGAAATTAACAGAGGTGACATGCAAATATCTAGCATGATTGCTCTTAATATTTTAGTTGTTAGGGCATTATTACCAGTAAAGTTAATACCAAATATAATATTTCATAATAAATCAAATAATAATGATTTAAGAAATGAAAATGACATATCTGAAAATAAATTAAAATTTAAAAACTTAAAACCTATCAAAAATATAAATTTAAATAATATCAGCTTTATGTATCCAGGAACAACCTTACCACTTTTTAATCAATTATCGATAAATTTTCATAAAGGATCAACTACCGTCATAACAGGCGAAAATGGTTCTGGTAAGTCTACTTTGTTCAACATTGTTTGTGGGGCATTATTACCTTTAAATGGAACAATACAAATAAATGGAATAGATATTGATAGAACTCAACATGATAATATCATTGAAATTTCTTCAATTATTAATCAAAATCCTGTTTTTAAAAATAATACAATCCTAGAATGTATAAACAATTTTAAGGATAACGAAGTTAAAGATAATCTTGAAAATTTATTACTTAAGTGCAACTTAAATTCTTTTTTTAATGACAAAAATGAGGGTGTTAATCTAAATCTAATTCAAAATGAAAATCATATGTCACTGGGCATTAAAAAAAGAATCGCACTTGCTCAAATTTTTTATAAAGATTCTGAAATAATTATTTTTGATGAGCCAACTCAAGGTTGTGATAAAAAAACATGTGAAGTAATTTATAATTTCTTAAATGAGAAAATTTCAGAAAATAAAATAGTTATTATTTTTTCAAATGATCCATTTATTATTAAAGGTGCTCAAGTAGTGATAGAATTAAAAAAAGGTAATAAACCAATTTATTTAAAAAAATAAATTTTTAAAAAATTTTATAGGTTTGTAATTATGTTAAATGCTCAAATAACTATTTTTTTAATTTTTTCTCTTCTAATAGCATTCTTATTTTATGCAAATAAAACGCCCATTGAAATATCTACAAAAGTTCAAGGCGAAATAATACCATTTGGAAATATTAGAAAAATACAAAATCTTGAAGGTGGTATTATTAAAAAAATCTATGTAAAGGAGGGAGTTAAGGTTAAGCAAGGAGATATTTTGTTAGATTTGGAGATGATTATTTCAGAATCTGAAGTTGGTGAAATAAATTCTAGGTTAGCTTTTCTTGATACAGAGATACTTTTCTTAAAAAAGATTCTGAATGGTGATACATCTATTGAAAAAATAAAGAAAAATAAAAATTATCCTGAAATCTTTGAAGCTTCGAAAATCCAATATAATTCTTTACAAAGTAAAATTAAAACAAAATTAAAAATAGAACAAAAAAAACTAGATAATATCCGTAAAACTAAAAAATTACTACAGAACAAACTCAAAACCAAAAAAAAATCAATTCAAATAATCAATAATCAAATTGAAATTAGTGAAGATCTTCTAAAAGAAGAAATTATAAGTAAAATCAAGCATTTAGATTTAATCAAAGAAAGACAATATATTTTTACTGATATCAATGACATTGAAAAAGAAATTGAAGTCATAAATTCACAATCTTCTGATATCAAATTGCAAATTGAAAATATTGAAAAAGAACATATTGCACAAATGAGTGAAAAATACCAATCTTTTATAGAAGAGAGATCAAAATATAATAACAGATTAAAAAGATATAAAGACAAATTATTAAGAAAAGTAATTAAGTCTCCAATAACAGGTATTATTCAAGAAATAAACTTTTTTACACAAGGTGGAGTTGTTAAGCCTGGTGAAGAAATAATGTCAATAGTTCCTCAAGATGAGCAACTCATTGTAGAAGCTAAATTGCCCGTATCAGATATAGGATATGTAAATTTATCCCAAGATGTCTTAGTAAGACTTCAAGGGAATGAAGGCTTTGCATATGCTCCAATAAACGGCAAAATAAGTTTTATTAGTCCAGACACAAAACCCGATGATGAAGGTAAGTCCTTTTATGTTATTCATGTTAAAACAGACGCAAAGGAATTTTATAATAAAGAAAGTAATTATCTTCTTTATCCAGGGTTAATTGTTGATTGTAATATAATAGTTGGAAAAAGAACCTTGCTTGAAAATATTTTTATACCTTTTAAAAGGTTTAAAAACAATTCATTCACAGAAAATGTATGGTTTTATAAATAATTTTATTAATCTCTTCTTCAACTTGGTACAATACTTGCTTCTCTATATTTAAATACAATTATGGAGAATAAAATGTATGGTATTAAAGTTTGGTCTTCTGCAAAAGATAATGACTGGTATTTATTAAGAGACATGAATGATGGAGTAGTTCATGTTTGGGATAAAAAAGAAGAAGTTGAACGAGTACAAAAAAATTTAAGTTGTAAAAAATCAGTTATTACTAAAATTATGTCAAGTGTGATAATTGATAGAGCTTTAAATAAACGTAAGGAAGAAGAAAATTTAAAATATTTTCTAAAATAAAAAATTAAATTTTTCTGTTTTAATGTACCTTTTTTTGTTAATTATTTTTTATGCATTTTATTAGGCAAAATATCATTGGTGCTATTACAATTTCTTGCTTTGTTGTTTTTTCTATTTTAATAAGTCAATTTTTATCTTCTCAAAATATTTTAATTTCATCTGCTTTCATATGTATTTTTCTTGGATTGATCTCAGGAAATATTTTTTCTTTTCAAAAGATTGAACCATTCATAAATTTTTGTTTAAAAAAATTATTAAGAATTGGGATAGCTTTTCTTGGTTTAAGTTTAAGTTTTACAGAACTTTTTAATTATGGCTTTACAGCTATTTTGTTAATTATCATAAATATTATATTAGCATTTCTGATTATAAAATATTTATGTATTCTATTTAAAATAACCAATGTCCTAGGTTATCTAATTACTATGGGAACTTGTATTTGTGGCGTAACAGCTGTGATCGCAACCTCTTCGATTATAAAAACTGATAAAGATCAAACTAGTTATGCAGTAGGTGTTGTTACATTATTTGGTATTATTGCTGTGTTTTTTTATCCTTACATAGCAAACTATTATTTTCATTTGTCACCAGATCTTGCAGGTATTTTCCTTGGCACAGCAATTCATGATACTGCTCAAGTAAGCGCTGCAAGTGTAATTTATTCTGATATGTATAATAGTGAAGAAGCTCTCAATTCTGCTATAACTACAAAACTTTTAAGGAATTCTTTTTTAATAATTTTAATTCCTTTGATTGCTTATCTTTACAACAAAGAAAAAAAAGTTGATGTGAAAAGTTCAATCAAAGATTTTTTCCCATTTTTTGTTTTAGGATTTATAATTTTATCTTTTGTAAGAACATTAGGAGATCATTTATTTCTTGATGATGATATGTTGGATTCCTGGAAATTTTCATTAGTTTTTTTCAAAGAAATCTCAATCTATTGTATTCTTTTTTCAATGGTAGCTCTTGGATTACAAACAAATCTAAAAAGCATGTTTAAACTTGGTTTTAAGCCATTGATTATTGGATTTGTAGCATCAGCTACTGTTGGTGTAGTAAGTGTTGTATATCTTTATTAAATTGTAATTACTTAAGAATTTAATATGACAGTAATTTGAATTTCTTGACTATGTATGTTACTAAAATTGGAACAGTAAGAGTTAAAGCACAAACAATAATTAATAAAACGCCTAGTTCTGAATAGTCTGCTGGTGTTTTTATAATTCCCATATCATTTTTTACCTCTCTGGTTATAACATATATTTGATTTAAATATTTAGTACCTAAATTACTTGCTGAAAGAGCTAAATTAGTAAAACTAGCTAAAACAGCAAAAAATGTGGCCTTTAAATGATTAGGAGCTGACTGGGCTATCCAAGCAAGAATAGGTATCATTGATACCTGACCTAACGGACTCTCTAATGCTGTATTAAAAATAGCGATAAAACGAGCATCTACAAATCCATTTGTAAATTTCGATGTGAATTCGTGAAACCCATAAAACATTGCAATTGATGGTAAAATAAAGAAAGAGCCAGCAATGGAAAGTATAACTATTAATCTAGTCATAGAAGATTTTTCCATTAACGGTCTTAAAACAAATATACCTAAAATAGTAAGGAAAGATGCTATTAAACCAAGTAATGATAAAAACTCTTGATCAAAACCTAAAACATCTATTTCAAACCAACTTCCTCCTTGACCGACACCTGGCATTGCTCTGAACACAAATATAATTATAGCAGTTCCAATTAACATTTTTTTTGCATTGGCATCTAATTCATTTGATAACTTAAATAGTAAAAACAAAATTATTGTAAATGAACCAGCAAAAACTATTTCTTGCGAAAAAGCCATTTTAGAAGTTCCAACAAGTAGAGTAAATATTACAAAAAAAATAGAGCCTATTATGATTAATAAATTAGGCTTAGTTACTTCTGGAATATTAAATATGATATTTACAGCTTTTTTAGGATTAATACCATTACTAATCAGTAATTTATATCTTTTTTGCTGATTAAAATATGATAAAAATATACCTGATACTGATATAATAGGTACTATTAAAGAGTATAAGTAAATATTTCCATATGCCGTGACTTTTTCCAATTCGGTCATATCTGAAGAGTTTGAAAAAACAAATAAATTTATCATTGATACAACCAATGTACCAAAAATGATAGACACTCTTCCAAGAAGTTGCATTGAAACGTTCATAGACTTTAATTCATCAAAACTTATTTCATTCCCTTGGTCATCAGTTTTAGGTACAGCCTCAACTGTCATTGCATCAGCAACAACGTCTTGTAAAACAAATCCAATAGGTGCGAGTAAAGTTGAAATTACAAACCATGTTTCTGCATTAAAAATAGCAATCATTTCAGATTTATATTGAATAAGAAAAAACATAATTATGCTACTAGCTGCCATTACAAGTGCACCTAATATCACAAGAATTGACTTAAACTTCCAAAGTATATCAACTAAATGTCCCAAAGGCATTTTTAATACCCACGGAAGACCAGCCCAAAAACCTAATCCAGCAAGAAAAACTGCAGACAAATCCAAATACTCTTTTACAAAAAACAGACCTACTATATTTGTAATTCCTGACACACCTGCAGCTAAATAAATCATTAAAGGTGGAACGAATGAAAATTTAAAAGAACCAAAAATTTTATAAAAATTTTTCATTTAATTAACCTTAAAGCTTTGTATCATTTCAAGATAAATGTAATTATATTTATATATATAGAATATACTATTAAAATAATTGGGGTTTCCTAATAATGTCAAACGAAGAAATTAATCGTAAGATAGCAGTAATATTTGCCACAGATTTAGTTGGTTATAGTAAGCATATGGAAAAAGATGAGAATGCTACATTACGAGGACTTCGTGAATGTAACAAGATCATTGAACCTCTCATAAAAAAACAAAAAGGCCGTATATTCAATACTGGAGGAGACTCTGTGTTTGCTGAGTTTCCAAGTGCTGTTGCTGCCGTTGACACTGCTGTAGAGTTCCAAAAACAGATTAAAGCTCGTAATGATAAAGATACAACAGAAGTAAAGCTTGAGTATCGTATAGGTGTCAATATGGGTGATGTTGTTAAGGAGGGTGATAATTTATTAGGTGATGGAGTTAATATTGCAGCTAGATTAGAAGCATTAGCACAGCCAGGTGGTATAACTATATCCAAAAATGTTTATGATCTTGTTGCTAACAAAACAAAGTATGAGTTTAATGATTTAGGAATACAAAAGGTTAAGCAGAACCATTTCCATGCTTATGATCTGTTATTAGACCCATCACAGAAGAGAAAGCTCAAGACACAATCATCTAATACCAAGTTAATAGCCATGATAGGAGGTGCCATAGTGGCTTTCTTCGTAGGACTGTTCTTCACAGGAGTGTTGGATACAGAAACTAAATTAGATAAAGACAGTACTGTTTCATCCTTATCTATTCCTACGATCTTAGTTTATCCATTCGAAGATTTGTCAAATGCAGAAAATACCAAAGGTATTAGTCCTGCATTAACAGAAAGCATGATCTCAAGCCTTTCTAAATACATTGGCATAAGAGTTTTATCTAGAACTACTAGTCAACATGCAAAAAATAATAATTATTCAGTAAAACAATTTATAGATGAATATAACGCCGATTATGTAATCAAAGGATCTATCCAGACTATTTTAAATCAATCTCGTATAAATCTTCAATTAGTTGATTTAAAACAGAATAAAGTAGTTTGGTCTGACAAAGAGGAATTTGACTTAAAAGATATTTTCAAAGTTCAAGATAACATAGGAAATAATATACTAAAACACCTTCAAATAAAAGTAGTTACAGGATCGACTGGCGATTTGTATTCCAAAAGATTAAAAAATATTGAAAATTTAACTTTAGTTTTGAACTCACGTGCTGAGTGGAGAAAATACACAATTGACGGTCATAAAAAATATGTTGAATATCAAGAAAAATTAAGAAAAAAATTAGGACCAAAATCACCAGCCATGTATAACGGTATGGCATGGGAAATTTATCAAAGAATAAGGCTTGGTTTATCAAAAGATAAAACAAGAGATATAAAAAAATTAGTAAAATATGCTGAAGCTGATGTTGCTGCTTACAAAGATGCATCAGCTTATGCATTAAGAGCTTTGGTTGAATTTCGTTATGGTTCGAAAGATTGTGAAAAAACTAAATCATTTGTGAAGAAAGCTATCGATGCAGGTGGCTCAGTAGATACTTTTACAATTGCTGGTTCAATATACAAAAGATGTTCTGATTTAAAATCAGCAATTTCTTTTTACAAAAATGCATTACAATTGGCTCCAAATGACAATGGATTTTTTATTACCAAAAGCTTACTTGCGGCTTATTATCAAAATAATGACCTAGATTCAATTGAACGTATTATAGTACCAAAATTAAATGTAAAAGATATCGATCCAGTAATGTTAGGCTTTTATTCTTATGTTCTTTTAACTAAAGGAAAAGATGAAGATGCCCAAAAATTTTTTTTGAAAGCAAAAGAAAAAGGATTGACACGTAAACGTTTAAGTTTATTTGTTAATTATAAAAAAGTATTAGATGAATTTATTGAAAAGTTAAAACCACTAGGAAGTTTAGACTAATTACTTAATCGCCAATAGCTATTCCCTCTCTTCTATGGTCAGATCCTCCGTATAATATATTATTAATATGGATTATATTTAAACCAGATGAAAAATTTCTTAATTTAACTTTATACTTCATATCCTCTAATGACGGCAACAGCTTACTTAAAATAGTATTCTTCTCTAAATAATAAGTTCCAAATTTATTTATTCCGTGAGCTACCGATGCAGCTTCCTGGGCATTTTTTTTCCAATCGATCATTGAAATTATTGCATTTACAACATAACCGATAATATTACTTCCCCCAGGACTTCCCAAGATATAAACAGGTTTATTATCTTTTAATATTATAGTAGGAGCCATGGATGATCTAGGTCTTTTTCCTGGTTCAATATTATTTGCTATTTTTTTTCCATTTTTAAATGATTTAAATGAGAAATCAGTTAATTCATTGTTAAGTAAAAACCCACTATCTGTCATTAATCTAGAACCAAATCCGTTTTCAATCGTAGTAGTCATTGATAATGCATTTCCATACTTATCTACAATTGAAATATGGGATGTTGATGGAAGTTCTATCGAATTATCTGGAGCCCATTTCATTGATAAATTACTTGTTAACTTGCCAGCTTTAATTTTCTTAAGTTTAATTTTTTCTGTCTAATAATTTTGAGCGTTTTTTCAAGTAGTTATAGTCTATTAACTTTTTAACTGGGACATCTATAAAATCACTATCAGCTATATAGATAGATCTATCCGCAAAAGCTAATCTTGAGGCATCTCCTATTATTCTCCAAGTTTCAGGATTTTTAGGTCCTAGTTTTGAAATATCAAATTTTTCAATCATTCCTAGAATTTGAGCAATCGTTATAGCTCCTGATGAAGGAGGTCCCATTCCACATACTTGATACCCTTTATAATTTGAACAAATGGGCTTTCTTTCTATAACCTTATAATTAATCATATCCTTAATAGATAAAACTCCAGGATTATGATTGGCATTATTCACCGTTGAGACAATATCATTCGCAATATATCCATTATAAAAAACTTTCGATCCATTTTTTTCAAAAGCTTTAAGAGTATTTGCATAATTTTTATTAAAATGAATATTACCAGATTTTAGTGGTATACCATAGGGTAAAAAATAGGATTTAGTTTTCAAAAACTTACTTAATGATTTCCTACTTTTTTTTATAGAAGAGCTAAGTTTATTTGAAATTACAAAACCATTATTTGATAAATTAATCGCGTCATCAAATAATAAAGACCATTTAGTTTTACCCCATTTTTTGTACGCCATTTCAAGTAAAGCTGGAGTACCAGGTGTGCCAACTGATTTTCCTCCTACAACGGCATCAAAAAACTTTAATGAGTTCCCGTTAATATCTTGAAATACATTTTCATTAATTAGTAATGGCGCTGTCTCACGACCGTCAAGAGTTGTAACTTTTTTAGTTTTATTATCAAAATATACTAGAAATGCGCCACCACCAAGACCAGAGGATTCAGGTTCTACTAAACCTAAAACTAATTGAGCTGAAATCATTGCATCTGCAGCAGTCCCACCATTTTTAAGTATTTTAGCAGCAGCCTCAGAAGCTTGGGTATTTGCTGTGACAACCATCCATTTATCAGAAATTACTGGTTTACCTTCTTTTTTTAATTTCAGATATTTATTTCCTGAGTTTAAATTGTAATTTTCTGATTTGTTTAGATCAGATTTTTGGTTCCCAGACGCTAAAATTGGTATAAATAAAAATAAAATAGTTGAAATTTTAATAAAATACATAATTAATTTTCTAGTTATTCAAATCTAAGAATTTTTGTTTTTCTATCCATTTTTGCATAATGAAGCCAATTACAACCATTCGTATAACCTTATCTTTTTCGTACACATAACTTTTAATTACAGAATAAGCCTTTGAAGATATCTCATTTTTAAAATAAACTTTTGCTTCTATTAACAAACCTCTGTCTTGTAAATATTTTTGAGTTTTAAACATTAATGATTGAAGAACTCTTTCCTCAGATAACTTACTGAGTTTTATATACATTATTTCAAGAAAAAAAGGCCAGTGGGCCAAGTGTCTCCATAAAGTTGCTACATGAGAATTTTTTCCATTTGGCGCGCATATGCTGTTAATATTACATACTAACTGCCAAATATTGTGTTTTATTTCTTCTTTTTTGTGGAGTTTTTGTAGTACAGGCCAAATTATCTGTTTTTTGTTATTTTTTTGGATCTTTAAGCAACTTGGAAAATTTTGTTTGATAATTGAGTGCAATACAACCATATTCATCCCATTTGAACGGTTATATGCTTTTAAAATAATCAAAATTTCTTTCCAATCTTTAGGGGTAAGTCTGCATTTTGAAAGTTCATCATCTGTAAATTTTGGCAGTAAAGGAAGTTTAATTTCTTCAATAATTTCATTTAGTTTTTTTTCAGGATTCTGTGTTTTATAGATTGGTCTAGCAATAGTCCAAATTTTTTTTAAACTATCATCAATCTCTGCCAAACCTCTCCATATAGATGTTATAAGTGGAATATTCATAGTCTCTCTAATATCTTTGAAAATTTTTGCAGTTTCTCCAATAGCTTCTTTTTCATCTATAACTGAAACTGGGTCATAAGAAATATCAGAATTCATTTTAAATCATACAATTAAACTTAATTATTATTTAATCTTACTTCATTTGAAAATGGACCAAGAACAGGAACTTCTCCCTCAACAGTTCCCCTAATCATTGCTCTTCTATATTTAGCGTAATCATAGGGAATTACCCTATGTAACAACACTCTATTATCCCACATGATAAGATCATTTTTTTGCCACTTATGAGTATAACAAAATTTAGGCTGGCTAATATAATTAACAAGCCATTTATGTAACTCCTTACCTTGTTCAAGGCTCATTCCACCAATTTCTAGACTCGTATTAGAAGTAAAATAAAGAGATTTTCTAAAGTTTCTGTCGGGATGAACTCTTACTATAGGGTGAGTTACGGGTGGAAAGTTAGATTTTTCTTCATAAGTAAGTTCTGGAAGGCCAGGTTCTAATCTTCTAATATCATTGTAAGAGTGAACTTGGTGTAATGGTTCTAAAAGAATTTTTTTATCCTCAGGCAAATGATCATATGCTAACAACATATTGGAGAACTGAGTTTGCCCCCCTTCCGCTTTAGGGGGTAAAGTTTCTTGACCATAGAGGATAGAAAAAATAGAAGGTAAATATCTATAAGAGCTATCTGTATGCCACCTTGAATTATTTTTTTGGAGAATAACTCTTTGGTCATCAGGATCTAAATGTTCACCATCTTCAGAAACATTAGAAACATTAAATATTTCTATTTTTCCCTTTGTTTTATCTTTTTCTGGATAGGCCTCTAATTTACCAAAGTTTTTTGTAAAAGTAGCAAGTGTATCCCCATCTAATTTTTGATTTTTAAAGCATATGAAATGTCTATCTTGAATAGTTTTTTTAAGTAAATTTAATGCATCATAACCAATTTTTTTTGAGCAATCAAAACTTCTTACTTCTACACCAAAATCGTCAGTTAAGTTTTTAATATCCATCGTGAATTTTCCTCGTACAAAAACTCATTATTTAACTTTATTGAAATTGTTCTTTTTGTAAACATTTGTTAGGTTAACAACTTAATATTCAAAATTATTAATAAAAAACAAGGATAATAGATGAATTGGACAATTTTGAATGTCTCCATTCCTGTTTACGATTTACAAAAATCAAAACAATTTTATGATATGCTTATTGGTTATAATGAAAATCAAGAAATTCTTTACCAAACCTTATATAAAAATGAAGAAAATATTTTTTTTGGTAATAAGGGTTTTGGATTAAGATTATTCAAACCAATTCCAGATTTATCAATTTCAAATCATATACAAAGTAGAAGAAGTTATATTACATTATTGGTAGATAATCTTGAAAATATCAAAGAAAAATTAGAACTCAAAGATATAAAGTTTATTTATAAAAAATCAGACAATGAGTTATTTAAGAGTCTATATGTTCAAGAGCCTTCATTAAATTTAATACATTTAGTTGAAAACACTTCTGGTTTTGAAGATCATTTAAATGGTTGGTCTATGGGTTTGGATTGGGGAATTCATCACATGAATTTAGAATCTTTGAATGTTAGAGAGTCTATTCATTTTTTTTGTGATTTGTTGGGTATGAAGGAAGGGCAATGGGTTGCACCGATTAATAAGGGTGATTTTAGTATTGATCCATCTGAATTAGCAATATTACCATTATCTAATAATAATAGAGGATTACATGTTATAAAGCCTGACGATGGATTTGGTTATAGAAATAATTTTGCACATAATCCTTCAATTGCAGGGCATCCAGCATTCACAATTAAAAATTTATCGAATTTAACGGCTAAACTTGATGAAGAAAAAATTTTATACTCTGATGCCAAAGTATACGCAATGCCTGGGTTTCATCAGATTTATCTTTATGATAATAATGCTAACATGTTAGAAATTAATCAGGCAGTCTAGTTTAAATTGAAAAAATGATAAATAGGATCTTTAAAAATGTATGTGTTACTGGAGCTGGAAGTGGCATCGGGAAAGCTATCGCGATTGCAATGAGCAATCAGGGATATAACGTAACTTGTGCAGATATAAATTTAAAACAAGCTAACGAAACTCTTGAAATCATATTAAATAGTAATGGATCGGGAATTTCAATTGAAACTGATGTTACCAAAATTAATGATATAGAAAACATGATCCTAAAAACTGTAAAGCAATTTGGTACAATTGATATTTTAGTAAATAATGCAGGAGTAACTAGAACATCGAATATTATGGATTTAACTGAAAAAGATTGGGATTGGATACATAATGTTAATGCGAAAGGAACATTTTTTTGTTTACAGATAGCGGCTGACCAAATGATAAAGCAAAACAAAGGAGGAAGAATTATTAACATGGCCTCTGTAGGTGGGAAAGGCTTTGTAGATGTGTCTAATGCTATTTATGCCGCCAGCAAAGGTGCTGTAATTAGTTTGACAAAAACAGCAGCTCAAGAACTTGCAAAATACGAAATAACTGTAAATTCAATTTGCCCAGGTATTACATATACAAATATACTTTCAGATATAGTAAAGAAGAGAGCTTCAGAGCAAAATAAAACTGAAGAAGAAATAATGAAACATTATGTAAGAGATATTCCTTTAAAGAGACCAAATAATCCAGAAGATATTGCATCAATGGTAGTTTTTTTGTCCTCTGAAGGTGCTAGAAATATTTCTGGTCAATCATATAATGTTGATGGTGGATTAATTCCAAGTTAATTTAAGTTAAAGTTAGGATTTTAATTTGAAAAGATGGCGTCATTTAATTGTGGTAATTGGAATAATCCCTTCATTAATTATTTATGTAGCATTTTTTATGTATATTTTTGATTATATAACAGGTTATCACTGGTCAATAGACTGGTTGATATACATTTTAGCAGGTTTCCTGTGGTTATACCCTGCTACTAAAGTTATAAAATGGTTGGCAGATAACGAAGCTCATTAAAATATAATAGGTTAAATATGAAAATAACTAATTTAGAGGTTTACGAATTAAAAATACCATTTTCAATAGGCATAAAATCATCCTCAGCTGACTTTTTGAAACAAGATGGAATGGATTTTTGTGTTATCAAAATTGAAACAGATAACGGTATTACTGGTTGGGGTGACGCATTTTCATTTAATTGTAGAAGAGCTGTTTCAGAAGTAATACTAAATATGGTTAAACCACACCTAATTGGAAAAAACCCACTAGATGTTCAGAATATAAATTTTGAATTACAAAAAAAGCTCCATCTTTTTGGACGTTATGGGATTACAATGTTCGCAATCAGTGGAGTAGATATAGCTTTGTGGGACATTGTAGCCAAAAATAGTAATTTACCATTGTGCAATGTTTTAGGATCAGCGGGTATTAAAAAGATACCCGCATATGCAAGTTTATGGCGCTATGAAAATAAGGAGGCAGTTAAAGATAGATGTTCATCCGCCAAAAATTTGGGATATAATTATATAAAATTACATGAAGTGTTTACATCCGAAGTTAGAGCAGCTAGGGAAGCACTTGGTGAAGAGATCCCAATTATGGTTGATACAAATTGTCCGTGGACAAAAGATGAAGCAAGACAAATACTAAATACTTGGGAGGAATTTAATTTATATTGGGTTGAAGAACCTATAAATCCACCAGAAGATTTTGAAAGTTTGTCTAATATTAGATCTGAGTCACTTATTCCATTAGCAGCAGGAGAAAATGCTTGTACATCATTTGAATTTAAAAAAATGTTTGAAGCTGAAGCTGTTGATTATGCCCAACCAAGTGTAACAAAAGTTGGTGGTATCACTGAATTTAATAAAGTTGTTTCAATTTCTCAAAGTTATGGAGTACAGGTCATGCCTCATTCTCCTTATTTTGGGCCAGGGTTTTTAGCCACATTGCATCTTGCTCAATCAATGCCTAATCCAGGACTTTTAGAGAGATTTTTTATTGACCTTGAGGCTTATCTATATCCTGAAGATATTTTTACTCCGAAAGATGGTTTTTTTAAAATTAATGGTGGTATAGGATTGGGATATGATCCTGATGTAAATGTATTAAAAGACTACATTGTAAAATAAATTAATATCCTGCCCCAGATTTGGACGTTTCACTTTCTGGAACATAAGTCTCAAAAGCCATTGATTTCAATCTTTCCCAACATTTATCGTTAAGATTAGTTACTTCTTTATTTTTTTTTAAACTAGTAAATTTAGTATTTTTTTCCTCTATATTATTATATGTTTTTAAGGAAGAATAAATTGTAACTTTAGTATCTAGATTTGAATTAACATATAATTTTTTTTCTTTTGTAAATGCAATTATCTCTTTTTGCTCATTTTCTAATGTTAAATTAATTTGTTGTTCTTCTGCAATTATTCCCATAGCCGCAAGTAAAAATTTTGAGTTATCTATATAGCCCTTCCAAGTAATTTTGTTTGCAGAAACATATTCTACTAACAGCAATCCCAATAAAGCAGTAGCTAATGGTTTTTTGTTTGTATTTTTATTAATTGAAATACTTATTTTATTATTTTTATAAAGGTCTGCTGTTTTTAAAATTGATCCAAGAAAATATTGACCGTGTTTTGCCAACCATTTTGATTTGTTTGCACAGTCTTTAGCTAGACTCCATTCAATATTAACACTTCTGAGTGCTTTATAAGTTTCTGAGTATACCTCATTTAAAGATACACTGATCATAATTATACATTTGGTAAATTGGGAAAAAGCCAATTATTTACATTTGTTTTCCATAATTCATTTGGCATTGGGGCTCCTTGAAATAGAGTTATTCTTGTCCATAGATCAGACTTAGGATCAAACTTTGAGGCTCCAAAAAAACTTAATTTACATCTTAAAATATCAATTGGCTTCATATCTTTACCAATTAAATTATTTTGTATTTCACTGTATGGTAGTGATTTATTTATTATTATTCTCTGAATTATATTTCTTAATTCTGGTTGATTTACCATTACTTCAGAAGCTGTCATATCATAAGGTAATTTATTCAGAATATTTAATGTTTTTTTTATCTGATGAGCAATATCAAAAGGGAGTTGTTTATCTATTCCAGCATCTTTTTTTGTAATACCTAGACGTGGTTCTAATTTTGTTTGAGAAGTATACCAGAAACAATAATTTTCTGCAGGTTTGGTGGTGTCTATTTCAAGGGCCCATTTATAATTATCTTTAATTATATTTAAAATATCATTGACGTTAAAACCTATTAACACAGATTTTTGTTCTTTTGCTCCCATATCATTTATTAAGTCTTCAAATAACTCAGGAAATGGTTCAATAAAGACAGAGTTAAGAATTTCTTGTGTTTCTAAAGTGATATCATCTTTATAAAAATCAAAAAGAGTTTTTATAGGATAATTAAAATTCAAAATTTTAGTAAGATTTGTATTTTGTAAAATTTTTTTCAGGTCTAAATTAAGTTCATTAATCTTTTTTGACTGAAGTTGATCATCAACTTTCCATTGTAAGCTGTATTTGAATGCTTGATGGATATAGTTAACAATTTTATTTTGTGTTTTTTTATCTAATCTCTTTATTGAGAAAACTCTTGATATGGCTATTTCTCTGTTGTAGATCCATTGATGGATTAATTCTTGATGATTTACAAGAAATGGGGCCATCCCTAAACCTGTTGCATTGCCAACTCCTAAATGTTTTGCAAGATGTTTAGAAAGAGTTAGAGACTTTTTACCTCCTCTTTTTTTAGCTAAAAAATTAATTAATTCTATTGAAAAATATCTAATTAGATATACGGTCAACATTTCTGCTTGAAAAGGTTTTTCTAAAAATTCATTGCCTTTGGTATTAGAAAAATCTCCAATTCCAAATTTACCATTGCCATATACTGCAGTAGTTCTAATAAGATAACCTACATCATTAATCAGTTTTGCTGATGGCTGTTTTCCAATTGATAAATCATTTAATACTTTTTCAAATATTCTTTGAGACTTGTTAGCTCTACTTAAAGTTAACTGTTTTGAATTGTGTCTTCCTGATTCCTGTATTTTCAAATTTTTGGATAATTGATTTATTTCATTTTTATTTGGAACACCCTTAAAAAGTGAGAAAGTCATATCCCATTTCTCAGCTATAACTCTGTCAGTTCTTTCTTCATCATTTATAGAATGACAAAAGATTATGAGTGACAAAATTTCTTTTTTAAAAATTATTTTAATAATAGCGCTTCCAATCCCACTATTATCAATATCCCATTGGTGAATTTCTATTTTACTTTTTTGATACTTAAGATCATCTATAAGACGCCTTGTGAAAGATAGTCGTGTTTGATGAAAGCTTCCTAATCTATCAAGCTTCATCACTGTTGAGGGTGGTCTAACAGGATGATTATAGTCCAAATTAATTTTAGTGTTTTTAAAGCTCATCTTTTTAAACTGACCTAAATGAATTCTTGAAAAAATTTAACCAATTTTTACCTTTAATTTTATCAACTTCTTCTTCATTAAAGCCAATATCTTTTAACCCAGTTATAATATTATGCCAGTCTCTATTATCTCTAAACCAAGTTGGCATTTTTGGAAAACCTGGATTAGAAGCTGAGCCTTCACCATAATCAATATTTTTGGTCCATCTACCCACTCTCATCCATTCTACAATACTATCAGGTTGATCTTGGCATAAATCTGATCCGAAACCTACATTATTAATTCCCATAATATCAACTGTTTTTGCTATCATTGAACAAAAATCCTCTAACGTACAACTGCTACTTTTATTTAGATGATGTGGATAAAGTGAAAATCCCAAAATTCCATCGCTTTCAGCAAGTATTGATAAAATATTATTAGATTTATTTCTTTTAGCAGGATGCCAAAAAGATGGGTTGGCGTGACTTATAACAATTGGTCTTTCGGATGATTCAATAGCTTGCAGAGTTGATTTTTCAGAAGAATGAGACATATCTACAACCATTCCCACTCTATTCATTTCTCTTATTACTTCTTTACCCATTCTAGTAATACCTGGATCATTTTCTTCATAACAACCGGTGGCTAATAACGATTGATTATTATATGAAAGTTGCATAAACCTTCCGCCAAGTCTGTGAAGAATTTCAACCAAGCCTATGTCATCTTCAATAGGTGACGGATTTTGAAATCCAAAAATTATTGCTGTTTTATTTAGTTTTTTTGCTTGCTCGACATCCTCCGCAAAATATGCTGGCATTATAAGTGAAGGATATTGTTCAAACCATCTATTCCATTGTTCAAAATTTGAAACTGTTTCTCTGAATTGTTCATGATAAGAAATTGTTACGTGTATAGCGGTGACATTAGAATTTCTTAACTCACGGAAAATTTTTTCAGACCAATTACAATATTGTAAACCATCAATAAGCATGTAAAAAAAATATCATATTTATTTATTATGGTGAATTATTAAATTTCTCTATTTTTTTAAATAGAATTACTTGTTATTGGTTAAATTTTTTATTATTCAATATAAATAACATCATTTTTTTTAAGTAAGGAATTTAATTGAATTATAAATATTTAGGTAATTCTGACTTAAAGGTCTCAACGTATTGCCTTGGTACTATGACATATGGAGAAACAACTTCAGAAGAGGATGGTCATTATCAATTAGATGAGTCAGTAGCATCAGGAATTAATTTTATTGATACAGCTGAAATGTATCCTACATGTCCCTTAAGACCCGAAACCACTGGTGATACTGAAATCATAGTTGGAAATTGGATAACAAAAAATAAATCTAAAAGATCTTCGATAGTCCTTGCAACTAAAGTTTCTGGTAAAGGCTATATGGCAGTAAGAAATGGTGAAGGCATAAACGCTAAATCTGTAAAAATTGCAATTGAAGGAAGTTTGAAAAAACTTCAAACTGATTATATTGATCTCTATCAATTACATTGGCCAAATAGGGGATCTTATCATTTTAGACAAAATTGGAATTATGATCCAACCAAACAAAATAATAAAGAGGTTAAGGAAAATCTTCGAGGTGTAATAAATTCTTTATCTGAACTTCAGAAAGAAGGAAAATTTAGATATCTTGGTCTGTCAAACGAAACCTGTTGGGGTACATTACAATTTATTAAATTTTTAAAAGACTTTCCAAACCTAAAGTTAGTTTCCACTCAAAATGAATATAGCTTACTGTGCAGATTATACGATTTAGATATGGCTGAAATGTCTCACCATGAAAATATAAGCTTACTTGCTTATTCACCACTCGCAGGTGGGTTTTTAACTGGTAAATACATGAATGATAATGTACCTAATAATTCAAGATTATCTAGAGTACCTAGTTTGTTTGGAAGAATTAATGAAAATTCTTCCTTAGCAGTCTCTGAATATGTGTCATTAGCTAAAAAATATCAAATTGATCCAGTGCACATGGCTATAGCTTTTTGTAATCAGAGACCTTTTATGGGGTCAGTCATTTTTGGTGCAACTGACAATGCACAATTTAAAAATATTTTAAAAGGTGTAGATGTTGTGCTTTCTGAGGAAATGATGTTGGAAATTAATCAATTATATAAAAAATTTCCAATTACTTTCTAGTTACACTAAAGCATTTCCAATTTCTTTGAAAACAGAGAACATCAACTCTTCTGTTTTTATATTAATTGGATCGGATGCTGACGACATTCTAATTATTGTAAGTTCTTTTTTAGGGTTAATCCAAATATTTTGACCATGTATACCTATTGCACAGAATTCATTTTCTTCAAAACCTGTTTGATACCATTTTGATCTATAATTTCCATTAGGAAATCTTTTTAAATCATCTTGATTTAAGTAACATGAGTTATCTTCATAATTCTTAATATCATTTATCCAGTTTTCTGGTACTATTTGACCATTTTTGTTTGCACCATTTGTACGTACCATTTCTGAAATTAATAATAAGTCGTATGGTGATATACTTATTCCGCCAGCTGATCTAGTTGCTCCAAATCTATCTAGTGTCACATTAGCATCATTTATTATTCCTGAGGGTTTGAATAATAAATCAGATATAATTTTAGAATACTTCTCTCCTGAAACTCTTTCAATTATCCAACCCAACAAATCACTATGTGGAGAGCAATAATGATATTTTTTTCCATGTAGATGCATAGATTTTGGCAAATTTGAAAGAAATTCATGTAAACCACTTAAATGTGCCACATCATTATTTGAATGTATATCCCATCCTGTAGAGGATCTATATTGTTGAAATATTTCAGCTTTTCCTGAATAATCTTCTATAAAATTAGATGCCACATTCATATCAAGGATATTTCTTATAGTCGCATCTTCATAAGCTGAACCAATTGTTTCTGGCAAAATTTTAGTTACGGAAGTATTCACATCAATTAATTTTTTACTTACTAAAATACCTGTCAACAAACTAGTAAGTGATTTGGAAATTGAAAATATAATGTGAGGTGTTTCACAAGTTGTAAAATTATTAAAAAATTCAAAAACTAATTTCCCTTTGTGCATAACAAGGAAACTGTCAGTATTACAATCAACTAAAATATCTTTTAATTTTTTTTCAGTATTATTATGAGAAATCTCTATATCATTTAAGTCTAACAATTTTTTGATAACATCTATTCTTTGTTTGGGATCAAACATAATTGGTGACGTTGGAATGATACTTCTCACATTCACAAATGCCCAAATATTATATGGATATTTTCTCCAATTTTCTAACGTAACTTGGTATTCTTGTGGTGGAGGACTACCTTTCATAATTTTATTCGCATCTAATTTAATCATTTACTATCTCTATAAAACTTGGTTGAAAATATAATTACATTTGACAAATATCTAATTTAAACATACCCCATTATAATCTTAAACAGTAAAGAGATACTAATGAATTTAACATTTAACGATATTAAAAACATTCATAAAAAAATTAGACACAATGTGAAATGGACTGAAACAACGTTCACATCTTCTATTTCAGAAAAACTAGGTATTGATACTTTTTTAAAGTTAGAAAATAGACAGTATACTGGTGCATTTAAAATAAGAGGCTCTTATTCAAAATTATTATCTTTGTCAGAAGTAGAAAAAAAAGCTGGGGTAGTTGCCATGTCAGCTGGCAATCATGCGCAGGGATTAGCGTATATTTCTAATAAAATGAATATTAAATCAAATATTGTTATGCCTGAAGGTACACCATTTACTAAAATTAGAAGGACACAAAATTTTGGCGGTAATGTAATTATCAATGGTCAAGATTTAAATGAATCATATCAACACGTTCAGGACTTAATATCAAACAATGGATTTATAGAGGTACATCCATACAATGACTTTAACGTAATTTCAGGACAAGGTACAATTTCATATGAAATGATTACCGATTGTAATGAAATTGACGTTTTGTTAGTTCCTGTAGGTGGAGGGGGGTTAATTGCAGGTTGCTCATTAGCAGCTAAACATATGAAAAAGGATATTGAAGTTATAGGTGTGGAATCTGATCTCTACCCGTCATTGTCTAACAAAATGTTTAATAAGAAATCAAGGTGTAAGGGTTCCACTCTAGCAGAAGGTATTGCAGTAGCAGAAATAGGTGAAATTCCTTTTTCAATATTAAAGGATTTTGTTGATGATGTTTTAACTGTTTCTGATAAATCTATTGAAAGAGCAATTGCAATGTTAGCAGAGCATGAAAAAATAGTTGTTGAAGGAGCTGGTGCTACAGGTTTAGCAGCTTTATTGCAACATGGAACAAAGTTTAAAAATAAAAAAGTTGGAATTGTCATCTGTGGGGGTAATATTGACTCTAAAGTATTATCTTCAATTTTGATGAGAGATCTAGTGAGATCAGGTCAAGTAACAACTTTGGGTATTACCATGCCTGACAAACCAGGCCAATTGCAGATAATTTCTAAAATCTGCGCTGTAAACGGGGCAAACGTCTTGCAAGTTGAACACAGTAGGTTTGCAATGGATTTATCGGCTAGTTTAGCAAAATTAAATATAACTATTGAAACACAGAATGCTTCTCATCTTAAAAAAATTATAAAAGAAATTGAGATCAACGATTTGCCAGTCAATATAGAAGGTATAATTTAATTTATATTTTGCCTAATTTTAGATAGACAACTTCATTTTTTGAACCAAGTCTTATTTTTGGTCCCCAGCATGCTGCACCTGAACTTACATATAGGTTTGAGTTATTCATACTATATAAACCATAGATAAATTTGAATTTTAATTTAACTACAAAGTTAAAAGGAAATATTTGTCCATTGTGAGTATGACCTGATAACATAAGGTAATTTATACAATTTAATTTTTGCCAAATATCAGGTTTATGACAGACAAACAAATTAAATAGATTATTATCACAAAGCTTGTTTGCAAAATTAATTTTTGAACTTTCTGTCTGGTTATCATCAATACCAATGAGATTAATACCATCGATTTCTATTTTATTATTTTTTAATTGATTAATATTAAAGGATGCTAGTTGATTGATTTTATTTTGATAGTTTTTTAAATAATATTCGTGATTACCACTTACAAAATAAATCGGTTTATTAATTTCCATAAAAATATTTAGATCTTTAAAATCAAAAGAACTAGAGTCAATCAAATCACCTCCAATCAATAAGAAATCAAAGTTAAGTTTATTAATTTTTTTTATAATTTTAACTAGGTGATTTTTATTGTTAGTACCAAGATGAACATCACTTATGAATAATATTTTATAATTTTTTTTTATACTTGATGATTTTATATCTATCTCTTTTATGTTTATCGTTCTAGCGTTGTATGAACCATAAATATAAATCAAAATTATTAATATTAGAGAACCTATTCCGATAAAGAATGTGCTGATTTGTAAAATAAAATTAAAAACAACAAATGTGGATATTATAATAAAACTTATAAAACCAATTCCTAAACCTTCATAAACAAAGATTTTTAATGGTTTGAAAGTAGTATGTGATCTTAAATAGTATAATATTAATATATAAAATATCAGAGTATTAATCAAAGAATATTGAAAAGATTGTGTTTGATTGAATAGTAATTTATTAAGTGTTTCGAATGGGAAAATATAAAATAAATAAGTTATTATTAACAATATAACATTAAATAAAATCCTGTAGATATTTTTGTTCATTTTAAGGTATTTTAGTTTTTGCAAATGCGTCTAAAGCATGTTGTCTTGAACTTTTAATATCTACAATTGGTTTTGGATAATTTTTACCGAGCGTAACGCCTGCTTTTTCCAAAATATCATCAGGCGCTTCCCATGGATTAAAAAGGTATTTATTTGGAACTAATTCCAATTCTGGAACATATTTTCTAGTATATTCGCCATTGGCATCAAACTTAACACCTTGTGTAACAGGATTAAAAATTCTAAAATATGGCGCAGCATCAGCACCACATCCAGCTACCCATTGCCAACTTGCACTATTGCTTGCTAAATCTGCATCAACTAAACAATCCCAAAACCATTTCTCTCCTTCGTGCCAATGTGTAAGTAAATTTTTTACTAAAAACGAGCCAACTATCATCCTAAGTCTATTATGCATATAACCTGTAGACCATAGCTCTCTCATTCCTGCGTCTACTATTGGATATCCAGTTTGACCAGTTTTCCATGCTAAAAGATATTCTGAGTTATTAATCCAAGGAAAATTATCAAATTTTGTTTGTAAATTTTTCTTTGGTAATTCGGGATAAAAATACAATAAATAATTTGAAAATTCTCTCCACCCCATTTCAGACAAAAAAATGTCAGTATCTTGTTGATGTTTCATTCCCATTTGATTTAGATCTTTAACGGCATGCCAGACAGTATTGGGAGAAATTTCGCCCCAGTGTAAATGTGGAGAAAGTCTAGATACATTTTTCTTATATGGAAAATTTCTACCCTCTTTATATCCATCTAAATCGGTATCAACAAAATTGTTAAGCCGTGTAATTGCAGCTTTTTCTCCAATTTGCCAACTTTCCATTATTTTGTTTTTCCAATTATGTTTTGGTAATAAATTTAATTCATTTATTTTCAGACTTTTAAAATTTTTTACCGCGAAGTAATTAATATTTTTTGGTTTTTCAAGAGGTCTTCTTGGTTCGGTTGCATTCAAACAACCTCTTCTAAAATAAGGAGTAAAAACTTTATAATTTGTTTTATCATCTTTAAGTATATCCCATGGTTCCCATAGGACTGAACTATTAAAGGAGTGTGTTTCTATTTCTAATTTTTTTAAATTTGTTTTTATTTTTTTATCTCTAGAAATAACCCATGGTTCATAAACTCTATTCCAATATATTTTATTTATTGATTCTAATTGACATATTTTAACTAAAATTTCTTCTGGATCACCTTTTGCGATTATCAATTTATTCTGAAATTCTTTATCAAGCTCTTTTAAAGATTGATGAAGCCAAACTCTTCCTGCTTGGCCGATTTTGTGGTTCTTAGAGTTAACATCATCAAGAATATATATTGGAATTATTGAACCATTTTTGACAGATGCAATTAATGCTGGATTGTCGTGTAACCTTAAATCTTGTCTTATCCAATATATACTAGCGTTCGAACTCATTTGAATTTGCTTTTAAAAATTATAAAAAATTATTTGTCTTGATGATAAATTAAATTAGAGTTTTTATTATATATAATTGGTGTTTTTCCTAAGATATATCAATAGATAATATTCAAAAATCTATTTTATAAGGAGTTACATGTCATATCAAAAACCTTATAAAGGTCTTAAAGTTATTGATTTTTCTCAAGGTGTAGCTGGCCCATATTGCGGGATGCTTTTGGCTCAACACGGCGCAGAGGTAATTAAAATAGAACCTAAAGATGGTGATTGGGCAAGAAATCTTGGACAGGAGTATGGAGAACATTCTGCTTTTTCGGTAGCAGCTAACTTAGGTAAAAAAAGCATTATAATTGATTTAAAGAATAAAAAGAGCCAATCTATTTTAGATAAAATTATTAAACAATCCGATATTTTTATTGAGGGGTTTCGACCAGGTGTAATAACACGTCTTGGTTATGATTATAACAGACTAATAAAAATAAACCCAAAATTAATTTATTTATCTATATCAGGGTTTGGTCAAATTGGACCTATGAGTAATAAGCCTGCAATGGATCCTGTTCTTCAAGCTTTTACAGGTTTTATGTCAGAAAACAAAGGCCCAGACGATATTCCTCATAGAACACCTGTTATTATATTTGATATGACTACTGCTTTATATGCAACTCAGTTAATATCAGCATCCTTATATGCAAGAACAAATGAGAAATTTGGGAGAAAGATAGAAATAAGTCTAATGGAAGCTGCTGCTGCAATGCAATCTATAAGACTTATGAGTGGATATATGGAAGGTCCTTATACTCATGCTTCATCTCCTTCTGGAACATTTAAAACCAAAGATGGTTGGATACAAATTATAGTCGTAAAAAATCATGAATTTATCAAATTTTGTAATGCAGTAGGCTGGAAAAAATTTATCAATGATAAACGTTTTGTTAGTAATGCTGAAAGAAGAAAACATGAAGCAATTCTCTCAAGAGAGGTTCAAAAACTATTTATAAAAGAAAAAACTGAATATTGGAAAAATTTACTAAATGATTATGAAGTTCAAAACGAAAAGGTACAAAATTACAAAGAATTCATTGAAAGCGAACAAACAAAGGCTTTAGATTTAATTTCTTGGGTAAAACAACCAACAACAGGAACACTATGGCCAGTTCCAAATATTCCAGGCATGCCAAAATTTACAAATGATAATCTGCTCTCTAAAGCACCATCTCTAGGTCAGCACTCAAAAGAAATTTTGAAATCTTTAGGTTATACAGATGGTCAAATAGAAAATTTTATAAGTGAGGAAGTTATAAAATAGTCTACATTATTCCAGTAATTGTAAATAGCAGAGGAATAAAAAGTAAAACTGCTAGAATAGTTTCTGATTTTAAACTTTCAGTGAAAGTGTATTGATCTTTACTCATAATTTATTCCTTATGTTTTTTTTATTATTTTATTTTTTTTTTAATAGAATTCAAGTCTTTTTAAATTTATTGTAAACTAATTAAAATTAAGAGGATAATAATGAGTTTAATATTTGGAATCATAATTGCTGCCTTAGTGTTTTTCTTTTCAAATGAAATTCAAGAAATTATGGTTTCTAGTGGCTTAAGAGACTATTTAGTTAATTGGCTTCAATCTTGGTAATTTGAGAGCATTTTTTGTAATTGTATAAAAATAATCTTTAATTATTATCAAATCTTAAAGATAATTATAGTATATTAATTAGGACCTTTTTAATGATAGATAATTTTGATTACATCATAGTAGGAGCAGGTTCTTCTGGTTGTGTTTTGGCTAATAGACTAAGCGCCAATGGAAAAAATTCAGTATGCATTTTAGAAGCAGGTCCTCCTGATTGGAACCCTTTCATACATATTCCAGCAGGTTTTATGAAAACACTTATTAATCCAAATGTGAACTGGCTTTTTAAAGCTGAACCTAGTTGGGGGACAGATGGAAGAATTATAGATATTCCAAGAGGTAAAACATTAGGTGGATCAAGCTCAATTAATGGAATGGTTTTCAATAGAGGACAAAATTTAGATTTTGACGTTTGGGCTCAAAAAGGTAATAAAGGTTGGAGTTATTCTGATTTACTTCCTTATTTTAAAAAGTATGAAAAAAGACACGGTGAATTTGATGATGTTTATCGTGGAAGTCAAGGTGAGTTGCCAATTACTGATCTTGAATACAGAGACCCATTATGTGAAGCATTTATAAAAAGTGCTATAGAACAAGGAATTCCATTGAACAAAGACTATAATGGACAATCTCAAGAAGGCGTTTCTTATGTACAACGGACTACTCGAGGAAGATTTAGAGTAAGTGCGGCAAAAGCATTTCTTAATCCGGCTAAGTCTCGACAAAATCTCCAAATAATAACAAATGCATTTGTAACAAAAGTTAATTTTAAAAATAAAGTAGCAATTGGTGTAGAATATTTAAGAGGAGGAAGAAGAGGAAAAAAGATTAACCTCATGGCCAATAAAGAAGTCATTTTATCTTCGGGAGTTATAAAATCCCCACATATTCTTCATATGTCAGGTATTGGACCTGCTGAACATCTAAAAAATATTGGAATAGATGTTGTCCATAATCTAAAAGGTGTAGGTATGAATTTAAGGGATCATTTTGCTCCAAGGTTAACAGCACGAGCAAAAAATATTGAGACTATTAATGAAAAATCCAGGGGATTAAAACTTCTAAAGGAGATTGGAAAGTATGTGATTGGAAAACAATCAATAGTTAATTTAAGTCCTACATTAGTGTATTGTTTTTGGCATTCTAATGAAGAAATAAGAAACCATGATCTTCAAATGACTTTCACTCCAGCATCATACAAAGAGGGTGTGCAATCAACTTTAGATACTGAACCTGGATTTACTGTAACTGCATGGCAGCAAAGGCCTGAGTCGCTTGGTTGGGTTAAATCTAGAACTAATGATCCATTTGATGCACCATTAATTCAGCCCAACTACTTAGATGCGGATGAAGATAAAAGAGTTGTTGTCGCAGGGTTAAAATTATCTAGAAGACTTATGCATTCTAAAGCTCTGTCACATTATTTCGATTATGAAGTTTATCCAGGAATAGAAAAACAAAGTGATGAAGAATTACTTCAAGTTGCAAGAGAAAGAGGAACAACTACTTATCATCAGATGGGAACCTGCAGAATGGGTCCAAAATCTGATCTAACTGCAGTTGTAGATGATAATCTTAAAGTTTATGGTTTAAAAAATATAAGAGTAATAGATGCGTCTATTATGCCAACTATGCTGTCTGCAAATTTACACTCTGGTGCCACATTGATTGGAGAAAAAGGCTCTGATTTAGTCCTTGGTAATAACCCAATTGATCCTGTGATTTTAAATTATTAATTAAACTTTCATAAGAGGAAAACATTGAAAAAATCAGAAAAGTATATGCCTCCAAAAAAATGGGTTTGGGATAAAGAAAATGGTGGAAAGTTTGCAAATATTAATAGACCTATCTCTGGTAGCACACATATAAAAGATCTCCCAGTTGGTGAACATCCATTTCAACTATATTCTCAAGGAACACCAAATGGAGTTAAAGTTACCATAATGCTTGAAGAATTACTCAATTTGGGTATTCAAGAAGCAGAGTACGATGCTTGGTTAATAAGAATTGGTGATGGGAATCAGTTTGGTTCTGGTTTTGTTGAGATTAATCCAAATTCAAAAATACCAAGTTTATTGGATAAATCTGAAGATAATCCTGTAAGAATTTTTGAATCTGGTTCAATATTATTATATTTAGCTGATAAATTTAATAGGTTTATTCCTCAAAAATTTGAGGATAGAACAGAATGTCTCAACTGGTTATTTTGGCAAATGGCAAGTGCACCTTATTTAGGAGGAGGATTTGGTCATTTTTATGCTTATGCTCCTGAAAAATATGAATATCCAATTAATCGATTTGCAATGGAAGTTAAAAGACAATTAGATGTTTTAGATAAATTACTATCTGATAAAAAATTTATTTGTTGTGAAGAATATACTATTGCCGATATAGCAATTTGGTCATGGTACGGGGCCTTGGTATTGGGAAGGTTATATGATGCAGAAGAATTTTTAGATGTCAAAACATATAAAAATGTTTTGCGATGGGCAAAAGAAATTAATTATAGGCAGGCTGTCAAAAGAGGAATCATGGTAAATAAAATTAAAGGTAATCCATCATCCCAGCTTCATGAAAGACATAGTCCATCTGACTTCATTCATAAAACTCAAGATAAATTAGAAAAATAAAAATAAAAATAAAATTTTTTATAATTCTTCAATTCCCAGATCTGCAATATATCTCCTATGCCATGTTGGACTAATTGTTAACTCGTTTATACATACATGCCTAGGCATTTGACACAAGAATGCTATTGTTTGACCTAAATCATCTGGTTGCAACATCTTACTTTTTTGTTCAATAGAGAGTTTTTTTGGACGTTTGTCTAATATGGCTGTTGAAACTTCACCTGGGCATAATGCAGTAGCTCTAATACCAAGATTACAATATTTCATATTAATAGTTTCTGTCATTGCATTAAGTGCGTGTTTCGAAGAAGTATATGACACACCCGATAATAAACTTACATGGTTACCTGACCATGAAGATACATTAATAATTAACCCATCTTTTTTATCTTTCATAAATGGTATAACTGCCTTACAGCAATAAAATAAACCATTAATGTTAGTTTGTATTACTTGGTCCCATTCATTTTCATCAATATTATCCCAATCTCTTTTTTCTATATTAATTCCAGCACAATTTACTAAAACATCTATATGCTCAATTTCACTTTTTAAAGCATATATAAGATCTCTTACAGATTGTTTATCAGAAATATCAACAGGTTTTATCATAGTGTCTTTATCACATTTAGAAGCTGTATCTTGAAGAGTTTGAATATTTCTACCTGACAAAATTACTTTCATACCAAGTTTAGATAATTTTATAGCTGCATCTTGTCCAATTCCTGATCCTGCACCTGTTATCCAGACTACTTTATTTTCTAAATTTCTTATCATTTATTTTGCCTTAATATATTGTGTGTAATTAAATTTACTGTGCTGTTAAGCCACCATCAACAACAAGACTTGAGCCTGTCATAAAACTTGAAGCGTCAGAGGATAAGAATAAAATTGTTTTAGCAACTTCATCCGCTGTTCCAAGACGACCAATAGGTGTTTGATTGACGCCTGCAGAATAAGATTCCTCTGCTGTCATTCCTGGATTTTGATTAATCCTTGCATTAGCAACTTGTTTTCCCATTTCAGTTTCAATGATACCAGGATGAACTTGATTAATTCTAATAGGAAAATTTTTTTTCCCAAAATAAATAGCCATTGATTTTGTGAAAGTAGTAATGCCACCTTTTGTCATTGAATATAATGGGTCAAGTTGAGAGCCAACAAGACCAGCTACAGAGCTAAGATTAATTATAGCACTCCCAAATTTTGTTTTTTTTCCTGCCTCTGTCAATAAGGGCACTAAATGTTTAATGCCAAGAAAAACTCCAGTTAAATTAATTGATATTAATTTTTGATATTCTTCTACTGATACATTATCAATATCTTTGCCAATCCAAATACCTGCATTATTTACTAGAATATCTACTAGGATATTTTTGTTTTTCAAAACATTAGAAAAATCAATCCATTCAATTTCATTAGCCACATTTATTTGATAAAAATCTGTTTCAACACCTAATTCAGAAACTTCTTTTACGGTCTTTAAACCTTCATATTTATCGATATCTAAAATATATACATTTGCTCCAGCATTTGCCAAAGTAAGACAAACACTTTTACCAATACCTTTTGATCCACCAGTGACTATTGCGTTTTTGCCTTTTAAATCTTTCAAATTATTTCCTTTTCATAAATATTATTTCAAAATTTTATTTTTTTATTTAATACTCATAAGTCTATATATTTTGATAAATTTTGAAATCTTAATTTATTATTCATAATAAATTAAAATAAAGGTTTTTATTGTTATTAAATTTACAATTTAAAAATTTCTATCTAGTGTGAGTTTAATTATTAAAATTTTAGGTATAATATGAGTTCTCATAAATTAGAAGTATTCACTGATTACGTCTGTCCTTGGTGCTATCTTGGTGATTCAAGAGTTAAAAAATTAAAAAAAATATTTAATATAGATATACAAATAATTCATTTTCCATTGCACCCTGATACTCCAAAAGAAGGTAAATCTTTATTAGATCTTTTTGGTACAAATCAAGAAGATATTGATAACAAAAATCAAAATATGAAAAATTTGATGTCTAATGAAAATCTTCCATATAGCAATAGAACTCATACTTTTAACAGTAGACTAGCACAAGAAATAGGCTCGTGGGCTCAATCTTTAGACAATAAAACACCAATTCATGATAATTTCTTTGAAGCTTATTTTGTTAAGGGATTAAATATTGGTTTGGAAAGCGTAATATTAGAAATTGTAGCAAAATCAGGATTAGATGAAAATGAGGCTAATGATATAATAAAAAATCGAACATTTAAAAGTTCAGTTGACAAAGATTGGGAAAAATCCAGAACATATGGTGTTACTGGAGTTCCTACTTATGTATATAATAATCACAGTGTTGTTGGTGCGCAACCGATTGAAAACCTAATTGAATTTTTAAATCATTTTGGTGTTTCCAAATTATAAATATGATTTGAAAATGAAGAAAAAAAACGTTTTATTTATTCATCACTCTCCATCTGAAAATACCAAAAAATTATCTAATCTTGTAGAAAATAAGATTTATAATTTAAATCCAAATATAAATTTGAAAACGCTAAATTTGATTGATGTAAATTCGTCCTCTTTTAAAGAAATTGATGGCCTAATCATTGGAACTATTGAAAACTTTGGATACATGTCAGGTTTAACAAAAGATTTTTTTGATAGATGTTATGATGATTTAAAAGACAAAACAGAAGGACTTCCGATTATTTATTATGTTAGAGCAGGATTGGATGGGGAAGGTTGTAAAGTTGCATTAAATAAAATTTTAATTGGTTTACGATGGAGACAAGTTTTACCACCTCTAATACTTAAGGGTTCTTGGCAAAAAGATTATTTGAAACAATTAGAAAAATTTGTTTTAACTTTTACTAGTGGTATCGAATTAGGCATTTATTAATTATGTGGAAATTTTGGAATGTTTTTTAATCCATTCAAAAGAGCATTTTGAAAATTTACCATTGCTTTGTTTGAGCTAGAATTTGAATCAGCTAATCCATCCAAAAAACTTCTTACATCTTTTTCTAAAATTGCAATTGTATTATCTGTCTTATAGTTTTCTTTAGCCCAATCTATATTTTCTAAATTTTCACTGAACCAAGTTTGACCAGATGAGCTATTTAAAATTTTTAGCAATTGATCAGTTGTGATGTTTAAATTTTTAGCCTCAGATAGGACATGTCTTACTGCTACAACTGAACAAGACGCTACAAAATTATTTAAAACTTTAACAGACATCCCAGAACCAAATTCTCCAATATGATAAATTTTATCACCTAAAATATTTAAAATAGGTAAAATTTTTTCAAACTCATTTACCTTAGATCCAACCATAAAAGTTAGTGATGCATCTTTTGCTTTCATTGGAGCTCCTGACATTGGCGCTTCTATCATTGTAATATTATCAGGCGATTGTAGAAAAAATTTTTTTAAAAACGCGGGAGATAATGTTGAACATATTATAAATGTTTTAGGAGTATTTAATTTAAAAAGTCCATTATGGCCTTCACAAAGTTCTAATGTTTGATCTATATCTCTAACTGCACTTAAAATAATGTCTGATTTATCAAAAAACTCTGTTTTTGATGAGATAAATTTATTTTTTAAAGTAGGAAAATTATCTTTTGATTTTATATCATATCCAAAAGCTTTGATTTTATTTTTTAAAAGAACTTCCAACATAGGTAGTCCCATAGTTCCGCATCCTGCAATTCCAATATTTAATTTTAGAATTTCGTTCATATTTATCCTCAATTATTTGCTATAGATAACTTGTTTTAGATTATAATTTTCAATATATTAAATAAAATTTATTTATAATTACAAAAAGAAATCATAATGAATGTTAATTTAAACGAACTAAAATCTTGGATTGGCAATGAAGAGACTACATTTGACGAAGTAACAAAATCGTTGGAAACTAGGTTTAGAGCAACGCTTGATATTGATCCTGGTAATCCTAAAAATGGAGAAATAGCCTCATCGGGCCTTCATTGGGCACTAGGACCAGCTGTAGTTAAATCCTCTTTGCTTGGAAAAGATTCTCATCCAAAAAAGGGAGATTTTTTACCTCCTGTCCCCCTCCCTAGAAGAATGTGGGCTGGATGTCGAACACATTTTTTTCATTCATTGAAGATAGGGGATCAAGTAAAAAAAATATCTAAGGTGGTGGATATCAATTTAAAAAAAGGAAAGTCTGGTATGTTATGTTTTGTAACAGCAAAATATCAGTTTTTTGTAAAAGATAAGCTAATGATCGAAGAAGAGCATGATCTTGTTTATAGAGACATAGTAAAAACAAAAAATAATATGATTATTAAAAATGATTTACCTTTTGAAAAGGCTGATTATGAAGAAAAAATTTTTACACATCCAACAATGTTATTCAGATATTCAGCAATTACATTTAATGGTCATAGAATTCATTATGATTACCCTTATTCGACTGAAGAAGAAGGATATAAAGATTTAGTATTTCATGGGCCACTTCAAGCAACTCTTATGTTAAGAGCTGCAGAAAAATATAAAAAAGCAAAAGCGCATTTTTTCTCACATAGAGGCGTTGCACCTGTATATGCAAATGATAATTTATTTATCAACATTGAAAACAATGAAAATGGTAATTTGAATTGTTTTACCAGTACAAAAGATGCAGGCATGACAATGAAGGGCGAGGCAAAATTTTAAATAATTTTATACTGGGGATTTTATGTCAGATTTTGATTATGACCTTATTGTAATTGGTGCTGGTTCAGGTGGTACTAGAACTGCTAGAATTTCAGCTTCTTATGGAGCAAAGACTCTTGTGATTGAAGGAGATAGAGCGGGTGGCACATGTGTTTTAAGAGGCTGTGTGCCTAAAAAATTACTAGTATATGCATCTCAATTTTCAGAACAAGTCTCAGATGCAGAAGGTTTTGGTTGGCAAATTGATAACTTTAATAGTAACTGGAATGACTTAATTATAAAAAAAAATAAAGAATTAGATAGACTTCATGAAATTTATGTAAAATTAATTAAAAATTCTGGCTGTGAATTGATTACTGGTTGGGGCAAAATTATTGGACCTAATACTGTTTCAATTACAAAAAGTAATAATGAGGTTATCGAGTTATCATCAAAAAAAATAATGATTGCAGTAGGAGGTAAATCCTCTTTTCCAACCTTTGATGGCAATCATTTTATGATTAATTCTGATGAAGCTTTAGATTTAAGTAAACTTCCTAAATCAGTTGTTATATATGGATCTGGTTATATAGCCGTTGAGTTTGCAGGTATATTTAACGGTTTTGGAGTTGATACTCATCTTGTTTTTAGGGCTGATATGGCTTTAAGAGGCTTTGATAAAGATATAAGACAGTATTTGATGACATCTATGAAGCAAAAGGGAATAACAATTCATAATGGAGTTACAATTTCAAAAATTGAAAAGAATAACAAAAACTATAATGTTAAATTATTAAACGGAAAGAAAATTGATGTTGAAACCGTCATGGGTGCAACTGGCAGATTGCCAAATGTGTTAAACCTTGGATTAAATGAAGTTGGTGTAAAAACAGGAAGTCGTGGTGAGATAATAGTAAATAAGCATAGCCAGACTAATATTAAATCAATATTTGCAATTGGGGATGTCACAAATAAAATTACATTGACTCCTGTAGCTATTGCAGAAGGACATAGTTTTGCAGATAGAGAATTTGGAGGATTGAAAAGATTTATTTCTTACAAAAATGTTCCTAGTGCTGTTTTTAGTCAACCATCCATAGCGGTTGTAGGTCTAAGTTTTGATGAAGCTATAAAAAATGGTATTAATGCAAGAGAGTATAAAAGTGAATTCAGAGCTTTAAAAAATACAATATCTGGAAATCTTGAGAGAACTCTAATGAAACTTATTGTAAACGAAAAAACACAAAAAGTTATTGGGGCCCATATGATTGGTCCAGATTCTGCAGAAATAATTCAGGGTATTGCAATAGCAATTAAATCAGGAGCATTGAAGTCTGATTTCGACAATACTATAGGTATTCATCCCTCGTCTGCTGAAGAGTTTGTCACTATGACATCTTAATGATAAGCTAAAAGCATTATTTGAAGAAAAAATTAAATTCTGTTATTTGAGGATTGTTATTAAAAGTTTTATATTGATTTTGTTTTTAAAGGAAAAGTCATGATTGATTGGAAAATAGATAGCTGGAGAAAACTTCCTATTAAGCAAGTGCCCGAATATAATGATCTTACTAAAGTTGATAATGTGGAAAAGGAATTATCTATTAGACCACCTTTAGTTTTTGCTGAAGAAGCTAGAAGATTAAGAAAAAGGATGGCTGATGTAGCTGAGGGTAATGCTTTTTTATTACAAGGTGGTGATTGTGCTGAGTCTTTTGCTGAACACAATGCTAATAATATAAGGGATAGTTTTAGAGTATTATTACAAATGGCTGTAGTTCTTACTTTTGGATCAGCATTACCTGTAGTTAAAATAGGAAGGTTAGCTGGCCAATATTCTAAGCCTAGATCATCTCCTTTTGAAGAAATAGACAATGTTTCTTTACCTAGTTATAGAGGCGATATGGTCAATGACATGGCATTTGATAAAAAAGCAAGAGAGCCTGATCCAGAACGTCTTCTAAAAGTTTATGATAAATCTGCTTCAACTTTAAATTTATTAAGAGCGTTTGCAAGTGGTGGTATGGCAGATTTAACAAAGTTGCACGAATGGAACCTAGAGTTTGTTAGAGGCACTAAAGAGGCAGAAAAATATAAAGTGTTGGCAGCTCAGATAACTTCCTCTCTTGAGTTTATGAATGCGTGTGGTATGACACCTGAAAATACTGCTCAACTTCGTGAAACTGAATTTTATACATCTCATGAGGGATTGTTACTTAATTATGAAGAAGCCCTTACTAGAAAAGACACTATCACAGAAGAGAAAGGTTGGTTTGCTACATCTGCTCACATGTTATGGATTGGGGATAGAACAAGAGATATTGATGAGGCTCATGTAGAATATATGAGGGGGATAGCCAATCCAATAGGGCTGAAATGTGGACCATCCACAGAACCTGATGATTTACTAAGATTAATTGAAAAGCTCAATCCACTAAATCAAGCAGGTCGATTAACTTTGATTGCAAGAATGGGCTCATCTGAAATACAGAAAAAATTAAAACCATTAATATCAGCAGTCAAAAGGTCTGGATTGATTGTAGGTTGGTGTAGTGATCCAATGCATGGAAATACTGTCAAAGCTTCTTCAGGATTTAAAACTAGAAAGATGGATGATATTATGGCGGAGGTAAAAGGTTTTTTCGAGGTTCATAATGAGATGAATACCATTCCTGGTGGAGTGCATTTTGAGATGACTGGACAAAATGTAACAGAGTGCGTTGGTGGTGTGTATGAAGTTAATGAATCAAATTTAGCTGATCGATATCACACTCATTGTGATCCTAGGCTAAATGCAACACAATCACTAGAATTAGCTTTTTTAGTTGCTGATTTGTTAACAGAAAATAGAAATAATGTAAAAAAGCAAATAGTAGCTGTGTCTTAAGGTATAAAATTGGCTAATAATAAAAAAAATCATAATCTTAATATTGTACAAAAAGATAATTGGCCACTTGATTTAAGACCTAACCCAAGTCAATTAGAAACAGTTACAGACACTTATTTTTTAAGAACAAAGAACATTGTTGCTTCATATGGAGATACTGAAGTTACATATGCAATTTTTATGAGAAGGCCGGTAATTTCTGCTTTAAATCCAGCTATAGATTGGCTTAACCAAATTATAAAAGAGAGAAAAGGTAGCGTTAATATAAATCGCTGTTTTGCTGAAGGTTCTGATGTTGGTGCTGGAGAACCTTTATTGTATATATCAGGTTCTTTTTTGTTATTAGTTGATTTAGAAACCGCATTACTTCAAAAAATCGGGGCTACATGTGTTGCTGCTTATAATGCAAAATCTATGGTTGAAAGTTTACCAAAGACTTCATTTTTAGCTATGGATGCAAGACATTGTGCTGGCACTGATATGGCAGACTTAATGGCATATGGTGCTCATGTTGGTTCTAAAAGGGTAAAATCAGAAGCTCAAGCAATTGGATTTATAGGATGTGCAACAGACAAAACTGCGCATTTGTTTGAAAACACCAAGGGATTAGGAACAATGCCTCATGCATTGATAGGTTATGCGGGGTCAACATTAAAAGCGGCACAAATGTTTCATTCTACCTGGCCAGACGAACCTCTAACAGTTCTAATTGATTATTTTGGTAAAGAAATTACAGATGGTTTGATGGTTTGTAGATCATTCAAAAGTTTAGCAGATAAACATTCTTTATCACTTAGAATAGATACTCATGGTGGAAGATATGTTGAAGGACTTGATGTGGCTGGTTCTTATGCGGTTTTAGAAAGAAATGCTCCACAAGCTATTCGTGGATATAGAACTGAACAAGAGCTTCGTTATTTAATTGGAACAGGAGTATCTGCGGCTGCTGTGTGGCATTTGAGAGAAATATTGGATAATGCTGGTTTTGAAAAAGTTAAAATTGTTGCCTCAAGTGGATTTGGTCCAGAGAAGTGTAAGGTTTTTTCACTTGCAAAAGCACCAGTTAATGTCATAGGGACAGGTTCTTATTTACCCAGTCGTTGGTCAGAAACCTATGCAACGGCTGATATAATTTCTTATGGTGGTAAGTCACAAGTCAAACTTGGAAGAGAGTTTTTACTGAAGCGGTAATTATTCTAATAAATGAGTCAATTATTGAAAAATAAAATGAAAATAGCACTTGCCCAATTAAATCCTAAAGTAGGAGATATTAAAGGAAATATTTCTAAACTTATTTCTATTAGAAATGATTTGAGTAAGGATGTAGATATTATTGTTGTTCCTGAATTATATGTTACTGGATATCCAATTGACGATTTAGTTCTAAGAAATGATTTCTTAGAGCTTGTAGAGAATGAAATTACTGACTTAGCTAAATTAACTAATGACGGAAAAGCCGCTATAATTCTTGGATCTCCAAGAAAAGATGAAGATAAAATTAGAAATTCTGTTTTTGTTTTGGATCAAGGGAAAATTCTGTCATTTAGGGATAAACATAATCTTCCAAATACTGGAGTATTTGATGAACAAAGAATTTTTACACCTGGTTCTTTGTCAGGCCCAGTTAAAATTAGAGAAACATTAGTTGGATTGCCAATATGTGAAGATATTTGGAATGAAACGGTGATAGATTGTCTATCAGAAACAGGAGCTGAGATAATTATTTCAATTAATGCTTCGCCATATACAACAAAAAAAATTGATCAAAGGATGTCTGTAGCAGTTTCAAGAGTTTTTGAATCAAAATTACCTTTAATTTACTTGAATAGGGTAGGAGGACAAGACGAATTAGTTTTTGATGGTTCATCTTTTTGTTTAAGTGACAGTGGAGAATTAATAGTACAACTAAGTGATTTTAAAGAAGAAATATTGAATATTGATTTATATAAAAACAATAATAAATGGAATTTTCAAAAAAATATTAAAAACATCTCTTCTAATATTGAGGCATTGTACAAGTCTCTAGTTGTTAGTGTTAAGGATTATGTTTACAACAACGGTTTTCCAGGTGTTGTACTTGGAATGTCAGGTGGTGTCGATTCAGCACTAGTAGCTGCGATAGCAACTGATGCTTTGGGGCCAAATTTAGTAAAAGCAGTTATGATGCCTAGTCCATATACTAGTAAAGAAAGTCTTGAAGATGCTGAAATGGCTTCATCTAATCTTGGTATTGATTACTCATATTTAGATATCAAAGAAGGTATGAATACTATTGATCAAATTTTATTAAATTTCAATGGCCCAAAGATACCACCAGGTATAACTGAAGAAAATATTCAATCTAGAATTAGAGGATTATTATTAATGGCAATATCAAATAAATATGGATCAATGGTATTAGCCACAGGAAATAAGTCAGAATACGCAGTAGGATACGCAACATTATATGGAGATATGTGTGGAGGATTTGCAGTTATAAAAGATGTCTGGAAGAGTGATGTTTTCAAATTATGTAAATGGAGAAATGCAAACAAACTAGTAGAATTTTTAGGACCTAAGGGAATTGTAATACCAGAAAGAATAATTACTAAGCCACCTAGTGCAGAATTAAGAGAAGATCAAAAAGATACAGATAGCTTACCAGAATATGATACCCTTGACGTAATTTTAAAAAAATTAGTTGAAGATGATCAGTCAATAGATGAAATAGTGAATGATGGCTTTGATTTAAATGAAGTAAAAAAAATCTCAATGTTATTATCTAGATCAGAGTATAAAAGATTTCAGTCAGCACCTGGACCAAAAGTTACTGAAAAGGCTTTTGGTAGGGATAGAAGGTATCCTCTAACCAGTGGTTTTAGGAATTGGAATTAAAGTTTACTATAATTTATTTGAAAATTTTTATAAATTAGGAAAATTAATGATTAAAGTTCGATTTGCACCAAGCCCAACGGGATATTTACATATTGGAAATTTTAGAACTGCTTTAGTTAACTTCTTATTTGCTAAAAGTAAAAATGGTCACTTTATGCTTAGAATTGATGATACTGACGATGAGAGATCATCCAAAGAATATGAAGATGCTATTAAAGAAGATTTAACTTGGATGAATATAAATTGGGATAGTGTAGAAAGGCAATCTTCTAGACTTTTATCTTATAATGAAGCTTTAGAGACTTTATTAGAAAAAAAACGTGCATATCCTTGTTTTGAGACAGCAGAAGAATTATCCTTAAAAAGAAAAAGCCAACTAACTTCCGGGAAACCCCCTATTTATGATAGGTCTGCATTGAAATTATCAGACTCAGATATTGCTGATTTGAAGTCTAAAGGGAAAAAACCACATTATAGATTTTTACTTAATCATGAAGATGTAAATTGGAATGATCTCGTAAAAGGTGAGAGTAAATATAATATGTCTAATTTGTCTGATCCAGTCATATTAAGAGAAGATGGAAGAGTTATTTATACTTTAGCTTCAGTAGTTGACGATATTCAATTTGAAGTAACAGATATTTTAAGAGGTGAAGATCATATGACAAATTCAGCTGCTCAAATACAGTTATTTGAAGCTCTAGGATCATTGTCACCAAAGATGGGGCATTTGTCACTGTTGACCGATATTACAGGATCAGGACTTTCAAAAAGACTTGGAAGTTTATCACTTCGAGATTTAAGAGGTCAAGGATTTCAACCAATGGCAATTTCTTCCTTGTTGGCTAAAATTGGGACTTCAGATTCAATTGATATTTTCAAAGATATGGAACAAATTGTTAAAAGTTTTGATATCACTAAGTTTGGAAATTCAAAGCCCAAATTTGATGAAATAGAATTGTCAGCTTTGAATTCTAAGTTTTTTCAGCTGGTAGATTATAAGGATATTAGTCATCAATTAAATATGTTAGAAATTAAAATTACTGACGAATTTTGGAATTTAATTAGAGGAAATATTAATAATTTATATGATGTAAAATTTTGGTGGAACATTGTTTATGGAGATATTAAAGAGGTTTCAAATGATCAAGATTTTAAAAAATTAGCTTTACAAACACTTCCTAAAGATAAATTTGATAAAAATACCTGGTCGGTCTGGACTAACTCGCTTATGAAAAAAAGTGGTAAAAAAGGAAAAGAACTTTTCAAGCCACTAAGATTATGTCTTACAGGTCAGAGTAACGGCCCAGAAATGGCGAATTTAGTTTTAATAATGGGCAAAGATAAAATTAAAGAAAGATTAAATAATAATTAAATTTTTAAAAATAAATAAATCTCAAAATGACTGAATTAAATTTATATAATACAATTCAAAGACGTTTGTCTATTTTTCAGCCTATCGATACCAAAAATGTAAGAATATATGCATGCGGACCCACTGTTTATGATTTTATACATATTGGTAATGCAAGACCTTTAGTTGTTTTTGATGTTTTAGTTAGATTACTCAGAAAAATATATCCTAAAGTTACATACGTAAGAAATATAACGGATATTGACGACAAAATTAATAAAAGAGCAATTGAGAAAAAAATAAATATTTCAGAATTAACTAATGAAACAATAAAAAATTTTCATAAAGATGCTCATGCTTTAGGTAATTTGAAGCCTGATTTTGAACCAAAAGCAACTGACCATATATCTGAAATGATAGAAATGATAGAAACATTAATTTCAAATGGCTTTGCTTATGTTTCATCAGGAAATGTTTTGTTTGCTGTTGAAAAATATAATAATTACGGTGCTTTATCAGGTAGGTCACTTGATGAGATGATATCTGGATCAAGGGTTGAAGTTGCTGAATATAAAAAAAATCCTGGAGACTTTATTTTATGGAAACCATCTTCCGAAAAACTTCCTGGATGGGATAGTCCATGGGGTAGGGGTCGTCCAGGTTGGCATATAGAATGTTCAGCAATGAGTAAAAAGTATTTAGGAACACAATTTGATATACATGCTGGTGGATTAGACTTAATTTTTCCTCACCATGAAAATGAAATTGCTCAGTCTTGTTGTGCCAATAAATCTAGTATTATGGCCAATTACTGGTTGCATAATGGTTACGTAACTTCTGACGGTGAGAAAATGTCAAAATCACTAGGTAATTTTGCTACTATAAATGATTTGTTGTTAAATTTTAGGGGCGAGGCAATTAGATATGCGTTAATGCAAGCTCAGTATAGGGCTCCTTTAAGTTTTAGTAAGAAATCTTTAGATGAAGCTACTAAATCGTTATCTAGACTTTATAGAGCTGTTGAAGGCTTTGAAGCAAATGATGGTCAAGACACTCAGATAATTGATAATCTATGCGATGATTTAAATTCACCTAAAGCTCTTGCCAGATTACATTATCTTGCTGATGAAGCTAATAAAGGAAGTAAAGAATGTGCTCAAAAGTTAAAAAA
>CACIRZ010000012.1 GCA_902589185.1 uncultured SAR116 cluster alpha proteobacterium
AATCAGGCCACAATTGAGGTACAAACATCAATTCAGTGTAAGCCAAATCCCAAAGTAAAAAATTTGATAATCTCATCTCTCCACCTGTCCTTATTAATAGATCTGGATCTGGTAAATCTTTGTTTAATGTATATTTTTTAAAGTCCTTTTCACTTATTGGTTTGGAATTTCTATTATGAATTAAAATTTCATTGATTGCAGAAATAATATCCAATCTACCACCATAATTTAGAGCTAAAGTTACAACAACACCTGAGTTTGATTGTGAATTACTTTGAATAATTTTTATTTTGTCTCTAATTTTTTTTTCAAATGGTGATAAATCACCAATAAATCTTACTTTTAAACTATTTTCATTAATTTTTGTTAATGTGTGGTCTAGAAATTCATTCAACAACCTCATCAAAAAAGAGATCTCTTTACGAGATCTTTTCCAGTTTTCTGTTGAAAAAACAAACAATGTAAGAAATTTAAATTTAAACTCTTGAATGTTATTAATTATATTCCATAAATTTTCAGCACCTCTTTTATGACCTTTGTAAGGTGGCAAATTATTAGCTCTCGCCCAACGTCTATTACCATCCATTATAATAGCTATATGATCTAACTTCATATTTAATTATCTAATATTTCTTTTTCTTTATTTGAAAATACATCATCAATATTACTAATTATTTGATCAGTGATTTGTTGGATTAACAGTTCATCTTGATGTTTTTGATCTTCACTTATTTCACTATTTTTTTGAAGTTTTCGAACATTTTCAACATAATCTCTTCTAATGTTCCTTACAGCAATTTTTGCATTTTCTGCATATTTTGCTGCAACCTTAGTAATTTCTATTCTTCTTTCTTCTGATAAAGGTGGAATATTTATTCTAATTACATTACCTTCTACCATTGGATTAAGACCCAGTGGACTTTCTCTTATACTTTTTTCTGTTGCAGACACTATTGAACTATCCCATACATTCACTAGCAATAATCTAGCTTCTGGAACACTAACAGTGCTAACTTGGTTTATAGGCATTAAACTTCCATAAGCATTTACGTTAATTTGATCTAACATTGAAGAAGACGCCCTTCCAACCCTAAGTCCACTTAAATCTTTTTTTAGAGATTCTATAGCTCTTTCCATTCTAGCTTTTATCTCATTAGATTTTAGTTCAACCATAAAAATTACTCCTAATCTGAAATTATAGTGAAGGAACCTTCACCTTTAATCACTTTTGTAAGATTTTTATCATTGTTTATAGAACAAACCACAATTGGTATTTTGTTTTCTCTAGCCAAAGATATAGCTGAAGCATCCATGACTTTAAGATCTTTACTTAATACATCAAGATAATTAAGATTCTTAAATTTAACGGCATTTTTATCTTTTTTTGGATCAGCAGAATACACACCATCAACAAGAGTTGCTTTAATAATTGCATCACAACTCATTTCTGATGCTCTGAGTGCTGCTGCTGTATCTGTTGTAAAATATGGATTACCAGTTCCAGCAGCAAAAATAACCACCCTTCCTTTTTCCATATGTCTTTTGGCTCTTCTTCTTATATATTGTTCACAAACTGCAGAAATTGGTAGTGCAGATTGAACTCTTGTTTGAATGCCAATTTGCTCCATAGCATTTTGAATTGCCAGGCTGTTCATGACGGTAGCAAGCATACCCATGTAATCTCCAGTAGCTCTATCCATACCGTTTTGAGTGTTTGATACACCTCTATAAATATTACCACCACCTACAACTATACATAACTGAACGCCTGATTTAACAACTTCATTAATTTGACTAGCAAAGGATTTTACAACTAATGGATTTATACCAAAAGCATCATCACCCATCAAGGACTCACCAGATATTTTAAGAAGAATTTTTTTCCAATTAAAATTATTCAAAACAATTCCTAAAATTTAATTATAATTACTTCATTCCAGCTGTCGCAGCAACTTCAGCTGCAAAATCATTCTCAGCCACTTCTATCCCTTCACCTAATTTTAGTATTTTGAAGTCCTTTATTTGTACATCAGCACCTAAATCATTAGATAAATTTTTAATTATGTCTTTTATTTTAGTTTCACCGTCAATAACTGAGGTTTGTTCGTTTAAAACAACTTCTTGAAAAAACTTTTGCATTCTTCCTTGAACCATTTTTTCTGCAATTTCTTTAGGTTTTCCAGATGATATTGCTTGTTCAATTAAGACTTCTCTTTCTCTACTTACTAAATCACTATCAAGATCTTCAATATTTAGAGATTTAGGAGAAGTAGCGGCTATATGCATAGCAATTTGTTTTCCTACTTCTAACAATTGACTTTGTTTAGCTTGAGATTCAATAGCAACAATTACTCCTAATTTTCCAAGATCATCTTTAATTTTATTATGAATGTATGAAACTAAAACACCTTCTGATACCTCAAGATATTCAACTCTCCTAATATTCATATTTTCACCAATCGTAGCAATGTTATTACTAAGTTCTTGATCTACAGATCTACCTGTATCAGGAAAAGGTAAAGCTTTTAAAGCTTCAATGTCAGATTTATGTTCAAGTACTAAATCACTGCATTTTTTTACAAAATTTTGGAATAATTCATTTCTTGCTACAAAGTCTGTTTCAGAATTAATTTCAACTATTGCACCCTGAACACCATTTATACTTATGCCTATCAAGCCCTCAGCTGCAACTCTGCTAGATTTTTTTGCAACGGCAGACAAACCTTGCTTTCTAAGCCAATCAATTGCATCTTCCATGTTTCCATTAGTTTCGACTAAAGCTTTTTTACAGTCCATCATGCCTGCACCACTTTTTTCTCTTAATTCTTTAACCATAGATGCTGACAAAGTCATTATTTTTCCTTTCTAAACTTTATATACGAAGTATTAAATCCATATAAATTAATATAATTATTTAATCATTTTTGTTTGAATTTTCTTCATTTATAACTTCTTCACTAGAAGTATTTGTGTTGATGCTTTCTTTATCCGACTTATCTTCACTCAGAACATTTTTTTCTGTAGTGTTTTCAATTTGGGTATCCTCTATTATTTTTTCTTCTTCTAAATCTGGTGATTCACCTATCTCAACACCACTCTCTGCTAAATCTGGTGATTCACCTATCTCAACACCACTTTCTGCTAAAGCTTGTGATTCACCTATGTCAACACCACTTTCTTCTAAATTACTTTCTAATCCTTTTAAAACTGATGCCGCAATTAAATCACAATATAAAGAGATTGCCCTCAATGCATCATCATTACCAGGAATAGGAAAATCTACACCAGATGGATTTGTATTTGTATCACATATAGCAATAACTGGTATATTTAAGTTATTTGCCTCTAAAACAGCTATTGCCTCTTTATTTGTATCAATTATGAATAAGGCATCTGGAACACCATTAATATTTTTAATACCACCTAAGGTTAAATCTAGTTTGTCTTTTTGTCTTTCTATATTAAGTCTTTCTTTCTTGGTTAAATTATTGATTTCACCAGATGAAATTCTTTCTTCTAAATCTTTAAGTTTTTTTATAGATTTAGATACAGTCTCCCAATTTGTAAGCATACCACCTAACCATCTGTGATTAACATAGTATTGTCCACAGTTAATTGCCGCTTGTGCAATCAAATCAGAAGCGGAACGTTTTGTTCCAACAAATAAAAATTTACCTCCATTTTTAGCGATAGAATGTACAGCTTCTAATGCTTCATGCAACAGGGGAACTGTTTTCTCTAAGTCAATGATATGAATGTTATTTCTTTTTCCAAATATATATGGTGCCATCTTTGGATTCCATCTTCTGGTATGATGACCAAAATGGACTCCAGCTTCTAGCAACTGACGCATTGTAAACGTAGGTAGTGACATGACAATTCCTTTTACCGGTTAATGTTAAAGTAATGTTTACGAACACCGGATGGTAATAAAACCAAACATTACACAAGATTTTTATCTATTAGATTACTTTCATTAATTTTGCAAGCTATATAATTAATGGAAGATTATGAAAATCTAATATGATCAATTCCGTTCATTGTTGACAGATCATTTATGAATTTTGATGACAATTTTATATTTTCTTTAATTTTAATTTCAACCTGCTGTTCTTTATTTGAACAAGAAATCAAAATATCAGAATACCCAACTTCTAAAACTCCTAACAAGGGTACAAGTTTGTCTAAATGTTTATTACTATTTGTAAATAAAGTAATATTATATTTGTTGTTTGAGATATAATCATTCAACAAATATATCCTTTTTGCTACAATTCTATTAATTTGATTATTTTCATTTTTAATTTCCGCATCAATTAAGATAAGATTTTTTTCTATCAAATAATCTTCATACTTAATCAAAACATCTGAATATATATTTATGTCGACCGAGCCACTTAAATCATTTAACTGAATTGATACCCATCTTCCTCTAGGGGACTGTTTTTTTTGAATATTAAAAATTAAACCACATAACTTTACATTCTTTTTAAAGTATTTATTAGGTTCGTTTAGAACTTCCATACTTTTTGTAACATTCATTTTTGATAAGATATTTGAATAACTATCTAAAGGGTGGGCTGACAAATATAATCCTAGAGATGAAAACTCATTATTTGTAGATTCTTGAAAACTCCACTTTGTAACATCTTGAAGATTAATTGGTAACTTGTTAAATTCATTGTTGTTAAAAAGATTTGATTGGTAAGAACTTTTTTCTTTTTCTATTGAATGAGAATAATTCAACATCAAATCGATAGATTTGAATAATTTATTTCTATTTGGCTCAATGTTGTCAAAAGCCCCAGATTTGATTAAGCTTTCCATTGATTTTTTTGTTATCAAACTGTAGGGCACCCTGTTTAAAAAATCATCAATATTTTTAAATTCACCATCTTTTTCTCTGATTTGTACAATATTTTTAACAGCTTCAGTTCCAACATTTTTTATAGAGGATAATGAGTATCTTATTCCAAACTCACAAGAGTAAACATCTTCAATTAGAAACTCAAAACTACTTTTATTTATGCATGGTTGAAGTATTTTTAATCCTAATTTTTTTGCGTCCTCAACAAATAAAAATAATTTATCAGTATTATTATTTTCTAGAGTCATCATAGAAACAAAAAACTCACATATATAATTTGTTTTTATCCAAGCAGTTTGGTAGGCAATTAAAGCATAAGCAGCTGCATGTGATTTGTTAAAACCATATCCAGCGAAAGCGGCGATTTGATCAAAAATTTCATTTGCTTTTTCTCTACTAATTCCTCTTTCTTTTGTACCATCTAAAAATGATTTCTTTTGTTCAGACATCTCATTTTTATCTTTTTTACCCATTGCTCTTCTTAAAATATCTGCCTTACCTAGTGAGAAATTAGCTAATATTTGTGCAGCTCTTAATACTTGTTCTTGATAGATAAATATGCCATATGTCTCATTTAAAATTGTTTCTAGGTTAGGATGCAAATAAACTATATTTTCTTTTCCATGTTTCCTATTTATATAACTTGGGATATTTTCCATCGGACCTGGTCTGTATAAAGAAACAACAGCAATTATGTCTTCAAATCTATCTGGTTTTAAGCCAATTAAAACATCTTTCATACCAGCAGATTCTAACTGAAAAATACCTGTTGTAGAACCAGTTGATAACATTTCATATGTTTTTTTATCATTTAATGGGATTTTGCTAAGATCAAAATTTTTATCTTTAACTTTTATTAAAGCCTCAGCTTTAGAGAGTACAGATAAAGTTTTTAAACCAAGAAAATCAAATTTAACAAGCCCAGCTTTTTCAACAAATTTCATGTTAAATTGAGTGGCTGGGATTTCATCTTCACTAAACTTGTATAATGGAATTAATTCATGTAGAGGTTTATCTCCAATTACTAAACCAGCTGCATGTGTTGAAGCGTGCCTATTTAAACCTTCAATATTAATGGCAGTATCAATTAAAGTTTGCACTTGCTCGTTTGCAGCTATTTCATTTTTAAGAATCTCATTAGTGTCAATAGCTTCTTGAATTGAAATTGGTTTAGATGGAATAAAAGGGATTAATTTTGCAATTTTATCCACTTGCCCATAGGGCATTTCTAATACTCTACCAACATCTCGAATAGCTGCCTTTGCCTGCAAACTACCAAAAGTAATTATTTGAGCTACTTTATCCTTACCATATCTATTTCTAACGTATTCAATTACCTCTTCTCTCCTATCTTGACAAAAATCTATATCAAAATCAGGCATAGAAATACGTTCTGGATTTAGAAAACGTTCAAACAACAAGCCCCATCTAATTGGATCAAGGTCTGTAATACCCAGTGACCATGCAACTATTGATCCTGCTCCGGATCCACGACCCGGACCAACTGGTATTTTGTTTTCTTTTGACCATTTTATGAAATCATAAACAATTAAAAAATAACCTGCAAACCCCATCTCATTAATTATTTTAAGTTCTTTTTCAAGACGAATTTTATAATTATTCCTTTTATCATCAGAAAACTGAGTTGATGATAAATAGAGCCTTTCATTTAGACCTTTAAGAGATATTTTTGAAAGATATTCAGCTTCAGATATGTTTTCTAAACCAGGATATTTTGGTAGAATAGGATTTCTTGTTTTCACAAAGAAAGAACATCTTTTTGCTATTGTTATAGTATTTTCAATTGCTTCTGGTATATCTTTAAATAAGGATATCATTTTTTTAGGGTCTTTCAGATAATGTTCTTTAGTAAGAATTCTTCTTTTTTCTGATGAAATTGTTAGCCCCTTATCTATACATGTTAATACTTGATGTGCTTCAAATTTATTTTCATTTAGAAAAAAACAATCGTTTGTAGCAACTACAGGAAGATCATATTCAAATGCAAAATCTATTAAAATTTTTTCAGCAATTAACTGACTTTTAATACCATGTCTTTGGAGTTCAACGTATAAATTATCATTAAAAATATTTTTTAAAAAGTTTAACCGCTCTTTTACTAATTTTGTATTGTTTAAAGAAGCTGGCTTTGCCAAAAAACCGTTTTCAATACCTCCAGTTAATAGTAAAAGACCATCTTTATACTTTTCTAAGTCAATTCCACTTATAAACTTATCATAATTTTCATTACTCGAAAAACCATTGGTTAAAATTAATAAATTTTTATAACCTATTTCATTTTTAGCTAATAAAACAACCTCTCCTATATCTTTATCATCTCTTCCATTTTGACTAATATTTACTTGAATTCCAATTATAGGTTGGATACCACAAGAAATCATTTTTAAAGAAAATTCTAGAGCTCCAAAAAGATTATTTGTGTCAGTAATTGCAATTGCTGGTTGATTGTTTTTAACACAAAAGTTTGACAAATCATCGAATGATAACATTCCCTCAGCAAGTGAAAAATTTGAATGTAATCTTAAATGGATAAATAAATTTTTCATTTTTTAAAATTAATTTGAAAATTATTCATTGGAAACAGAACCATTTTTTAGAACTAATTTTCTGTCCATTAGCTTTGCCAAATCACTATTATGTGTAGCAAAAATACAACTTATATTTAATGACTTAACTAATTTATATAAAATTTCAAATACATTTTTGGCACTAATAGCATCCAAATTTCCAGTAGGTTCGTCAGCTAATATTAAATTAGGTGAATTTGATAATGCTCTAGCAATGGCAACTCTTTGCGCTTCTCCACCTGATAACTTTGCAGGTCTAAAGTCAAGTCTGTTTTTTAAACCGAGAGCAGATAATAATTCTTTAGATTTTTTTTCTGCTTCCATTTTAGATTTTCCCATAATTAATTGCGGCAACATTACATTTTCAAAAGCAGAAAATTCTTGAAAGAGACGATGTGACTGAAAAATAAATCCAATTTCATTTCCTCGTAAAATAGTTTTATTGTCTTCACTTAATTTTGTACAATCATTCCCATTTAAACTAATTGATCCAAAGGTTGGTTTTTCAAGCAAACCTGCTATATTTAATAAAGTTGATTTTCCAGTTCCACTAGGACCAATTAAGGAAATCATTTCACCTTTCAAAACTTTAATATTTATATTATTTAGAACTTTAATCTTTTGTGTTTCTTGATTATAAATATGAGAAATATTATCCAAAGTTAATAAATCTCTATTATTTGATAATCTATTCATATCTCAATGCCTCTGCCGGTGATATTTTAGATGCTTTCCAAGCAGGAAACATACTTGCAAGTAGAGTTAGGGAAACAGACAAACCCATTACAACAAAAACTTCATTAAAATTTATATTTGAAGGTAATGTAGATAAAAAGTAAATTTGAGGAGAAAATAATTCTTTTTCAAAAAGATTTGATATAAAATTTCTGATAGTTTCAATATTGATAGATACAATTATACCTAATATTGCTCCTATAATTGTACCTAAAATACCAATAATAGAACCTGTTAACATAAAAATTCTTATAATTAAATATTTTGAAGCACCCATTGTTCTCATAAGAGCGATATCAGATTTTTTTGTTTGAACCAACATTATCATAGAAGATATTATATTGAATGTTGCTACAAGAATTATTAATGTCAATATTACAAACATTACATTTTTTTCAACATCAAGAGCATTCATAAAAGATGAATTTCGTTTTTTCCAATCAATTATTGTAAAACTATCATCTAATTTAGTATTTAAATCTGAATGAACATTCTGAGTTGTTTTTGGATTTTGCAAAAAAATTTCAATTCCATGAGCAATTTGTTTACTTGAAAGAAATTTTTCAGCTTTTTCCCATGGTATAAAAACAAAGTTATTATCATATTCATACATACCAATATCAAAAAAACCTCCTACCATGAAGTTTTGTTTGATTGGCAATACACCAATCGCAGTCTCCATAACATTTGGAGAAATAAGCGATATATAATCTCCTACGCTTAAATTTAATCTTTGTGCAAGTCTATATCCTAAAATTACATTTTGTTTTATCTTGAAATTATCAATAGTAGCTTTATCAAGAGACTTCCAAAGTAATTTTTTAGCTGGCAAATCTGACCATTTAGTACCCCTAATAATTATTCCTGAAACAGAATTCTTAGTTTTAGCAAGTGCTTGTCCTTCCAAATATGGTGTAACAGCAATGACGTTTTGAGTATTAGAAATTTGATTAACTGTTTTATTATAATTTTCAATGGATAATCCGTTTTTTTTATAAACAATTAAATGACCATTAATTCCTAATATTCTGTTTACTAATTCAGTTCGAAAACCATTCATAACTGACATTACGACGATTAAAGTAGCCACACCTAAAATTATTCCAATAAGAGAAAACCAGGCTGAAACTGAAATAAAACCCTCAACTCGCCTAGATTTAATATACCGTGTGGCTATAGTTCTTTCAGTTTCATTAAAAATAAAATTACTCATGTGCTTTATTTATTAGTTTGAACAAAATTTAATAGTTCATTGTAAGATAATCTAAATATATCTCCACTTTTTCTACACTTTAAATCATATAATTGATCTTTTATTCCCTTCGGCCCAATTATAATTTGATATGGTAAACCAATTAAATCTGCTCTAGCTAGCTTGGTACCAGCCCTGTCATCAGTGTCATCATACAATACTTTTAAAGATTTATGATTCATCTCATTGTACATATCTAAACAAATTCTATCACAATCAGTATCACCACATTTTAAATTAATTATGTTGTAATCCCAAGGAGTAATTTCTTTGGGCCAAATTATACCTTTCTGATCATGATTTGCTTCAATTACAGCACCCACTAACCGTGAGAGCCCTACACCATATGAGCCCATGAAAACTGGAATATTTTCACCTGCTTTATCTGATATAGTAGCTCTCATTGGCAAAGAATATTTTTGTCCAAAATGGAAAATATGACCTACCTCAATACCTCTAGTTTTAATTAAGGTGTTTTTATCATTTTTAAAATTACTATCATCATGCTTCTCTTCTGTTGCAGCATAAAAAGAGGTAAATTTATTTACTTCTTCTTGAAGATCATCATTGTAGTTGATGTTTGCTAATGAGCCTTCAAAATTTAATAATTGTTCTTCTACATAAACTTCACTTTCACCAGTATCAGCTATAATAATAAATTCATGACTTAAATCTCCTCCAATAGGACCAGTGTCAGCTTTCATAGGTATTGCTTTTAATCCCATTTTTTTAAATAACTGCATATAAGCTATAAACATGATATTGTATGATTTAATGGAACAGTTGTAATCAACATCAAAAGAATATGCATCTTTCATCAAAAACTCTCTTCCTCTCATAACACCAAATCTTGGTCTTAACTCATCTCTAAATTTCCATTGGATATGAAAAAGATTTAATGGTAATTCTTTATAACTATTCACATGAGTTCTAAATATTTCAGTTACTAACTCCTCATTTGTTGGCCCATATAATAAATTTCTATTATTTCTGTCTTTAATACGCAGCATTTCTTTACCATAATCTTCGTATCTTCCAGATTCTTTCCATATCTCAGCAGATTGAAGTGTAGGCATTAAAATCTCATTAGCTCCAGCTTTTATCATTTCTTGTCTGCAAATTTCTGTGATTTTTTCTAATACAATTTTACCAAGAGGTAACCACGAATAAATTCCAGAGGCTGATTGTTGTATCATTCCAGCTCTAAGCATATAAATATGTGATATAATTTCAGCTTCTTTTGGATTTTCCTTTAAAACAGGAAGAAAAAATCTTGTTAATAACATAATATTTATTTCCTAATAAGACATTCATCTAAAATTAAATTAAAACTAATTTGATTGATAGTTTATACCAGTATAAATTATAACTTATGTAATTATTAACGGGACATCAACATGAAACAACGGTCTAATAGACAATTCTCTATAAATAGCTTTCCAAGAGTAAGAATGAGAAGAAATCGTTTGTCAGAATTTTCCAGAAAAATTGTAAGTGAAAATAATATTACAGTTAATGATTTGATTTACCCAATTTTTATTACTTATGGCTCAAAAGTTAAAGAAGAAATAAGTTCAATGCCAGGAATTTACCGATTTTCATTAGATCAACTTCATAAGGAAATAGAATATATTTCTTCATTGAATATTCCTGCGATTGCTCTGTTTCCTAAAATTGAAAATGAATTGAAAACACCTGATGGTAAAGAAGCTCTAAATAGTAATAATTTGATATGTGAAGCTATCAAGATTTCAAAAAAAGTTAACCCAGATCTAGGTGTTATAAGTGATGTTGCATTAGATCCTTATACTGATCATGGCCATGACGGTATAATACATAACAATCAAATTGATAATGACTTAACACTAGATATCCTATGCAAACAAGCTATTGTGCAGGCACAAGCTGGATGTGATATTCTAGCACCAAGTGACATGATGGATGGAAGAGTTGGAGCAATTAGAGACACTTTAGATGAACATGGATTTATCAACGTTCAAATTATGTCATATGCTGCTAAATATGCATCATCATTTTATGGTCCTTTTAGAGATGCAGTGGGTTCTGCAGGCAATTTATCAAAAAAATCAAAAAAGAGTTATCAAATGAACCCAGCAAATTCAGCTGAAGCATTAAGAGAAATTAAACTTGATATTAATGAAGGCGCAGACATGATAATAATCAAACCAGGATTGCCTTATTTAGATATTATTAGTAAAGCAAAAAATGAGTTTAATTTTCCTGTTATTGCCTATCAAGTGTCGGGAGAGTATTCAATGATAAGAGCTGCAATTCAAAATGGTTGGTTTGATGAAGAAAAGATTATATTTGAAACCATGATGTGTTTTAAAAGAGCTGGATGTGACGCTATAATCACTTACTTTGCTCCATTTGTTGCACAAAAATTAATTAATAAAACTTTTTAAAAATTAATAAACATGTCGTATTTAAAATTATGATTGATATAAAACCTAAAAGCTTTCTAGAACAACCTATTTACATGCTTACAAAAGCAACCTCATGTCCGTATTTAACTGGAAAAGTTGAAAAAAGAATAGCTACAGATATATCTAACAACAAAAATATTTATGAAGAACTCTCAATTAATGGTTTTAGAAGGGTTGAAAATTGGATGTATAGACCTGTTTGTGATAATTGTAGTGCCTGTAAGTCTTATAGAGTAGACATACAAAAATTTAAAATTACAAAAAGTTTAAAAAGAGTTTCTAAAAACTTTGATAATTTCAGTCATAAGTTAGTAAAAAATGTATCAACCAAAGAACATTACGAACTTTTTAAAAAGTATCAATTAAATAGACACGCAGGTGGATCTATGTCAGATATGGATGAAGATGAATTTACATCAATGATAGAGACATCACCTATAAAAACCTCACTTTTAGAGTTTAGAGATAAGTCTAAAAACTTAGCAGGTGTTGTTCTTTTAGATATTGATAAAAAAAACTTATCAGCTGTTTATAGTTTTTTTGACCCAGAATTTAATAAATTTGGTTTAGGAAATTATATGATTATACAATGCTTGTTATTTGGAAGAAGTAAAAAATATGAGTATTTATACCTTGGTTATTATATTGAAGAACTATCTAGCATGTCATACAAATCTAGGTTTAAGCCAGGACAAATATTAAAAAATAATGAATGGGAAAATTTTAACTTTATCCCCCAATAGCTGATCCATCGCTCCTTAAATCATAGCCTCCCTCTTTCAGACCATTAGGATAACACACTAAAGCACCTGCATGACCCATTATTTCTTCATATGCACTTACTTTTTCAACGATATGACCCATTGATTTTAAATCATCAAAAGTATCAAAAGAAAAACGGTTTTCAATTTTTAATGATGTAGTTTCCTCACCCCATGTTTTACCAAGCAGCCATCTTGGTTCGTTTATAGCGTTTTGTAGATTTAAATTTTGAACATTATACCTATAAAAAATTGCAGCCTGTGTCTGTGGCTGTCCTTCTCCGCCCATAGTCCCATATGACATTACTCTTCCGTCATCAAAATGAGCTAAAGCAGGTTGAATTGTATGAAATGGTTTTCTGCCAGGTAGCAAATGATTATGATTTTTAGGGTCAAGAGAAAAACTAACACCTCTATTTTGCATTGTTATACCAGTATTAGGCAAGACTAAACCTGAGCCAAACTCCCAATAAATACTCTGTATAAAACTTACAGTATTTCCATACGCATCTGTAGCGCCCAACCAAACTGTATCACCACCTGGAGGAGAAGAAGAAGGCCAAGGCGCAGCTTTTTCAAAATTAATTTCTTTACCTAAATTTTTAATAAAATCTTTTGTTAGAAATTCACTTACATGAACGCTCATGTATCTCGGATCAGATATGTATTTGTCTCTTATCTTAAAAACTGCTTTTGTTATCTCAACAATATTATGAATTAGTTCAACATCATTTTTGCAACTAATTGATAATTCATCTACCAATCCTAAAATTAATATAGAGGCTAGTCCTTGAGTAGGTGGTGGTAAATTAAATAATTTAGCATCTTTAATTTTTAATTTCAAAGGGTCTACAAAAGTTGCCTTAAAATTTTTAAAATCATCTGAATTTAATGGAGATCCTAAAATATCTAAATCAGAAATAATTTTACTAAAAACATCTCCTGAATAGAAATCTTCTAATCCATTTTTTATAAGTAAAGAAAAAGTATTCGACAGTTTTGGAATAATTAATTTATCTCCAACATTTGGAATTTTACCATTTTTTAAGTAAACATCTTTAAAACCTTCAACGTCTACAAGCTGATTCGATTTTGATTTTATATTATTTCTTAAAGTATTGGTTACAGTAATGCCCTCTTTAGCAGCTTGCTCTGCGTCAAACAAAAGTCTACTAATTGGAATTTTACCGCCTAAATTTTTAACACTAAAATCATATGCAAGTTTCCAGCCTGCTACAGCACCAGGAACAGTTAAGGCAGACAAAGGACCACGTGAAGGAATAGATCTTAAGCCTTTATTTTTATAGAATTCTATATTTGCATTAATAGCTGCTGGTCCGCAAGAATCAATTGCGTGAACATTTTTATTTTTGTCAGAAATTAACCAAAAATTATCGCCACCCATAGAATTCATATGAGGATATACAACTGATATCATTGCAGCAGAAGCAATCATAGCTTCAATAGCATTGCCACCTTCTTTTAATATGTCAGATCCAGTTTTTGCTGCTAAATGATGAGGAGCAATCATCATATAATTATAAGTGAGTTTTGAAGAAAGCATATTAATGCCTATTAAAAATACAAGGATAAATCGCGGTGATCAGATTTACAGCCTGCTAAGAATAAAGCAATATCTCTAGGAATTTTTTGCTGTTGTCTTAACCCTATTGTAAACTTTGTACTATTAAGAAATACTGTTAAGGCGTTGATTACTTTGTTATCAATTTTTTTAAGATCAATATATTTTTTTTCATACTCCTCAAAAGAAGTATTAAAATCTTTAACAACTTTTTTATAATTAACTTTTTTCTTTTTTAAATTTCTAGACACTCTTGAAAGTTTAGATGTGATTTTTGAATTATCAGGTAAACGTGAGAGATTTTTTGAAAAAACCTTAATTTCAATTGATAAAGATTTGGGCTCACTAGTCTCTAATATTTTACTAAATTTTTTAAATTCATCTCTAAATTTATAAAATTCATTTTTTGATAATAAAATGTTAAGCAATGTTGACATTTCGTCATAAGAATTATCCATTGCTCTTCTATACTTGTTTCTATTTAAATTTTCTTCCTTTATTAATTTCTGAAAATTTTTATAAGTATCAGACCAATTTTTTGGAAAACCTCGTTTTTCATTTTGAATATCGATTTTTAATTTTTCAATTTCTGATTTTAACAATGAAATTCTTTTTTGGTCATTGTTTTCAATTCTTGAAATAGTTGTTTCATTATTTTTAATTAAAGCTTCAAATTCTCTAATATTTTTTTCTTTATTTCTTACAATCCTTAATAATGGTAAATAATTTAAAGATTGATCTTGTATTTTTGCTTCAATTTCAAATGCTTTATTTAAATTTAATAAACCACTTTCAATTTTGTTAATGGAGTTAGTAACTGTAGTATAATATTTCTTGGGCATTGAAGATAAATCAGCTTTAGATAAATCTTTAACCGAAACTTTAGTTAAACTATTTGAATTTAATACATTTTCTTTCATATATTTTTCTGTACACAATTGTAATTTTGGGTTCTTAGGAGGAGGAGATGTTTCTGAAAGAAAATTTAGTCTATTTGGTAAATAATTTACTAAAAACGGATATGAGCCCACAACCGCTAAGGCTATTAATTGTAGAGTTATAAATGGCACTACACCCTTATACATTTGGATAGTCTTAACTGCCTTTGAAGCAACACCTCTTAAATAAAATAAAGCAAAACCAAAAGGAGGAGTTAAAAAAGAGGTCTGAATATTTAAACCAATCATTACACCTAGCCAAACAGCCGTTATATTTGCTGAAGGATCAGCAAGTAGAATAGGAGCAACAATTGGTACTACAACAACTGCAATTTCAATAAAATCTAGGAAAAAACCCAATATAAAAATTACTAACATAACAATAACAAATTTTGACCAAAAACCACCAGGCAGAGAATTTAAATATTCTTTCACAAGTTCTTCTCCTCCAAATGCCCTAAAAGCAGCTGTAAGCATAGCAGCACCTAAAAGTATGATGAAAACCAAAGAAGTTGTTTTAGCTGTTTCCATCATTACACCTTGCATTGTGTTATTTAGCTTAAATAGCCTCCAACTACTCCATGCAAGTGCAAACAATAAGATAAACGATCCTAGAACACCTATAAAAATACCTATTTTATCCTCAAACGTATTAATAAGTTTAACATTCATTGTATAATTACTAACTGCATATGCTAAAAATAATATTGCGATTAAAACTAAGATAGCTGGATACAATGAAGATTTTTTACCTTCTGTTTGCCTGTAACCAGCCATAATAATAGCTCCAGCTGCGCCTATTGCACCAGCCTGATTCACAGTGGCAATTCCAGTAATTATCGAGCCTAATACTAGTATAATTAATGTAAGTGGAGGTATTAGTATCAACATAACATTTAGCCAGAATTTTTTATCCATTTTCCCCTCATATGGAACTGAGGGTGCACTTTTGGGCGAAACAAAAGCTAATACTAAAATAAAAAGCATATATATGCCTACAAGCAAAATACCAGGTAGAAAAGCTCCTAAAAACATTTCTCCTGCACTAGTAGAAACGACATCAAATACTGACGGCATTGATATTTGACCGGTTGCTTCTTTATAGAGGGCTTTTCTCATTGTGCTTGCTTGATCCGAAGCTGTTGCAAGTTGGTCAGCTAAAATAATTAAAACAATTGATGGAGGAATAATTTGTCCTAAAGTTCCAGATGCAGCAATTGTTCCGGTAGCAAGAGGTGCTGAATATTTATTTCTAAGCATGGCTGGCAAAGATATTAATCCCATTGCTACGACAGTTGCACCAACAATTCCAGTTGTAGCAGCCAGTAATGCACCAACAAAAACAACTGAAATTCCTAAACCACCACGAACAGGTCCAAAAAGTTGGGCCATTGTTACTAACAAATCTTCAGCAATTTTAGATCTTTGAAGCATTAAACCCATAAAAATAAATAAAGGTATGGCTATTAATGTGTCTCTTTCAACCTCCCAATATACACCTCTAAGGTTAGTAACTCCTGCAGACAACCATTCAGATGGCCCACCAGAATAAAAATATGCATCTGCGTTATTTTCAAATAAATATCCAAAAAAAGCAGCAGCACCTATAGAAATTATAGCTGAGCCAGGTAAAGCAAAAGCAACTGGAAAACCTGATCCAAGAGAAATAGCCATCAAAATTATTAATAATGCTAAAAATAAAAGTTCCATTTATTAATGCCCTAACTGATCTTCTATAATTCGTTTTCCTTCTTCACCATGATAATCAGCAAGAGATTCAAAAAAATAACTTATAAATTGAATAAGCATTGTTATACCAAAAATACCTAGAAACATAGCAAGATGGTATTTTATAAACATACCGACACTACCCTGTTGTGTAATTTCAAAATTTAGTACTGGACTATTAATTATTGATTGTTTCCCATTAAATCCAATAAAGATAATTGTTAATGAGGTAGATACACCAAGAGTTATTGATCCAATTGAATTTACAAGACCTTTTGTTCTATCTTTTAATCCTTGATACAAAATATCTACTCTAACATGACCTTCATCATAAAGCGTATATGCTGATGCAAATAAAAATAAACCTGCATACCAATAACGCACAAGATCTCCCATAAATGTTTGTTCATATGAAAAGATAAATCTGGTAATAACTATAACAAGTTCGCTTAAAACTATTAAAAGAGATAACCAGTGGAAACCTAACGTTCTAGTGAATAAGCCAAGAATAAAACCAACAATAATTAATGGAATGTGAATATAACTACCAACAAAAACGGGTCTTGTAAATTGAGCAGTGATATCTTTCGTTAAAAAAAGATCAAAGATTTTTTCAACTCTTAAGAAAGCAATTGAAATATCGACTATTCCTATTAAAAAAATTACCCAAAAACAAGAACGAATAATATAGATATTAAGATTATGTAAAAATTTGGAGTCATTTCTTAGAGATTGGTTCTTGAATTTAGGTATAAAATAAAAGACAAGACACAAAGAAAATATATAAATTAATAACTCAATTGATGTTAATAGTGAAAATCCTTTAGTCAAAGATAAAATACCAGGAAATTGAAAACCGACCATCAATATATTATCTATCAAAAAAGCAAATATAATTGCTAATATTGACCATCCAAATAATCGGTAATAAGTATAAATATTTTTATCCATTTTTTGAAAAGAGGTCAGCTATTAGCTGACCTCCAGTTACAATTTTATGAAAGTCCTAAGACTCTATTTCTTTGATTGACGTATGAAATTTCAAACTTTGCCATCATACTTCCACATTCTTTTAGAAATGCTTGATAGGCGTCATCTATTTCTTTGGCTAATGCAGAATGATTTCTTGTTTCTTCAAAAACTTCTGCCGCAGCCTCTCCAAATGAATCCCATACATCATCATTAAATGATTTAACCTTAGTACCATGTTCATTAATAAGTTTTGCAAGGTATTCACCATTTTTAGCACATGTTTCTTCATATTGAGCTGCATGTTCTTCCATGGATGCTGCAGTAATCAGAGCCTTTTCATTATCTGTTAACTTACCCCAAAAACTTGCATTAAATGCTAACGCTAGACAAGAACCTGGCTCATGCATACCACCAGTATAGTAATACTTTGCTGCTTCATAGAATTTCATGAAATAGTCATTATAAGGACCTACCCACTCTGTAGCATCGATTGAGCCAGATACTAAATTCTCATATATTTGTCCACCTGGTAATGAAACTGGAGAAGCACCAAGTTTAGACATAACAGTTCCGCCTAACCCTGGAATTCTCATTTTTAAACCTTTTAAATCTTCACTAGAATTTATTTCCTTGTTAAACCATCCACCAGCTTGTGTACCAGTTCCACCACATGGAAGGGCTTTAAGGCCAAACTCACCAGACATTTTATCCCAAAGCTGTTGACCGCCGCCAAACTTAATCCAAGCATTCCATTCAACAGTAGTCATACCAAATGGTACTGCTGTAAAATAAGCAAAACCAGGATGCTTACCTTTCCAGTAATAATCTGCAGCAATGTAAGCTTGTGAGTTTCCAGATGCAACTTCGTCAAAAACATCAAATGCTCCAACTTTTTCACCTGCAGCAAAATAATTCACCTTTAACTTACCTTTTGATAGTTCAGTAATTCTAGCTGATAATCTTTGTGCTGATAAACCTAAACCTGGAAAATCTCTTGGCCAAGTAGATACAATGTTAATTTCTTTATGACCTCCTGCTATAGCAGGTGCTGATAGTGTGGAAGCTCCAGCAACACCTGCAACAACGCCTACACCAGCTTTACTAATAAAATCTCTACGTTTCATAAAACGCCTCCCTATATTATGTATTGTTATTTAAGATTTGAATTTACTCGTATAATTAGTACACAAATTTAACTTAATTTAAAGATATTTATTCAATTATTTAAAATTAAAACTTCTTGAATAAATATGCATAAATATTGATCAATCTTTAGTTAATATAATATTTAAAAGTAAATTTTAATTAAAAATTGGTGGCCTTGGAAATCCATTAGGCACCATCCTACCAGCACCTCCTCTTTTACCTTGCCATGTTAATAGATCTTTTTCTGTTCTCTGACGTCCACCAGTCATTTTCCAAGTTAATCCATCTTCTTTATTAAATGTAGTAATGTCAGACAAAGAAGCATCTTTATATCTTTGAAGTATAACGCCCTTTCCTTTATTTAATTCAGGAACTTCATCTAATGAATACATTAATAATTTTCTATTATTTCCAACAATAGCAATAGTATCTCCTTCGATTTTTTTACATACTTTTGCTTTATTATCACCTTTAGAATTTAATATTTGTTTTCCAGATTTTGTCTGTGCAACAATATTAGAAGTATTAATTTTAAACCCATGACCTGATTCAAGCGCTAAAACTATATTTCCTTCAAAAAATGGAAAACAAGATATAATTTTGCTTTCTGCATTAAGATCTATTGTTAGAGATATAGGTTCTCCAAAGCCCCTTCCAGATGGAAGTTTGTTTGCAGAAACACAAAAAAACCTTCCATTGTCTGCAAAGAAAATTATCTTATCAGTGGTAAATGCATGTATCTTAAATTGTTCTTTATCGCCTTCCCTATATTTAAGTTCAACATCATTATTTAAATGATTTTTTTGAGTTCTGATCCATCCTTGATCAGATAAAATTATTGTTATTGGCTCTTTAGTTACAAATTGATCTTCATCAAATTCTTCGATTAAAGGTAAGTCACTGATTTCTGTTTTTCTGGATGAAATATCTTGAAAATCTTTCTTTAGATTTTTTATGTCTGCATAAATTTCTTTCCATTGAGAATCAATGTTATTCAAAATCTCATTAAGATTATTTTGTTCATTTTCTAATTTACTAAGTTCATTTCTAAGTTCAATTTCCTCTAACTTTCTAAGTGAACGTAGACGCATATCTAAAATAGCATTGGCCTGAATTTCGTTTATTTTAAAATATGATATTAAAACTTCCTTAGGATTATCTTCTTCTCTTATAATTTCGATAACTTTATCGATGTTTAAATATACAATTATATAACCATTTAAAATATTAATCCTATTTTCAATTTGATTTAATCTATATTTACTTTTTCTCTGAAGAATGATTTGCCTATGATCTAACCACGATTTAAGTGCATCCTTTAAAGATTTCACTCCAGGTATATTTTTATCATCAATTACATTTAAATTAAGGGAAACTCTAACCTCTAAGTCGGTTTTTTTAAAAAGTGTTTCCATAATCATTTCAGGTGATAAATTTCGACTTTTGGGGTCAATAACTACTCTAATATTTTCTGCGCTTTCATCTCTTATGTCAGAAAGCATTGGAAGAGACTTATTATCCATCAACTCAGAAATTTTTTCTAACAATCTACTTTTTTGAACTTGGTAAGGAATTTCACTTATAATTATTTTCCATTGTCCACCTTTTATATTTTCAATGTTCCATCTAGCTCTTAATCTGAAACTCCCTTTTCCATTTTTGTAAGAGTTTTCAATTGATGATTTTGGCTCAACTAAAATACCTCCAGTAGGAAAATCTGGTGCTTTTACAAAATTAGAAATCGTAGTATCAGAAGCATTTGGAAATTTTATTAAATGAAGAAGAGCATCGATTAATTCGTAAATATTATGAGGAGGAATTGAAGTTGCCATACCAACCGCAATACCTTGTGATCCATTAGCCAATAAATTAGGAAAAGCTGAAGGCAATACAACAGGCTCTTTTCCTTCGTCATCATAAGTAACTCTAAAATCTACTGTATCTTTATCAATATCAGCTAATAATAATTCTGCAGCCTTAGACATCCTTGCCTCAGTGTATCTCATGGCTGCTGCGTTATCTCCATCGATGTTACCAAAATTACCCTGACCGTCTACTAAAGGATATCTTAATGCAAAATCCTGGGCCATTCGTACCATCGATTCATAAATTGCAGCATCCCCATGAGGATGGAATTTCCCCATCACATCACCTACGACACGAGCAGACTTTTTGAATGATACATTATGATTAAGTTTTAATTGCATCATGGCAAACAAAACTCTTCTATGAACAGGCTTTAAACCATCTCTTACGTCTGGCAAAGATCTTGATGTAATTGTTGATAATGCATACGCAAGATATCGCTCAGAAATTGCTTTTGAAAATTGGGTAAGGCTTATATTTTCGTTTTGTAAATCTTCATTTTCCATAAATAACTCTTTATAATTATAGTTTTTTAATCATATTTTCTAATCTATACCTAGGATTTGGTAAATTCATAAGTCTAGTGTCATTAATAGATGATAATAATTTATTTTTGAAGAAATAAGTTGTTATATTTAACCCCATAATAATTTCCTCATTAAAACTTGATCCAACGTCTTCAGAACCTCCTAAAAATAATGGCAATTTTAGGAGTTTAGGAGCAAATTTTCCAGCACCTTGTTTGGATACTGCTTTGCCAGTTTTTGGACTTACATAATATAAATTATTTTTTTGTCCCGTTACAGCGCATTGTTTTAAATCTAAAGAAAAACCAATTGAGGATAATAATCCAATTTCCCATTTAACATACCCTTTAATCCATTGTTTATTATCAAGTTCACTATTGATTAATAAAACGTTTAAGAAGGCCTTTGTTGCATTAAAAATATCAGAATAACTTTGTCTTTCAGGTAAAAATTTTTCTAACAAAGAACATAATGATATTAAAGCTTGTAATTTAAGTTTTTCATCAAAAATCTTTCCTGAAATTGAAGAAATTAGTTCAATTTTAAAGTTTCCCATTTGTTCAATTAATCTAGATTTCCAAAATACTTTAACTAGATTACCAGGTTGAATACTAGATAAAATACTTTTCGTTTTATAGTTATTAATCCAACCTACATAACGTCCATTCGACTCTGTAAAAATATTAACTATCAGACCTTTTTCACCATATTTTTTTGCAGATAATATTATCCCAACATCATTCCATTCAGGCATTATAATTCAAGCCAACAGATGAGTATTTAGATGGGTCATCCATCCAATTTTTTTTGAATTTAATATGCAAAAATAAATGAATTTTACAATCTAATAAATTTTCTAGTTCTTTACGAGCTAAAGTACCAATTCTTTTAATATTTTGACCTTGTTTTCCTAATATTATTGGTTTGTAGCTTTGTTTATTAATGTATATAGTCTGATGGATATTTATACTTTCATCAGAATTAATTACCCATTTTTCTGTTTCAACTGTAAGATTATATGGTAATTCTTGATTGAGATTCTTAAACAATTTTTCCCTTGTGATTTCAGAAGCTAAAATAGATTGAGGTAAATCTGAAATAGTTTTTGCATCATAAAAAAAAGAGTGCAGTGGCATTTTTTTTGCTAAATATTCTATTAACTTGTTACAACCACTTCCATTTTTTGCTGAAATCAAAAATGTTTCTTCAAAGTTATATAAATTTTTAATTTCAGAAATTTTTTTAAGAAGATCTTCTTTTGGTAATAAATCAATTTTATTTAAAACTAAAATAACGTCAGTTTTTTTTTCAAAAATTTTTTCAATTATCACTTTAGTGTTATTATCTATTTTTTTTAAAACATCATGAATAAAAACCACCTTATCGGTAAAATTTAACTCTGACCATGCAGCAGTTACCATAGCTTTTTCAAGTCTTCTTTTTGGCCAAAAAATTCCAGGTGTATCAACAAAAATTATTTGCGATTTCAATTTACTTGATAAATCATAATTACATATTCCTCTTATACAAAATCTAGTAGTTTGTACTTTATGAGATACTATAGAAATTTTTCTGCCTACTAATTTATTTATAAGAGTAGATTTACCTGAATTAGGAATTCCAACCAAATTTACAAAACCTGATTTTAAGTCTATTTTTCCCAAATTGAATATGCCCTTTTCTATTTAACAACTTTAAATTTTCAAAATACTTAATAATTTTGTTGCCGCAGCTTCTTCTGCATTTTTTAAATTAGTACCTGTTGCTGATACCACATCATGATTTTTAATTGATACAGAAACTTCATAAGTGGGTTGGTGTTCATTTCCAAATTTATTTAAAATACTATATTTGGGCAGAGTATTATATTGAGCTAAACAATACTCTTGAAGTATAGATTTGGGATGTTTTAAAGGTTTGGAGTAAATTGAGTGTTTGTCAACAATGTTATTTATTATGAAATTTTCACAATTTATTAATCCTGCATCAATATAAATTGCTCCAATTATTGCCTCAATAACATCACTTAATATAGATTTATTATTTTTTAAATTATCACCTTTTTGTGTCTTTAAAAAAATAGAAAGATTAATTTTTTTGGCATAATTAAATAAATTTTCTTGATTTGCAAATTTTTGAAAATAATTGTCTAAAACACCCTCATTGGCATTAGGAAAAGTTTTAAAGAGATATTCTGATAATACCAAACCTAAAACTCTGTCTCCAAGAAATTCTAGCCTTTCATAATTTTTTTTTTTTATTTTCAAGTAATTTTTGTGAAAACTAGAATGTGTTATGGCTTCTTCCAACAAAGCAATATTTTTAAATTTGTAATTAATCTGTTTTTCTAGTTTGTTTATACACACTATTCTATTGCCTTACCTATTCTCGAAAATCTTATAGCTTTATGCCACTTCCAAAACTCAAAAATTGAAGCAGCACTATTATGCGAGAAAAAAATGATTTCTGCTTTACCAATTAAATTTTTCTTTGGTACAAAGCCAACTTCCGGTGTTCTACTGTCTCTACTATTATCTCTATTATCCCCCATAAAGAAAAAATGGTTTGGCGGGACTTTGAATAAAATTGTATCATCAAATGGATCATTGTCACTAGCCTCAATTATCTTGTGGTTTTTTGATCCTTCAAAAACCTCATCATATTGTGTAAAGACTTTTTCATCACCTAATACATTTTTCATTATCCCTATATTTGTCTTAATTCTTTTAGCTTTTTTTGAATTAATATAGAGGATACCATCTTTAACTTGTACTGTGTCATTAGGAAGAGCAACCAACCTTTTGATATAATCAATTGTTTCATCTCCTGGTTTTCTAAAAACAATGACATCTCCCCTTTGTGGAGAATTATATAATACTCTATCTTTTATAGGCACCAAACCAAACGGGAAACTATATTTTGAATAACCATATGAGTATTTTGAAACAAATAAATAATCACCCACTAACAAAGTTGGTATCATAGAGCCTGATGGAATATTGAAGGGTTCGAAAAAAATGGAACGAAAAAAAATTGCTATTGAGCCAGCAATTAACAGTGTTTTAGATAGCTCTTTAATAGAATTTTTCATAAATTACACTCCATAGGTATGAGTTGTCTAAATAATTAACTTTATGCAATAGCTATACATAAGGAGCAAGTGAAATTACAACAAAAGAAATAACAAATGGAGTATCATCAGAAAGAGAAATATCAAATTTTAATTTTGCTTTTAAATTTTTTTCTTTTTTTTCAATAAATTCTTTTGTTTTACCTGAAAAAAATAAATATGGTTTACCATTGATATCATTTAAAATTTCTATTTCTCTAAAAAAAAGTCCTTTTCCTCTAGTAGGACTTAAAGCCTTCCAAGTTGCTTCTTTTGCCGAAAATCTTTTTCCGAAATAATTTATAGAGTTATTTAATTTACCTTTTGAAATTTCAATCTCATTCTTCCCATAAATTCGATCAATAAACTTTTGATCATATTTATTCATAATTTTTTTTAGTCTCTCTAAATTCAAAATATCTGTTCCTATTCCAATAATCATTTAATTGCTTCTGAAATTATGTTACGCATTTTTATTATTGAATTTTCCAACCCATTAAAAATAGAATTAGCTATAATAAAATGTCCTATATTTAATTCAATAATATCATTTATCGATACAATTTCACTTACATTATCATAAGTTAAGCCATGACCTGCATGACAATTTAAACCTATTTTTTTTGCAAAAGCAGTACTTTCGATAATTTTTTTTAATTCTAAATCAACATTATTTTTTTTAGTAAATGCATTTGCATAACTACCAGTATGGAACTCAATTGTTTTTACACCTAATTTTTGAGTAGCAATCAATTGATCTTTATCTGGATCAATAAAAATAGCTACATTTATATTATTATTAGATAATGATTTAATGAACTTTTTTAATTTATCAAAATTATTTATTACATCTAAACCACCTTCTGTAGTAATTTCTTGTCGTTTTTCTGGTACAAAGCATACACATTTAGGCTTATATTCATTTGCAATCTTAATCATTTCTGAATTTGCTCCAATTTCAAGATTAACAGGAATGTTAACAACCTTCAAAATGTTGCCTAAATCCTTCTCATTGATGTGTCGTCTATCTTCTCTTACGTGCACAGTTACTAAATCTGCACCAGATTTTTCAACAATCCTTGCGGCTTCAGTAACTTCAGGATAATTTTCGCCACGAGCATTCCTTAGTGTAGCAACATGGTCAATATTAATGCCTAACCTAACATGTCTTTTCATTATAATAGCCTTTTATTTTTTTTATTTCTTCTTTTCTTGAAAGAAGCAATAAAACTATAAATGATATAATAAGTTATAATCCAAACTAAAGGAGCTATAATCACACCACCTACAAGCATTGGGAAAAAAATATCATATGTTTGGGTTGCAATCATATCAAAATTTATTTCGTGAGTTATTTTCTCTAGCTTAATATTTGTAACATAAGTACCAATTTTATATATCAATCCCCAAATAAATGGGAAAGTTAAAGGATTCCCAACCACTGTTCCAATTAATGCAGCTATAAAGTTACCTCTTATCAAATAAGCAAAAACTACAGCTAAAACAAAATGAAATCCTAGAAGAGGTGTAAAAGAAACCATTGCTCCACATGCAAACCCTGAAGAGATGGCATAATTAGAATCAGGTAAACGAGCTAATCTTAATTTATAATAAGATATAATTCTATTAACCTTAAATAATAAATTTTTGTAGTATAAATTAAAATTAACTATATATTCACTCCACCTAATCCTTACCTCTTTGTACACTTTCTACAAAATGAGACAACCTTATTGCTGCAATTATTTGGTTTAAATGACTTAAGTTTCTAACTTCTAAATCAATATTAAATTTATAAAAATCTAAATCTCTCGAAACCACTTGAATATTAGATATATTTCCATCATTTAAACTTATTATTTTAGTGACATCTGCTAAACTACCAGGCTCATTTGATAAAACTGTTACTAGACTACCTTTATGAAAAGATTCACCTTCTCTATCCCACGATATTTCAAGCCATACCTCAGGCATATCATTAAATTTTTCTAACGCAAAACAATCTAGGGCATGAACAGTAATCCCTTTTCCAGTTGTAACAATCCCAACAATCCGTTCACCAGGTAGAGGATGACAACAATGTGCATAATGTATTGCCATTCCAGAAATTACACCTTTTATTTTCATACTTTTTTGTAATTGGGGTTTTTTTAAAATTGGCAATTTATTTTTTGAATTTGCTTTTTCTGGATATAAAAAATTTAATACATCTCTTGATTTTATATTTCCTTTTCCTATTTCAATAAGTAATTCTTCAACATCAGAAAGACCAAATTTTTCAATTACTTTAATCAAACTTTTTTCATGCATTCTTTTGTTTTGTTGTCTAAATTCTTTTTGAAGTAATGCGGTTCCCAATTGTAAAAATTCTTTAATTTCTCTATTCCTTATGAATCTTTTTATAGCTGATTTAGCTTTTCCAGTGATACATATTTCTATCCATTTTGGATCTGGAAAGCCATTTTTAGAAGTTAAAATTTCTACTTGATCACCATTTTTAATTTCTGTTGTTATCAATCTATTTTTATTATTTATTTTTGCACCAACTGCTGCATTACCAATTTCAGAATGAACAGCATATGAAAAGTCAATTGCGTTTGCACCTTTGGGTAAAATTATTAAATTTCCATTTGGTGTAAAACAAAAAATTTGGTCATTATACATTTCTAATTTTGTGTTTTCTAAAAATTCTTCTGGTTCACTACTTTCCTCGATAATTTGAATTAATTCTCTTACCCACTTATATTTTATACCTTCTGACCATTTTGCACCCTCTTTGTAAATCCAATGTGCAGCAACTCCATTGAGAGCAAATTCATTCATAATTGAAGTTCTTATTTGTACTTCTATTCTTGTTTTCTTAGGTCCTATTAAACTTGAATGAAGTGATTGATAACCATTTCTTTTAGGAGCAGAAATATAGTCCTTAAAACGTCCCATTATTGCAGTATATTCTTGATGCAATAATCCAAGACTTTTATAACAACTAGGTACATCATCAACAATAACTCTGAATGCCATTATATCAGACAATTGATCCATACTTAAATTTTTATATTGCATTTTTTTCCAAATTGAATAACTACTTTTAATCCTTCCTGTTACCAAACATTTGATATTATTTTTTTTTAAAAGAGTTTCAATTTCTTTTGTTATGTATGGAATATTCAATTCATCTTGGGAATATATTAATTTTAAACGCTTTAAAATTGAGTCACGAGTTTCTGGTTTCAAAACGGCAAAACATCTATCTTCTAATTCTCTTTGTATAGCATTAATACCTAAGCGTTCTGCTAATGGAGCAAAAATCTCTAAAGTCTCAAAACAAATTTTAGACCTTTTTTCTTTATTTTTTATGCCATCAATAGTTCTAATATTATGCAATCTGTCAGCTAATTTTACCAACAAAACTCTAATATCATCCGACGACGCTAGTAAAAGTTTACGAAAGTTTTCAGCTTGAGCAAATCCAAATTTTAAATCTAACTTTGTTAGTTTAGTTACCCCGTCAACAAGTTTTGATATTTCAGATCCAAATTCATCTTCAATTTTTTTTAAAGATATTTCACTGTCTTCGACAACATCATGAAGAAGAGCTGTAATAATTGTGGAGGAATCTAATCTCATATCAATTAAATAATCAGCTACTGCTAAGGGATGAGTAAAGTAAGCTTCGCCACTTCCTCGGAATTGATTAGCATGTGCTTTCTTTGATAAATTGTAAGCATTATTGATAGCTTTATATGAAACAAGGCTATCATATTTAGTTATTTTTTTATAAAGTTGTGATGCTGTTATTATCATCACATAATATTATATTATATAATTAGACTTATCTATATTAAATAATCAAGTGATAAAAAAAATTAATCTTCGTTTTTAATCTTTTCTTCAGATATGTCTTCAAAAGAACCTTCATCTTCTTGTCTAATTTTATTTAAAATAAGGTCATGATTAGTTTTTGTGTCTGATTTTGATTCATTTAAATAAGCAGCAAATTCTTCTTCTAATGATGCTTCTTCTTCTACATTATTATCTTCTTTAATTAAATTTTTTTGCATAGAACGTATAAATCTCTCTTGCAAACTTTCTGCATCAATAGCTTCTGAGGCTATTTCACGAAGAGAAACAACAGGGTTTTTATCATTATCTCTATCAACTTCTATGGAAATTCCATTTGAAATTTCTCTAGAACGTTGCGCAGCAGCAATTACAAGATCGAACCTATTTGGTATCTTTTTAACACAGTCTTCAACAGTAACACGAGCCATAGTAATAATTCTCCAGGTTAATTATGAATTAAATAAATAATATATGCTAAAAAATCAAATTAATTTTTTTTTCATTTAGAACTTTTATATTTTGATCATCTAAATTTTTTAATATTTTTTTGATATTTGTTTTTAAAACTGGATGAACCCAGTTTTTATCTAATTCAGCTAATGGTTCCATTACAAATTTTCTTTGATGAGCCCTTGGATGAGGAACAATAATTTCTTTATTTCTTAATATTTTATTAGAATAATCAATAAGATCTAAATCAATTACCCTTGCTTCATTTACTAGCCTTCTTCTTCTGCCAAGTTTATATTCTATTTCATGTAATGATTTTAAAACATCTAACTCATTTAAGATTGTATTCGCAAAAACAATACAATTAAAAAAATTTGGTTGATCACTTTTCGGGATTGGTTCAGTCTCATACCAGCTTGACTGATCAGTGACCCTAATCGAATAATCATTAAAATATCTAATTGCCTTCATGGCAACCTTTATTGGATGAGTTCCATCATTAGACTTTAAATTTCCACCAATCCCAATTATTATTTTATTATTTTGCATAAGTTGATACAGAAGTTAAGTGTTAAATAATACAAGTTTTAATTGTTATTTTTTAATATTCTATGTTTTTCTCTATCCCAATCTCTTTTTTTAATCACTTCTCTTTTATCAGCTTTCTTTTTACCTTCTGCAATTCCTAGAGATATTTTAGCCAAACCTTTATTATTGAAATACAAACTTATAGGCACAACCGTACATCCATCTTTTTTTATTTGTCCTAAAATTTTATCTCTTTCTTTTTTATGTACTAAAAGGCGTCTTACTCTTTTTGGATCATGATTTTGACCAGATGCTGCTAAATTGTATTCTGGGATATTTGAATTTACTAAAACAATTTGTCCAAATTCATTAGTTGCATAAGATTCATTAATACTAGCCCTACCAAGTCTTAAACTTTTAACTTCACTGCCTAACAAAACTATTCCAGCTTCTACAGTATCAATTATTGAATAATCAAATTTAGCACGTCTATTTTCTGCAACTCTACCTTGAGAAATAGCTTTGTTTAATTTTTTTTTATTCATTCAAAACACAAACATTTATAGTAATCCAGCTTTTCCAAGAGCATCTTTTACATTTGTTTTACTTACTTCTTCAATCTCTACAATTGGAAGTCTAGCCTCTGCAGAACATAGCCCTAATAATGATGCCGCATATTTTAGTGGACCTGGGCTTGTTTCATAAAATAATGCATCGTGTAGAGGCATCAGTTTTTTATTTATTTCTTGTGCAGTTAAAATATCACCTTGTTTCCATGCATTATGCATCCTTGAAAGTAATTTAGGAGCAATATTTGACGTAACAGAAATACAACCATGTCCCCCTGCAGCTAAATAAGCCAATGCCGTCCCATCTTCACCAGATAATTGAATAAAATCGTCACCAATTATATTTTGAAGTCTTGTAGGTCTTGCTAAATCTGCAGTTGCGTCTTTTACACCTACAATTAGTTCATTTTCAGCTAGCTTAGCCATTGTAGTGTCATTCATCTTTATTACAGAACGACCTGGTATATCGTAGATTATTATTGGCTTACTAGAATTTTTAATAAGTTCATTATAGTGAGCAATTAGGCCTGACTGTGTAGGTTTGTTATAATAAGGCGTAACAACTAACAAACCATCAGCACCGGCTGAACATGCATGTTTTACAAAATCGACAGCTTCGTTAGTAGAATTTGAACCTGCACCTGCTATAATTGGAACTCTTCCATTTGACTGATCTATACAAACTTCAACAAGCTTTTTATGTTCATCATGAGATAAAGTAGGTGACTCACCAGTTGTTCCTACTGGAACCAAGCCATTTGTTCCATTTTCTATTTGAAAATCTATTAATTTTCTATAAGCATCAAAGTCTACTTTATTATCTTTGAATGGAGTTAATAAAGCAGTGTAAGAACCATGAAATAACATAAAAAACCTCGTCAAAAAAAATGATTTGTTTATCATACTCATGTCATTTAAATTTAACAAGATATAGAATAAAATAATCTAGGAAAATATTAATGGTTAATAGTAAAGTTACATTCAATTCTATTTTAGAGGCATCTAAAAGGTTAGAAGGGAAAATTGTAAGAACACCTATTTTACAATCAAAATATATTAATGAAAAATTAGAATCTAATATTTTTTTGAAAGCTGAAAATCTTCAGACTATTGGTGCATTTAAATTTAGAGGTGCTATGAATTCAATACTCCAGCTTTCATCGGATATTAAAAAAGTTGTAGCATGGTCAAGTGGTAATCATGCTCAAGCGGTTGCTGCTGCATCGAAAATAACGGGTCGCCAAGCAACAATTGTAATGCCAGAAGATTCTCCAAAGGCAAAATTAAATGGAACAGCTTTTTGGGGTGCGACAATTATAAAGTATGATAGGAATAAAGAAAATAGAGAAGAAATAGGAAAAAAAATAGCAAAGGATATAAATGCGAAGATTATTCCACCCTTTGATGACGAAAAAGTCATAATTGGACAAGGAACTGCCGGTATAGAATGTATTGAACAATTAAATGAAATAAATGTTAAACCAGACATTGTATTATGTTGTTGCGGAGGGGGTGGTCTTATTGCTGGTGTAAGTACAGCAATAAAAGAAAAATTTCAAAATGCTAAAATATATTCTGTTGAACCAGAAAATTTTGATGATACCAAAAAGTCACTTAAAGAAAATTCTATAATTCCAAATTCTATGAAACATGATTCTATTTGCGATGCACTTTTAGCTGATAAACCAGGAAAAATTACTTTTGAAATCAACAAATTAAATCTAACATCTGGTTTGTCAGTTTCAGATCAAGAAGCTTTAATTGCAATGAATACAGCATTTAAATATCTTAAGATTGTTCTTGAACCTGGTGGTGCAGTTGCGCTAGCAGCTGCTATATTTAAAAAAATAGATATTAGAGATAAAAATGTTCTAGTAATTGCATCTGGTGGAAATGTTGATAAAGATATTTTTGAAAATTGCCTAAACCAACAAGAAATTTAAAATTATTCTATTAAAAAATTAATTACGTTTGCAGTCTTAGGTCTTCTTCTTTCAACTGGTTCTTTTTCTTTATCTCCAATGTAAATGAAACCAGCTAGTTTATCAGTTTCCGGCTTTCCACCAACTACCTTTATCATTCTATCATTATAAGAATACCACTCTGTTAACCACTGAGCGGCATAACCTAAAGATTGAGCTGCAACAAGTATATTTGAACACACTGCTCCAGTAGATAATTCCATCTCCCATAATGGTATTTTAGGATGTGAAACAGGTTTAAATAACACTGCTATCACAGCACTAGCTCTTAAAAATCTGTTTTTTTCAAAATCTATTTCTTCTTCTGTAGCTTCAGGATTGTTTATAATATATTCAGAAGCTAAAATTTCTTTACCTATCCTATATCTTGCTTTGTCTTTTATAACTGTTAAAGACCAAGGATTTAAAGCACCATGATCAGGCACTCTGATACCACATGCTAAGATGTCATTTAGATCACTTTCATTAATATGACCTGAAATCATAGTTTTGGCTGTTGTAGACCTTCTGGTTTTAAGAAAATTTATCAGGTTATTCATTTAATTAAACAAAAATAAAGCTTTACTTGTTAAGTATAATAATACAAACGTAATTATCAATGCCATATTTTTTTTAGATAAACAATGTATAATGATCCAATAATAGTAATGATAATAATTTTTGCTGTTCTAGCTGGAGGACTTATTAAAGGGACTCTTGGTTTTGGAATGCCAATGGTTGCACTCCCAATTATAGCGTTCACAATACCTGCTACCACTGCCATGATTCTTTTATGCGCACCAATTTTTTTAACAAATTTTCTACAAATAAAATTTAGGGAAGGTATTTCCAGTTACAGGTTCCTGCCAATGTTTTTATTTCTTGTATTCGGCCTCATCATTGGGGCAAGATTAATATTAGAAATAAACCTAAATACAATTACTCAAATAATTGCTTTATCAATTATCTTTGCAGCATTAGTTAATTGTTTTGGATTTAAAATTAATAATATAAAAAATACTCATGAAAAAATAATTACATCAATTATTGGTTTTGGATCAGGAATATTAGGTGGTCTATCTACATTTTATGGACCACCAATGTTAGCTTACATTGTAGCTGTAGATTTACCAAAAGAAAAGTTTGTTAGAACAGTTTCAACAATGTATTTTATTGGTTCTTTCCCTTTATATGGTTCATTAATATATTATGGCTTTGCCACAAAAGAAGATCTTTTATTAAGTATATTTTTAATTATTCCTGCTTTTTTGGGTCAACAAATAGGAACAAGGATAAGGCATAAAATTAATCAAAAGCAATTTAGAATAAGCATATTAATTACTTTAATTATTTTAGGTATATCATTGTTTTTAAAAACAATATAAAGGGATTATTTTTTTAATATGGCTACTATCTTAAGACTCAAAGCTACAAAAGGGCCAATAAAAACTGCAAAAACAATTGTACCAATGCCTAAGGTGCCCCCTAATAACCAACCAACAAAAACAACAATAGATTCAATACTAAACCTAACTAAACTTATAGGTCTTTTATATTTTTTAGATACTCCTGTCATCAGCCCATCTCTAGTTCCAGGCCCAAGATTAGCAATCAAATAAATACCACTTCCAAAACCAACTAACCATGTTCCAAAAAAAGAAAGAAATGTAGGATTAAAAATTTCATTTAGAAAATAAAGAAAGGGAATAGTATACCCCATGGTTAATGCAATTATTATAATATTCATAATTGTACCTAACCCTGGTTTAAGTTTTAATGGGATCCAAAAAACCAAAACTATGCAACTAATTAGAAAAGTAGAAAGGCCTATTCCAATATTAACTTTTTTAGCAACACCCTCAGCTAAAACTGTCCATGGAGTTACGCCATTATGAGAAATAACTAAAATACTCTCCCCTAAACCAAATAAGAACAAACCTAAACAAAGAAATAGAAATGTTTCAAATTTAGGAAAAATTTTATTTGGTTTATGCGAACTCCAAGAAGTAATTGGAACTGAACTAATAGAAAAAGCTCTAGAAATAAATGTTATTGAAGATGTAATAATTTTCATAAATTTAAGAATTATGTCTAAACTTTATATTAGATCTATTTAATTCTTTAACACTTGTACATCCCATTAATTTCATATCTCTTTCTAGTTCTGTACGGTACAAGCTTAATGCTCTCTCAACTCCTTTTTGACCAGCAGAAGCTAGAGCATATAGATACATTCTACCTCCTGAACAAGCCTTAGCGCCAACAGATAAAGCTTTGAGAATATGAGTTCCTCTTTGGATACCTCCTTCACAAATTACATCAATTTTATCACCTACAGCATCAACTATTTCAGCCAATTGATCAAAGGGAGCTCTTGCACCGTCTAATTGTCGTCCGCCATGATTTGAAACCATTATTCCTGTACAACCAATATCTATTGCTTTTTTTGCATCTTCAACACTCATTATACCTTTAAGTGCAAAATGACCTCCCCATTTTGAACATAAACGCTCTGCATCTTTCCAATTCATAGATTGATCTAACATTGAAGAAAAATAATTACCTATTGAGGTTGCGGTATTTGTACCCTCGCTCACATGATCTTGTAATTGAGGCAGCTCAAATTTAGGTTTTGTTAAATAATTTATGGCCCACATTGGTTTAGATGCAAAGCTAAACAGACTAGACAGTGTTAACCTTGGTGGAGATGTAAAACCAGTCCTAAGATCTCTCTCTCGGTTACCTCCAGTTATTGTGTCGACAGTAAGAGCTAAAACATCAAATTTAGCTGCCTTTACTCTTTCAAGCATGCTATCATTAAGTCCTCTATCTTTATGAAAATAAAATTGAAACATTTTAGGCGTAGACACTATAGACGAAATCTCTTCAACGCTAACGGTCCCTAGAGAAGATACACCAAACATAGTGCCAAATTTTTGAGCAGCTTTACCAACTGCCCTCTCACCTTCGTAATGAAATAACCTTTGCAAAGCAGTTGGAGCACAATAAAATGGTAAGTCTAGTTTTTTTCCAAAAATTGTTGTTGATAAATCTACATTTTCAACGCCTCTTAATACATTTGGAATTAAATCAGCATCATTATAGGCAGCAGTATTTCTATTGTAAGTCACCTCATCATCTGCTGCTCCATCAATATAATGAAAAATAGGAGAAGGAAGTCTTTTCTTAGCCAATTTTCTAAAATCTTGAAAATTATAGCAATCATTTAAATTCATTTAATGTCCTTTACATGCATTAATCTAAAAATTATTTTGTATAATAACCCATATCTAATAATAATAACAAATATAAGTTTATAAAATTTTGTCTATTTAATTTTAGATCAGGAATAACAAATGAGCCAAATTAAAAAAGTAGAAATACACGAATTTACACATAGTACAAAAAATCTGGGTCTATTGACTAACGCAAATACAATTGGTGCTGTAGGATATTCTAAAGGTCAATCTATAAATTTGGATAAATTTGCAGTTGTAATAGAAACTAAAGATGGATGCAAAGGAGAGTACGTAACTCATTGGGGTGGCAATCAAGTTGCATGCGCACAAGCTAAAATGTTAGCTCCCAAGTTATTAGAGTATAATGCTGAAGAAAGAGAAAGAATATATGATGATTTTAAAAGAGAGCTTAGACAATTTGATCATATGGGGCATGGCCCATTAGATATAGCGTTATGGGATTGGGCAGGCAAAAAATTAAATTGTTCAATTTCTATTTTATTAGGAAGTTACAGAAAGCATCTTAAAGCATATGCAAGCACATATCATGGTGACAGGAATGGTGGCTTAGATAGTAAAGAAGCTTTTGCAGATTTTGCTGAGCAATGTTTTGATATGGGTTATAAAGCTTTCAAAATCCATGGATGGCATGAAGGAAATGCAAAAGAAGAAGCAGAAAATGTTTTACATGTAGCTAAAAAAGTCGGAGACAAAATGACTTTAATGCTTGATCCAGCATGCCAGTTAAAAACCTTTGCCGACGCTCTATATGTTGGCAAAGCTTGCGATGACGCGAATTTCTTTTGGTTAGAGGATCCATATAGGGATAGTGGTGTATCAGCTTTTTCACATAAACGTCTTAGAGAGATGTTAAAAACTCCAATATTACAAACAGAACATATTAGAGGATTAGAAACAAAATGTGATTTTCTAATGGCTGGCGGGACTGATTTTCTAAGATCTGATCCTGAGTATGACATGGGTATAACTGGAGCAATGAAGATATCTCATTTAGCAGAATCTTTCGGTGTAGACGTCGAAATTCATGCATGTGGACCTGCTCATAGACATGTTATGGCTGCAACTAGAAATACAAACTTTTATGAAGTTGCACTAGTAGGCCCTGATTGCCCTAACACAATGGCTCCCGTATACACTTGTGGTTACAGTGATATGATAGATTGCATTGACAAAGATGGATTTGTACCAGTACCTAATGGAATTGGCTTGGGTGTTGAGTATGATTGGAATTTTATAAACGCAAACACAACTAATGTAAGTGTTTTTGAGTAAAAATATGTCCAGTAATGAAATTTTACTTATTCTTGGCAACCAATTATTTCCTCTAGAACATATCAAAAATACTAGGGTCAGCAAAGTTTTTATGGCTGAAGATTTTGGGTTAACTACAAATCATAAACATCATAAACTAAAAATTTTGATGTTTCTGTGTTCAATGAGGCAGTATAGGGACAACCTAATTAAGAATGGTTATACTGTGTTTTATCATTCAATTGATGAAAAAACATTTCATGATAGTTATGAAGATAAGTTACTTAAAGTAATTAAAGATCACAATATCGAAAAATTAAAATATTTTGAAATTGAAGATAAAGATTTTGAAGATAAAATTACTAACTTTATAAATCAAAAAAATATTGATTACCAAATTTTTCAAAGCCCTATGTTCTTAACCTCAAGAAAGGAATTTTTTGAGTTTGCAAATGAACAAAAAAAACTAATACGTATGGCAAGTTTTTATCAAAAAATAAGAACCAAAATGAATATTCTCATTGATGAAAACAATAAGCCCTTAGGAGGAAAATGGTCATATGATGAAGACAATAGAAAAAAAATTCCAAAAAATACTTTGTTACCAAAAATTCCTGATCTAAAATTTAATATTTATATCAATAAGTTAAGTTTAAAAATTAATTCACAGTTTAAAGACCATCCAGGTTTGACAGATAACTTGTGGATGCCAACAAATAGAGAAGAATCTTTAACCTGGCTAGATCAATTTTTTGAAGAAAAGTTTTTCAATTTTGGAAACTACGAAGATGCTATAGTTTCAGAAAACAACTTCCTTTTTCATAGTGCGATAAGCCCAATACTAAACATGGGACTTTTAACTCCAGATGAAGTGATCAAAAAAGCATTAGATATCGCAAATTTAAATTCAATTCCTATTAATTCTTTAGAAGGCTTTATTCGTCAAGTTATTGGATGGAGAGAGTTTATTCGAGGCATTTATCATTTCAAGGGTAAAGAAGAGCAAACTTCTAATTTTTGGAAACATGATCGTAAATTAACCGATGATTGGTATAAAGGCACAACTGGTATTATACCTTTAGATGATGCAATTAAGGATTGTTTAAAATACGGTTATACTCATCATATACCGCGACTAATGATTATTTGTAATATAATGAATATTTCAAAAATAGACCCAAACGAAATATATAAATGGTTCATGGAAATGTTTGTAGATTCCTCAGATTGGGTAATGGTACCTAATGTTTATGGAATGGGAACATTCGCAGATGGAGGAATATTCGCGACAAAACCTTATTCATGTGGCTCAAACTATATTTTAAAAATGAGTAATTATAAAAAAGATGCGTGGTGTGATATTGTCGATGGATTATATTGGATGTTTATGAGCGATAATATATCTTTTTTCAAAAGCAATCCTAGACTTGCAATATTGGTTAAATCATTGGAAAGAATGAATAAAGATCGAAAAGATATGATATTTAAAAAAGCTCTAGATTTTATAGAAAGCAAAACAAAAAAATAAATTTTATAGTAGGTGTGTTTATTTAAAAATTACCTCTTACAGGATATTTATTTTCTTCTGCAAACACTAGTTTAGCAGGCAACGAACTAACATCTGGCCTTGCCCAAGGCATGTTTGAGACATTAGCAAGATATAATGAACCATCTTCTTTAATTATAAACAACCCTGGTTCACAAAAAATAGCACTTTCACTTTCTTTAATTGATTTGGAAATGTATAGACCCCATTCTCTTGCTTTTTCTTCTGTAAGTCCGTAAGCAATATTAAGATTAGTAATCCCCCATTTGTTTTTAGCTTTGATAGCTTTTTCTTTGCTATCCATTGATATTGCAATTACTTCGGTGTTAGAATTTTTGTATTCCAACAATTGATTATCAATTTGCTTTAAGAAATCTGAACAAACAGGACAGTGCAATCCTCTGTAAAATACAATCATATATTTTGCTTTATCCAAGTAATCATCTATAGACCATAATGTATCATTCAGCGTATTTACTTCAAGTGAAGGTATTTTTTTTCCTGGAATCAAATTATTTCTCATATCATTTCCTTTGATGTAAAATTTTTATTTGTATAATTTAAATTAAACAAATAGTAATTGATGACAAATTATATTAAATGGTTTTGTTAATAAGATTTTCTAATTTCAAAATCTTTCTTATTTGCTCCAAAAAACATTAAATAAATCAGATAGGCTTCTATTACGTTTTTCACCCATTCAATTGGATATAAAACGCCATAGTTAATAACATCTCCACCAAACATCAATAAAACAAAATTTATCAACAAGTATAGCAGAAAAAAATATTTGCCAACCGATACAAAAAAATAAATAAGAATTAAGCTTGTTAAAGAAAAAAAAGACATGAATATCGCAATATACAACTCAAATTTAGTTCCTAGATATGCTACAATATAACCTTGGTCAACAAATCTACTGAGACCATAATATTTCTCAAAACTAAATATTGTTGGAATAAAACCAGACAACAAAGACATAAAAATCATTAATAAAATTAGACGCCTGAATCTTAATTTGTTCATTTCATCATTTCTATCTTTAAAGAAATTTTCTATAAATTTAATCATTTTACTGATTATCCTTTACACTGTCCTAAGAAGAAAGACAGTTTTCAATTAATTAAAACAAATTCATCTAATTAAAACTAAATTAAAAACTCTTTTAAGATAAAAAGTTAGAAAAACCCCTCTCAAAATCAAAAATAATAGAAAACAGGAGTATAAATCTTTTAAATTCAAATTATCTGCAATAAAGAATTCTACTATTAAATAAAATATCAAAGAGGAAAATATAATACAATTACGCATTTCTTTAGCTAATGTAGCACCAATAAATATACCATCTAATTGAAAGGCTAACATTGAGATAAAAGGCGTAATGATAACTAAACTCCAAAGTTCAATAGTTAAGTTTCTCAATATTTGGATATCAGTAAATAAAGAGATAATATTATGACTAAAAAAATAATAAATAATTCCAATAATTATTGAAAATAGTAAAGCAAACTCTGTTGTGGTTTTAATTGATTTGAAAATATTAGATTTGTTTTTTGAGCCTATTGAAACCCCAACTGTTGCCTCAGCCGTGTGTGCAAAGGCATCTAATGAGTATGATGAAAGGCCAAATATTACTAGTAAAATTTCAATAGTAGCTAATTCATCCACACCTATTAATCCTGCTTTTTTAATTAAGTAAGCTTGAACAGCGACTAATAACATAGTTCTAAAGAATAAATCTTTGCTAATTGAAAATAATTTCTTGAAACTATGAAAATTAAACAACTTATCTAATTTAAATATAGTAAAGTTTAATTTATTAAAATAAATCATAAAAATTATAACTGACAAAATTAGACCAGTAAATTGTGCTAGAACACTTCCTAGTGCAACACCGTAAATACCAAGATCAAGAAAAACAGCCAAATAAATTGATGAAACTACATTTACTAAATTTATTGACACTAATTGAGCCATAACAGATTTGGTTTTTTGCATACCAAAAAACCATCCTAAAAAAACAATATTTAGTAAACCAGCTGGCAATCCAATCATTCTTACAAAAAGATATTCTTTATAAAAACTCTGTAATTCATTACTTGGGGTTAAAAAATAAATTGATAAATCATATAGCAGTTCCTTTGAAATAAATAATATGCATCCAATCGAAAAAGCTATCAATAATGGCCTTACCAAACTGAGAAACACTTCTTCAAAATCTTTTGAGCCTAGATTTTGAGATACTATCCCTGTAGTACCCATTCTTAAAAAATTTAATCCTGCATACATAAAATTAAAAACAATGCCTCCAAGTGCTATTGCTGCTATATAAAGACTATCTGGCATATGACCCATGATTATGGTGTCTGTAAGTCCAACTAGTGGTATAGTGAAATTTGCAATTATCAAAGGCCATGATAATGACCAAATATTTCTTCTGTTAATAATCATATAATTTAGACTACAAACACTCTAAAATTTTCTAAATTTTAGATAAGCTTGTTCAGGGTCCATGCCATTTAGTATAGCTTTTCTCATTTCACTTTCAGTAGCCATAACTTCTTCAGTTTTCTGAATTACTTCTTCTGCTACATTTTGAGGTATTATTACAGCACCATCCATATCAGCAATAATAAAGTCACCTGAGCATATTGTAACACTTCCAATAGTAATAGGTTGTCCAAGTGAATTATATTTCCATCTTTCAACGATATCAGCAGGAGTTGATAACCTGCAAAAAACTGGAAAATTAGCACCTATAATTTCTTCAACGTCTCTACAGTGCCCATCCATTAAATAACCTTTAGTCCCTTTTACCATTAATGCTCGAGCAGACAATTCACCCATAAGTGCAATTGAATGTGTATTTGGTTGACAAACTATAACTTTATTACTTGGAACCTTTGATAAAACTTGAGACCATAAAAGAAGAGATTCGTGTCTAGATAGCGTTTTGTCAATATGGCCAGATACTGTATAAATTTCTCCAAACAACTTTTGACCACGCTCTAAAGCCTGTATTTCTGGTGGGAGAACACAATTTCCATAACCCTTTTCTCTTAGGACGTCATGAATAGCACTAGCATAACATCTTGAAAGACGGCTTGTTAAATCTGGCATCTTTTAACTCCAATAAGTTTCGTAAATCTTATCATTAATTAACAATTTAAGTCGACAAAATTGAAAAAACAAAAATTATTAACTAAAATATAGAAACAACTTCATCAAATGATTTTTTGATTGTGGAAGCCAAAGGTATTTTGGCGTTATTAGCCGGGTAACCAACAGCCAGTATTAAAGATGCTTTATTAGAGGATGGTCTATTGCAAACCTTGCTAAGGAAACCCATTGGATTAGGTGTATGTGTCAAGCAAGATAACCCTGACAAATGTAAAGCAGTTATGAGAAATCCTGTTGCAATTCCAACACTCTCAGGAACATAGTAATTTTTTCTTTTTTCTCCATTAGATAATTCACTATATCTTTCTGAAAAAACTATAATTAACCAAGGAGCAATCTCTAAATGAGGCTTGTCAGCGTGTGTTCCAAGTGGCTCAAGTGCTTTCAGCCATTCATCTTTTTTTAAGTCATCATAAAACTTTTGTTCTTCAATTTCAGCAGCTTTTCTAATTTTTGATTTAACTAATTTACTTGATATTATTGAAAAATGCCACGGTTGTAAATTTGCTCCACTTGGCGCAGAACACGCTACTTTTA
>CACIRZ010000013.1 GCA_902589185.1 uncultured SAR116 cluster alpha proteobacterium
TATTTATTGAAATTTTCAACACTATTTAGGTTGTTATCATAGACAAAAGAAGTAAAACCTGCATTTGCAAAACCTATTGCCCAACTTGCTCCAATTAATCCAGCACCACATATACCAATTTTATCCATTTTTTAATCCAAAAAAAAACCGCATCTTTTAGATGCGGTTTTCATTAACTTGCTAAATTAGCCGTGGAAGCCATAAAGCCATTTCTGGTTGATAAATAACAATTCCTAAACCAATTAATTGTATAATAACAAAAGGCACAACTCCTTTATAAATACTTAAAGTAGCAACTTCTGGTGGGGCAACTCCCTTCAAATAAAATAAGGCAAAACCGAATGGTGGTGTAAGAAATGAAGTTTGAAGGTTTATAGCCATTAAGACTAAAAACCAAACTAATGTTTCCTTACGTCCATCAAGACCAGTTAATTGTGATACATGATCTCCAAAATCTAATAAAACAACCAATGGAGCAAAAATTGGTAAAATTATAAGAGTTATTTCAACCCAATCTAAAAAGAACCCAAGCAAAAATGTCATTCCCATTAATAAAAATAGTAACCCCCAAGACCCAAGGCCTGCTTTTTCTATTAACTCTTCAACAATATAATCACCACCAAGTGATCTGAAAACATAGGCAAAACAAGTTGCACTTAATATAATCATAAACACCATTGCAATAGTAAGACCAGAAGAGTGTAAAACACTTCTCAACATTGGGAGTGTAAACTTATTACCTATTATAGCTAGAAAAGTTGCACCAAATGCACCTACAGCTCCAGCCTCACTAGGTGTAGCCCAGCCAAGTAAAATTGAACCCTTTATGAGCGTAATCAAAGCAACAGGTGGTAAAAATGCTTTTAAAACCATTTGTGGCAACCTACCTTTTTCATATTGTAACTCATTTTCATTTACAGCAGGAGCAACATTTCTATCAATAGAACACCACACAAAAATAAATATTAAATACATTAAGGCTAGTGTTAATCCTGGAATAACTGCACCCATGAACAGATTTCCAACAGAAACTTGCATAATGTCAGCCATAATAATCAACATAATACTTGGAGGAATTAAAATACCTAATGTTCCAGAGGCAGCAATTACTCCTGTTGAAAGCGCATGACTATATTTATTTCTTAACATTGTTGGTAATGCTAATGCTGTCATCATTGTAACCGACGCTCCAATGATACCTGTCATAGCAGCTAACACAGTACCCATTACAGTCACTGACATCGCAAGACCACCAGGAACTTTTCTTAGTAAAATTTGGGTTGTTCTTAATAAATCGTTAGCAATACCACTTCTTTCCATCATAGTACCCATAAATACAAAGCTAGGTATGGCAACTAATATTAAGTTTTCAGCAGAAAATCCCCACATTCTAGGAACAAAATTGAAAAATTCTGCAATTTTAAACACTCCAAATAGATAACCAATAAATCCATAAGTTATTGCTACTCCCCCAAGTATGAAACCAACAGGATATCCTATAAATAATAGTACCCCCATCGTCAGAAACATAAAAATTGGCAGATATTCTATGATAATATCAACAAAATCCATAACTACACCTATGCTTTCTCATTTTTAATATTATAATTTTCAAATTCTCCAGTATATCTCTGCCAAGCAACTATCCTTGATATTCTCCATCCATATTTAAGTGAGAGAAGGAATAAACAAACAAAAATAGTCATTGTTAATAAAGAAGAATTTTTTGTAAGCGCATCATAGAAACATAACCCTACTATTACTGATGGAGCAAAAGCAATTATGTACGACGAAAATAATTCATATTTACGAATAACGCTAAATATCGAATAGATTACTGAAACTGAAGCAAATAACCAAAAATAGTGAATTAAATTATTACCTTCAAAAATTGATAGAATAGCAGCTAGTCCAATTATTCCATAAATCGTTCCAACAAAAACACCATAAGCAGCTAATTCATATTGTGATTGGGCTAAGGTTAAGTCTTTAGCTTCAGTCAAATAAGGTGTTTTTTGTTTGTCAAATATATAACCTGGAATTTTTGAAAACCACATTGCTTATCTCATAGATATTTTAACAGAGGAATTTTTAATCTTATTTACTTTTATCATAATCAAGTACCATAAGATCAAGTTTCTTTTTATTATCGCCCCATATAACAGCAATTAATTGTATCATAACTGACATACCACCAAGGAAAAGGAAGAAATATCCAATTGGCAGAAATGTTTTAATGATCCATCTGTTACTTAAACCAACTAGTGAGGCAGATACCTCATTAATCACATAAGAATCAACCATGTAAATCCAAGAGAAATAAACACATATAAGTGTGAATGGAAGCATAAAGAAGATATTACCATAAAATTCAACTTTTGCCTTAGTTTGAAAGTTAAAATTTTCTCTAAGAAAATCAACTCTTACATGCCTGTTATGAGTGTATCCATAACCTAAAACCAAACAAAAAACAACTGTGTGAAGGTGCCATTCCATTTCTTGCATTAATGTTGATTCAAAAAATGAACCAAAGTTTTGGACCATAAATATTTGTATCCAAACTAATTTTCTAGCAACAACATCCCACATTGTTATTATAACTAGGGGAACTAAAAGCCAAGTGCTGGCTCTACCAACTCTGTTTACAATCTCACGAAGCTTTTCGCTAATTGAAATGAGACCTTCCATGTTTTGTTCTGTAAGTGCCATTATTCCCCCCCAGAAAACGTATAATTTAATTGAATTAATTAACTTATTAAATAGAAAATTTCAATTAATTTATCAAAAAAAAAGTACACTTGTTAGATAAAATAACAAGTGTACTTATATGTTTATAGAGAATTAGTACTTCTTAGCTTTTAGATAAGCTCTTGAAGACCATATACTGTAGTCTTCTCTGAACTTGTTATAGCTAGCAGTGATTTCTTTGAAAAGAGGGTCAGAAGCTGACTTCTCCTCAACAACAGCATCCCAAGCTCTCTTAAACTTAGAAATTTCTGAGTCAGGCCAAGTTACGAATGTAACACCTTTTTTCTCAAGTTCTGCCATAGCAGGAACCTGCTTAGCATCAGATCTAACTAATGCCCACCACATTGTATCACGACATGCTGTATTAATAACTGCTTGTTGTGTCTTAGTTAGACCACCCCATCCTTTGGTGCTCATTAATAACTCACCAATTGATGTTTGCTGGTGCCAACCTGGGAAATAGTTAAACTTTGCTAACTGATAGAAACCATAACTTAAGTCGTGTGTAGGCATAGAAAATTCTGTTGCATCAATAACACCTTTTTCTAGAGCTGGATAAATATCTCCACCTGCAAGTAACTGTGTTGACACACCTAATTTACTCATAACCATAGCGCCAAGACCAAAGAAACGCATTTTCATACCTTTCAACTCTTCAACATTGTTGATTTTCTTTCTAAACCAACCTGATGTCTCAGGAGCGTGAGTTAAACAGTTAAGAGCTTTAAGGCCATACTCACCATAAATTCTGTCTTTTAACTGCTGACCTCCGCCATATTCCATCCAACCATGATACTCACTAGCACCTGGACCAAAAGGAACAGCTGTAAAATAAGAAACTGCAGGGATTTTACCAGCATGGTATCCAGGTGTTGTATAACCTGCATCTACTGATCCATTTTTAACAGCATCCCAAACTTCTAATGAAGGTACAAGAGCGTTTGGCTCGTGAAATCTCAACTGAACGTCGCCACCTGAAATTGACTTAACTTTGTTAGAAAAATAAACAGCAGCTTCACCGTTAATAGCAACTTGGCTACCCCAAGTACTTTGCATTTTCCAACGTAGCTTATCAGCATTAGCTGAAACAGCTACTAAACTAGTTGCAGCTAAAGCTACAGCGCCTACGAATAGGCTAGATTTGAATTTCATGAAATTCCTCCCTAGTATTATAAAAAAGGCTATTACCAAGAAATGTTAGAATCACTCGATAATTGCCCGATTAAAAGAAACAAATGTTTCTCAATTGATTCGTATCTTTCTTAATTATTTCAATAAAGGCAAGTAAAAACTTATAAAATTTCAATTATTTTTTTTTTCTTGACATGCATCTTTTTTATATTGCCTAAATTATATTCTATAAATTTAAAATTATTAACTTTGATCAATTCTTGAGCAGATATGTTTGCTATCAGACCAATAAGTTATCAAAACAAATTTAGAGGAAAACATCCCTCAAAACATATATAAATCAGAATATTTTCCTTATATTTTACAATTCTTGAAAAAATATGGTTAAAAAACTAATCATCAAAGTGTCCTGATGATGCAAAATAACCTCCGTGAGTAGTTACTAGATGATCACTCGAATCAATAAAACCATCTTTTTTTTCAATTAGACTTCTAAATTTTTCTCCGTTATCTTTTGGGTTATAACCAATATGTTTGGCATATTTGTTATCGATCAGCACCGAATCGTTATTTGATACTCCAAAAATTACAGAGTGTTGTACATTAGGGCTATTTATACACGCAATAATAAGACTCCTCAAATCATCATAACTTAACCATGTTGAGAGCATTCTATGATCTTTAGGCTCAGGAACACATGAGTAAATTCTTACTGACACAGTTTCTAGTTTATATTTGTCCCAATAATACTGAGCTAAGGACTCTCCAAAAACTTTTGACAAACCATAATTGCTATCTGGTCTAGGCATTACTTTACTATCTATAACTTCGGATCTTGGATAAAAACCAACTGTGTGCACTGAACTAGCCCAAATAACTCTTTTAATTTTATTTTTTCTACATGCCTCATATAGATTGTACATGCCTATAATGTTTGAATTTAAAACATTATCCCATGATCCTTCTACACTTTGCCCACCCATATGAACAATACAGTCTATGTCTTTTGTTAATTTTAACATTGATTCTGCGGAAGCAAGATCAGCAATTTGCACTTCCTCATTATGAAATTTCTTTTCTAAATTTTCCTTGTCAGAAATTCTAAGCAAATCACATTCCTTAGATAATGTTTCCCTTAATTGTTTTCCTAGGGCTCCAGCCGCACCGGTTAAAAGAATGTTTTTGTATTTATATATAGACAATTAATTCATCCCCTCATTAATCTGATTTTTTATATATTCTCGCCAAAAAGTGAATAGTCCTGCTGAAATTACAATTAATGACCCTATGACTATTTCACTCTCCAATTTCTCATTAAACATTAACACACCAATTATAGAAACAAAAACTAACTGTAGATACGTAAATGGCTGTAATATTGAAGCCTCACTATGTTTGAAAGCATTTATCATCAAAAAATGCCCTCCAGCTCCTAGCATGCAAACTAATAATAACCATATCCAATGCGCGTTATCAACTGATGTATAAAAGAAAGGCCCTACAGAACCTAATATTACAAACCCTGTAATACCAGTATAAAAAAGACTAGTGTCAGGACTATCTTCACTAGACACATATCTTGTTAAAATTTGATAGATAGCGAATGCTATTGCGCACCCCAATGCTATTAAAGACAAGGGATCAAACACTTTAGTGCCTGGTCGAAGCATAATTAAAATCCCTATGAAGCCTATCAATATTGCACTCCACCTTCTCCAACCTACTTTTTCTCCTAAAAAAATTACTGATAATGCTGCAACAATTAGAGGACAACTTGCAAAAATAGCGTGCGTCTCTATAAGGCCAATTTTTAAAAAAAGATAGTGAGCAAAACACATCTCTACAGCAAGAATAGTACCTCTTAAAATTTGTATGAGTTTAAACTTACTTTTAGAAACCAGAATAACACTTTTGTTTCCTGTACTGTTAATTGAAATTACAAATAGAAATAAGAAGAAATATCGAAACATATTAATTGCTATTACATTATAATAATCTGTTAGGTATCTTGTAACACCATCCATTACAGACAAAGATGATACAGCAGCAATTATAAATAATATGCCCTTTGCATTTGAAAAAATATTTAAAGGCATAATTTGTTTTTTCTTTCTAAGTTTTAATAAAAATCGATTGTCCTTTTAATCCCATCTTCAAGGGAAGTATACTTAAATTTTTTAAATATGTTAGAGGGCTCATTTCCTCGTATTTCATCTACTACACTTAATGGATTGCCTTTGATACCTATACTTGCCAGTGGTATATTTTTTTTAATTAAATTTATAAAGTGGCTAACATCGGTTGTTATTCCGTTTATATTAATAGTTAATGCACCTGAGGGAATTTGATCTATTGACATTTCAACTAAATCCACAACATCTTGAACATAAACAAAACCTGCCTTGCCTGAAAAGTTTACAGTGTAACTATCTCCTAGTTTTGCCGCCTTACAGGCTAAGGTTACTCCTGCAGTTCCCCCAACTTCTCTTCCTGGCCCATAAATTACATATGGCCTAATTCCAACACTTGAAATACCAGATTCATTAAAATACGCCCTTGCAACCCCCTCAACCGCCAACTTATATGCACCGTAATGAGTTTCTGGAAATGGGTAATAATGATCTTTTAGCCCAAAAACACCTGCACTGCTTGCATAAACTAAAAACTTAATATTATTTTTTTTCAAAGCTTCAAAAACATTAATTGAGCCGAGGAGATTTACTTTGGCACCTAAAATAGGGTTTGAACTACAATCTGGGGTCATTAACCCAGCTAAATTTATAACATGGTCCATATTATTTGTTGCTTCTTGGACCTGATTATAATTTGTTATATCACCATTAATTAATTTGATTTTATTAATATCCTCACCAACAACAAGGCTGACTAATTCTTTTTTGATTTTTAAGTCAAAAATTGAAACACTATAACCCTTTTTTAAAAATGCTCTTACTATCCAGCTTCCTAAAAAACCACATCCTCCAAAAATAATTACTTTTTCCATTTAACCTCTCTTATTCAATACCATTGAATTAGCAGCCTTTCCTATTTCTTTTATACATTCAGCAGCTTTAGGAAAATGTGCAGAATTGGATAAAAAACCATGAATCTGACCAGGATATAATTTATAAGTCACTTTATTACCAAAGACCTTTAATCTATTTGCGTAAGCCAATCCTTCATCTAGCAAAGGGTCCAATCCAGCCGCAAAGATAAATGTTTCAGGTAGATTATGTAAATCCTTGGCAAAAATCGGTGATGCTTCCCAGTTAACTGAATCATTACTTGAATTAAGATAATGTTTAACGAAATAGTCCATAGTATCAAAAGTTAAAGTCATGCCTTCTAGAAAAATATCCATAGATCTCATCGTTAGCGTTAGATCGACACAAGGATATACTAATAACTGTCCTCTTATCGGAATTACCTTTTTATCCCTTGCGTTAATACTCAAAACAGTTGCCAAATTACCACCAGCGCTGTCTCCACATACGAAAATATTTTTAAGATCAATAAAAAATTCTTTTTCAAAATTAACAAGGCTATTTAGAACATCCTTTACCTCTTCTACCGCATAGGGGAACTTATGTTCTGGAGATAAACTATAATCCACAGCCACAACAATCATTTGAGACGCTAAACAAATTGATCTGCATGTAAAGTCATGAGTATCTAAATCTCCCATGACAAATCCACCTCCATGAAAGAAAACTATAATTGGAATTTTAGTATTTTTTTCGAAGTTATTTGGAAAATAAAATCTTAAATTAACATCTTTGTTAAAGCGGTTTTTTATTTTTAAATTTTCTACATCATAAACTTTTGGAGGTGTTAAATTATCTTCCCTTAACTGTCTTAAACGTTCAGTTCTTAATTGTACTGGATCTAATAAATGATGTAATTTTGAATTATTTTTAATACGATTTTTTAAAAAAATTTCAGTTTCATTATCAATTATCATTGATTTATGCATTCCCATACTGATTTATTTTGTTCTTTTAGCTTTATATTTATAATAAAGTTTATTTATAATAAAAAATCTAGTGAATTTTTAAGGAGAAAACCATGACTGCATTAAAAGGAATTATTGCACCTTTTACAACTCCATTTAAGGCAAATGGAGAAATTGATCTTACTTTGATAAAGCCACAAGTGGATTGGTTAATTGATAATGGTGTTCATGGTTTAGCTGCTGGAGGTAGCACAGGTGAAGGTCATGCTTTAAGCAGAGATGAGTATTTATCGATAATGACAGAAACTGCTTCATCTTTAAATGGCAGGGTACCTTTAGTTGCTGGTATTATTGCTAATTCGACATCTGAAGTAATTGAAAGAGGTAAGTCAGTAAAGTCTCTTGATGTAGCAGCCCTTCAAATAACACCACCAAGCTATTTATTTAGGCCTGACGATGACGCAATGGTAAGACATTTTAAAGAGATACATGATGCATGCCAGATACCAATATTAATTTATAATGTTGTTCCTTGGTGCTATTTATCACCAGATTTACTATTAAGAATTATGGACGAAGTTCCAGGAGTTTTAGGGGTAAAACAAAGCGCCGGTGATATGAAACTTTTTGCTGACCTAATTAGAAGAGCAAACCCTAAAAATATGATATTTAGTGCTGTTGATGCTCTACTTTACTTATCATACAAATTAGGAGCCCCAGGATCAATTGCAGCGATTTTAACTGCTGCCCCAGGTCCATCTGTTAAATTATGGGACGCTGTCATAGATCAAGATTGGGAAACTGCAAAGGATCTTCATGAAAAACTAATGCCTTTATGGGATGCAATTGGCTTAGATAATATGCCATCTCTATGTAAATATGCTCAAAGTTTACAAGGTCTTGAAAGTGGTTTTGCCAGAAGACCAACCTCTCCTGCAACCGATGATCAGAAAGAAAAAGTCAAGGAGGCCCTAATTAATCTAAACCTCATAAAATAAGATTGAGAGGATTTATATGAACCTTAATTATCCAAAGCCAACAGAATCAATAGAGGCTGCAAAAACTGACTTAAAAAAATGGGGTTATTGTTTACTTAAAAACGCTATTCCACCAGATCTAAATAGCAAGGCTATGGAAAGATTAATTGAACAGGCTAATGCAGAAAAAGAATTAAATCTTGCATACGAGGATGGCAGTGAAAAAAAGAAATGGGGTGATTTCAATAATAACACGGATGCTCCTGGGGTAAACCAACGAGTATGGATGTTGCCAAATAAAGGTAAAGTATTTTTAGATATTTTAGCAAAACACAATTATGTGGATTGCGTAAAAGAAATTGTTGGAGATGAATTCCTAGTTTCAAGCTTTGGAGCAAATATTGCTAAGCCAGGTGGCGTTGCAATGGATCTTCATACTGATCAATGGTGGTTTCCAGACCCAGTTAATCGAAATGATGATTTTCTACCTCCAGGATCTATTAAAAGAAATAAATTTAATATTAAAATCAATGAAAATATTAGTACCAACAACGCACTTATTTCAAGGCCAGCTGTAACTAATGTTTTAATAATGCTAAATGGAATGAGTAAAGAAAATGGTGGTACGCGTATTGTCCCAGGATCTCATTTATTTGGACGTCATCCAGATAAAGTTTTAGATAAAGATATAGAAGTTATATCTGCTGAAGGCCCTCCTGGTTGTGCTATTATTACTGATGGTAGGGTATGGCATGGAACAGGTGCAAATATTACAAAGGATAATAGGCTTGCGCTATTAATAACTTTTTGTGGTCCACAATTTAGGCCTCAAGAAAATTTCACCTTAGGTATTAAAAAAGATGTTTTTTCAAATTTAAATGATTATCAAAAAGAATTACTAGGGTTTAAAGTTTGGAATGGTTATGGAAGAATTGGAAATCCTACTGATACATTTCTTGATTTAGAAACTAATGAAATTGGCGAATTAAAAATTTAAACTATTGCCTAAACTTTATTTAAGTATCATAAAATCTAGCTAACGATTAGATTGGTCCCTTATGAATTTTATAATTGAAAATGCTAGGTGGTTGTTAGCAACAGCTCTTTTGTATTTTAGTTCCTGTTTTGGACAAACTTTTTTTATCTCATTATTTGCTGGTGAAATTAGACAAGCCTTTGATTTATCACATGGTGATTGGGGCGCCATCTATTCTGGGGGAACATTAGTTTCTGCTATGGCTATGCTAGTTTTTGGTGGGTACGTTGATAAATATAAAATTACATCAAATATAAAAATTGTAATAATTTGCTTAAGTCTTCTTTGCTTAAGCATGACATTTATTGAGATTGTTTGGCTTCTTCCATTAATAATTTTTGGTCTCAGGTTTTTTGGTCAAGGAATGCTAATACATATACCTGCTGTAGCTATAGGTAAATGGTATGGGAAAAACAAAGGTAAAGCTCTGTCTTTATCAATAATGGGATTTTCAATTGGGGAAGCAATTTTCCCAGTAATATTTGTAAGTTTATTCACAATTATTGGCTGGAGAAATAGTTGGGTTGTTGGAATGATTATTCTATTATTATTATTACCTATAATATTGAAATTATTATCTAATGAAAGAATTCCTAATAGCAAACAAGAAAACATTTCTAATCAGTTAGGTATGAAGAATAAGCATTGGACTAGAAAAGAGGCTCTTAATCATTGGGTATTTTGGGCTGTGATAGTGCCTTTTTTAATTCCTCCAATTTTTTCTACTGCCTTCTTTTTTAATATGGTTCACTTAACAGAAATTAAAGATTGGTCTTTAATTTCTTTTACTGCCCTATTTCCTTTTTATACTTCAATGTCCATTTTCACTACCTTATGTTCTGGTTGGATCCTAGACAAATTTGGTGTTGAAAAAATTTTACCATTCTACTTACTACCAATGTCGTTAGGATTGTTAATATTTTCTTTCGGTAACACATATCTTCATGCAATGATTGGACTTGCCTTTCTAGGAATGACTCAAGGATTAGCAATGACAATCGGAGGAACTTTTTGGCCAAATTACTACGGAACAAAAAATTTGGGATCTGTTAGATCCTTGTCAACATCAACGATGGTGTTTGGGACTTCATTAGGTCCAGCAATTGTAGGTATGCTATTAGATTTTGGACATAATTATAATTCTATATTATTAGGAATGTGTATATTAGCTATATTTGCAAGCATTTCTTTAGCTATTACCATGAAGCATACACCAAAACTAATATCTAATAATATCAAGAAGGGAGTTTAACATGTTGAACATTTATCTTTCAGGAGAAATACACACTGACTGGCGCGAAGAAATAATCAATTTATGCAAAAATGAAAATTTAAATATTTCTTTTTCCTCTCCAATAACAAATCATGAAGCATCTGATAATTGTGGAGTCGAAATATTAGGACAAGAAGAAAAAAATTTCTGGAAAGACAGTAAAGGTGCTAATATCAACTCTATAAAAACAAGAAAAGCAATTAAAGATGCTGATATTGTTATTGTTAAATTTGGAGAAAAATATAAACAATGGAATGCAGCGTTTGATGCAGGTTTTGCTGCCGCTTTAAACAAATCTATAATTGTAATCCATAATGATGAACATCAACATGCATTGAAAGAAGTTGATGCAGCAGCATCTGCTGTTGCAAAAGATCAATACCAAGTTGTAAGAATTTTAAAATATATTTTAGAAGGGTCTCTAAATTAAACTAAATTAAAAAAATTCAATGTTTCATATAATTTTATATAATCCTGAAATTCCTCCTAATACAGGTAATATAATGAGGTTAGCAGCTAATACTGGCACTCAATTACATTTAATTAGACCATTAGGTTTTAATCTAAGTGATAATTCACTGAAAAGAGCCGGGCTAGATTATAAAAAAGATGCAGATTATTTTTTACATGATAGTTTTGAAATATGCTTAAATTCAATTAAATTTAATCAAATTTATGCATTTACCAAATTCGCAACAAAAAAATTTACAAGTGTAAAATTCAAAAGAAATGATTGTTTCTTATTTGGAAGCGAAACTAGCGGATTACCTGAAAATATTTTAAATAAAATAAAAAATATAAATAAGCTTAGAATACCCATGATCAAGAATAGTAGAAGCCTTAATCTAAGCAACTCTGTTTCAATAGCAATTTATGAAGGACTTAGACAAAATACGTTTGAAAATTTAGTTTAAGATTTGGTTTTAACATGAGCATCTATGAGTGGCTAACAATTACATTTATTTGTATAGCTGGAGCTACAAGCCCTGGACCAAGTATATTGTTAATTATTTATATCAATAATACTAGAGGCTTCATATCAGGTGTTACTGCTTCAATTGCACATGGACTTGGCATATTTATTTATGCTCTAATCTCTATTTATACCTTAAGTTTAATTCATAAAAATTTACCCCATGTAATACCATCTATACAATTGATGGGAGCAATATTTCTTATATTTTTAAGTTATAAAATGGTGCTTTACAATCCAACTAAAAAAAAGACTAACCAAGATTTATTGCCCTCTCAAAAAATGACAAGTAACTTTCTAATGGGACTGACAATATCTATCGTTAATCCTAAAATTCTAATTTTTTTTACATCCGTCTTTAGTCAATTTATAAATAATGACTTTAATGATTATAGCAAATTAGGTGTTGGACTATTAGCAGGTATAATTGATACAGTCTGGTATATTTTAGTTTCATATTCTGTAAATCTTCCAAATTTAAAAAATTATATTATCTCTAATCAAAGAATAATCTTTCTGTTTTTTGGGATAATTTTAATTATTTATTCTATTTATTTAGTTAATAATTCAATTAGGTATTTTATTTAATAATCTATTAGATCTATTATCTGACGATATTTTTAAAACGTCAAAATTTTGATTATTTTCTAATTTCATCCATTCAATAGTACTTAATAGATCACATTTTGGACAATGTAATTCCCAATTGTGGTTTTTATTACCACAGGAATAACAAAAATAATTATATCCTTCTTTGGCGCTTGCTGCTTTCTCAAGATAATTCTTAACTACTTCGGGATTATTTTGAGATCCAGCTATATCAGCCAACGCTTGATATGCTTTAGTTGTAAGTTTATCCTCGGGAATATCTTTTAATAGTTTTTCAGCCTCTCCCCAAATTTCCTCTGATATAGCATAACATGCCACTTCTATTTTAAGATCATTTTTAATTTCCTGTGAAGATTTTTTATTCAAAAGATTAATCGCTTTTGAAACACGAGATCCCGATGTTTTTAAATTCCACTTTTTAGATAGTTCTTCTAGAATATCTGGGTTAGCAGTTAATAAAAAAGTTTTTTCTAATTGATCGATTGACTTTGTCTTTGAACCAATACCTTTAAGCAGGCCTGACAACTTTACAGAAGCTCCAATATGACTTGGTTTTTGTTTAAAGGCTTCTTTTAAATGATTGGTAGCAAGATAACTTTTTTCATCTTCTAAATAATCTAATGCCTTTAAGTAATTTAAATCCGCAGATATATTTTTGTATATATTATCTTTCATATAATTAAGTTTTTTTAATTTATTGAGGTATATAAGAGAATTTGAAATATCTCTCAACTTTGCATATGAAAACAACAAAACTTCTAAAATTTGTTTTGACTTAGGTTCAAATTTAAGAGCCTTTAGAGCTTCATTAATAATTTCATTTAAATCTGTATTATTAAATATTGCTTGTCTCATAAGTGCTAAATGACCAACAAATGCTGTAGATGGTTCATCAGTTAGCTGTTTAAAATAATTTTTTGATAATTCTTCATTTTCATAAGAGTTTTTATTTATTTTGTTAAAGACATTAATGTGTGTGTTTAATAATTTACCTAAATTTTTATCCTTAGTATTCCTTGATACTAACGCAGCTTCTTTTGCTGCAGTTTCTAATTCTCCATGACTTGCCAATAAAAATGCCTTTACTAATTTTTGTTCAACTTTTTTATTATTGTTAGCTTCAAATCGTCTTAATGTCGCTTTTGGCAAATTCAAAAAAGCTAGCCAAATTCTGTCAATAAAGATTAGAATTACAGAAAACAAAATAATAATTAGAATAAACCTGTCTGTAGGTATTTGAATTCCCCACTCCATCCAATTTATAGATGTTACTCCTGGATGCTCAGAGAAGAATTCTGATAAATACCATATGATGGAAATAAATATTATTAGTTTTAAGATTTTAAAAATCACTTGTTCGCTCTTTTTTTTAACTTTGATTTAATGCTCTTTCAAACCTATTTATTGAGTCTTTTATAGTTTCTTTCCAATTCTCAGGAAGTGTCTTTATGATAGATAAAAAATTATTAAAATTTTTGTTTTCAAGTTCTTTTTCTGCCATTGTAATTAACCCTCTAGGAGTGGTGTTGTCTGAAAACTTTCTAAGTTTTAAAAAACCTGCAAAATAATTTTTCAGTCTATTCAAATAGGTTTCTTCACTTAAAAATTCATCGTAATTGGAAGATGAACCGAAGTCTTTTTTTGAGAGAAGTTTTTCTATTATTATTTTACCTTCTTTAATAAGTTCTTTTTGAGGTTTTTCTATATTTTGTGAAAACTTTCTCGGTTCGTAAGAGTTTTTAACTTGAACAGCATTATTATTTTGTTCTATTTCTTTATTTGTTGTTTCAGCTAAGTTTTCTAAAATTTTAATTTTATTTGAGATTTTATCTAGCTCTTCTTTTATCAATGACAAGGAGTTACCTTGGTTTTCAATTTCGAGGTTTAATGTTTCGTTTGTATTAAAATCAAGAGAATTTAGCTTATTTTTAAGTAATTCAATTTCTGTATTAATTTCATTAATTTTTATATTTTCTTTATCTTTTAAAGCCACAATCTCTTTATTTAGTTGAATGATTTTATTTGACTGTTTTTCAATATGATTTGGCAAATAATATAAAGTTATCCAAATTAAAATTATAATAAACGAGACGACGGTTATAAATAGTATTAAAAAAATAGGATTTTTTAAAATAATTGTTTTTTGTGTTTCATTTACCGGCTCCATATCGATGATTGTTTCTTTATCACTCTTAGCTTTATGAGTTTTAGCTTTTATCATCTTTATGTCCTTGTTTACTAAGGTAATTTGATTATAATATCTAAAAATTCTTTAGTAAAATTTTTCTTAATAATATTTATATTTATCCAACCTATGCTCTCTGCTTTGTTAGCAACATTTTCACTATTAACATATAAAGTTGCTTTATTTTTAACAATATTGAATAAATTGTAATTTTCTAAAATTTGTTTTGCAATTGATACATTTCTTGATGAAAATATCACTAAATTTAAGAAATCATATTCAATTAAATCCATTTGCAAAGGCTTTGGTAATTCTAAAATTGGATGGGTGCTATAACCTTCGATAATTTCTATTTTTCTGTTATAATTTAATAAATTTTTTTCAAGTTCAATACTTCTGTTTTTAGCAGCAATCCATAAACCACAATCTTCTTTTTTAGTGTTATTTACAATTAGGTTATGTAAAGATTTAGAACTATTATTTGCTTGTGCAATATTAATATATGATAATTTTTTCAATTGATATGTGGTTTCAAATCCTACAGAAAAAATTCTTATATTTTTTGTAAAATTACCCGGTGTATTTAAAATTATTTTATCAAGAATGCTTAATGCTTTAGGACTTGTTATAATAAGATAATTAAAAAAAATTTTAGAAACATTTAAGCTTTTAAAATCTTCATATTTTAATGTGGTTATAGGAAACGGTTTTGAATAAGACCCATTATCATTTAGATATTGTGAATTCCTTTCAGCATCTTTTTTTTCTCGAAGGATAAAAGTTATTTTTTTTGATTTTTTAATCCATCAACTCCTTGTTTAATAAAATTATTTAAATAAAAAATCACCATTAGTTTGAGTTTTAATTTTATTTCCTAACTCTTGACCTAACTTAATTGCATCTTTAATCGATCCTGTGATTTTAGATCTAATCACTTTCTTACCATCTAAAGTTGCAATTGCTCCATACAATATCAATTCTTTATTATCAGTAAAATGAGCGCTTGCTGAAATTGGAGATCTACAAGAACCATCTAAAGTTTTTAATAGACTTCTTTCAGCCAAAGTTTCAAAAAAAGCTCTTTCATCGTTAATTTTATTTAAGAGCATCTTTAATTTTTTTTGATATTCATTATTACCATTTGTAGTAGATTGAATTGCAATAACCCCTTGAGAAGATGCTGGAGGAATAATTTCATTTGGAATTATGTTACCAACGTTAATATTTAACCTATCCAAACCTGCTTTGGCTAATATAATTGCATCATATAATCCAGAATTTAGCTTTTCAATTCGAGTTCCAACATTACCTCTCAGAGTCTTTATGTTTAAATCAGGCCTATAATATTTAGCAAAAGCAGCTCTTCTTACAGAACTTGTTCCTACAATTGCTTTATCTGGCAAATTATCGAATGAATCATAATTTCCTAACAAGACATCACTTCTATCACCTCTTGGAAGAACAGCTGAGATTTCTGTATTTTTTGCAATATCTGTTTCCATATCTTTCATTGAGTGAACAGCAATGTCTGCAAATCCATTTAAAATAAAATACTCTAATTCCTTAATAAAAAGACCTTTACCTCCAATGTCAGATAAAGATTTATTTAAAATTTTGTCCCCTGATGTAGTAACTTTAATAGTTTCAGTTTCAACATCTTTTCCAAAATAACTTTTAACAATATCTACTTGTCTTAAAGCGAGTTTTGATTTTCGAGTAGCAATTCTTATTTTAAGTGTCATTTTAATTTATTAATCTTTTATATTATCAAGTTATTTATTAATTCTTGAATATTTCTATACACTTATAGTAAATCGTAAAACATACAATATTAATTTATATTGCATTACTTAGTTTTAAATTTATTTTATAGTAAAATTTTAATTTACTTAGGAATTTTATGCGTGGTTCTAATGATATAAAAATACTTGGTATTGAAACCAGTTGTGATGATACAGCAATTGGCGTGGTTACTTCAAAAAAAGACATTTTGTCTAATGTTGTAATCAATCAAAACTCAAATTTGAACAATTATGGTGGCGTTGTACCTGAAATAGCAGCTAGAGACCATCTATCTAACTTAGATCACGCAATTAATAGAGCATTAGAAGAATCAAAGTTAAGTTTAAAAGATATTGACTTAATTGCAGCTACGGGAGGACCAGGATTAATTGGTGGCGTAATTGTAGGTACTGTATTTGCTAAATCTTTAGCTATGTCTCTTGAAAAACCTTACGTTGCTGTAAATCATCTAGAAGGACATGCATTAACCGCCCGTTTAACAGATAATATTGAATATCCTTATCTTCTGCTTTTAGTTTCTGGAGGACATACTCAAATAATAGCTGTAATAGAATATGGGAAATATACCAGAATAAGTTCAACCTTAGACGATGCAGCTGGAGAAACTTTTGATAAAGCTGCAAAAATACTTGGCATAGGTTTTCCAGGTGGACCCATGATAGAAAAAATGTCTAAAGATGGTGATCCAACGAGTTTTTATTTACCAAGACCAATGCATAAATCTAAAAATCCAAATTTCTCTTTTTCAGGTCTCAAAACAGCTTTTAATCAGATAGCAATGAAGAACAAATTAAACAAAAAAATAATAAGTGATTTATCAGCAAGCATTCAAAAATCCATAACTGATTGTTTAATTGATAGAACTAGATTAGGAATTACAAAATTTAAGAAAATTCTTGGAAATATATCTAATATTCAACTTGTAGTTTCAGGTGGAGTAGCTGCAAATTTACATATAAGAGAGGAATTAAAAAAACTATGTTTAGAAACTGATAGCACTTTTTTTGCGCCTCCATTAAATTTATGCACAGATAATGGTGCAATGATAGCATGGGCAGGTTACGAAAAATATAATAATGAAGGTGAAAGTAGTTTAAATTTTAAGCCAAGACCAAGGTGGCCATTAGATCCCAATGCACATTTAATAAACCCTATACATCAAAATATTGGGAAAAGTGGAGCAAAAGCATAAATGTCAATTTATTCAAATATATGTTTTTATGGAGGCGGTGCATGGGGGCAAGCATTAGCAATTACACTTTCCACGTTAAATCATAATTCTACTATATTAGTATCCGATAAGATACGAGAAACACAAATAAATAATAGTAAATCGGAGAGATTCCCTAATTTAAAATTAAGTCCTTTGATACAAGCAACCACAAATAAAGAAAAAGCCATAAAAGGTAGTGATTTAATTTTTATTACCACAGAAAGCAAAAGAGTTTTAATGGCTATCGAAGAAATCTCCTCTTTTTGTAAAAACAAAATAAATGTAATTATTACTTCAAAAGGTTTTGCAACAAAAAAAGGTGAAACTTTTAATAAAATTGTAGAAAATAGATTTCATAACATATCACTTTCTATACTAACCGGACCCACTTTTGCTGATGAAATTGCTAAAAACAAGCCAGCAGCTGCGATAGTGGCTAATAAAGAGATTGATGTAGCCACTTCTATTTGCGAATTATTTCACAATTCCAATTTAAGACTTTATCCTAGCAATGATCCAAGAGGGGCATCTATTGCAGGTGCAATAAAAAATATAATTGCTATTGGTGCTGGTATTGTTGAAGGTTTAGAATTAGGTGATAATGCTAAAGCTGCGCTTATTACTAGAGGTATTTCGGAAACATGCGAATTAATTAAAAAATCAGGTGGGGATCACGCAACCGCCTTTGGTCTTGCTGGAATTGGCGATATGAGCCTAACATGTAGTGGGCCGCATTCTAGAAATATGGCATATGGGATTAATATAATAAAAAATAATTTTCAGCGTCCTACTCGTCTAGTAGAAGGTTTAAACGCTCTAGATGCCGCTATTTCTTTGTCCAAAGAACTTGATGTAGAGCTGCCAATCGTGGACGCAATTTATAAAATAATAAACAAAAAATCAGATATCAAAGACATTATAAAAAACTTACTTGCCAGACCAATTAAAAATGAATTCTCATAAATCTAGTCTCAAGATTAATATACTAAAAAGTTCCTCAAGAATTATTTCCTAGTTTTTTTTCTCTATATATAAAATATAAATTCCTTGCGTATATAAACACACCAACCGACTGTCCAGCAATTATAACTGGATCTTGTCTCCAAATTGCATAAGTTAATAAAACCATTCCACCTGAAATTGAAAAATACCAGAAAGCTATGGGTATGACTGACTTACCTGCATTTTCACTACTTATCCATTGTATGATAAAACGTGTTGCAAATAATGCCTGCCCTCCAAAACCTATAGTAATCATAATTGCTTCTGGATGATCTAATAAATAAGGCTCCATAAATGGTAGAATAAAAATTATTAACTCATTTAAAAAAATTGCACCTTTTTCTATCTGGGTTGATAAGAATGATATAAAGTTCATTACAAATTCCTAATTATTTTAAAATCTCTTTAAAGGAAGTATTTTTTGGCATTCTATTTCTTAGCCAGATTACACCTAGCACATCAAAAAGACCAACTAGTAATCTTCCTAAATTAGTGTAATTTGAAGTCCCTACTACTCTTTCTCTATGTTTAACATTAAATTTTAAAACCTTGGCTCCTTCACGCAAGGCTAAAGCTGATAAAAATCTATGCATATGGTCAAAATAAGGAAGCCTTAAAAACAACTCTTTATGAAACACTTTTATTCCACAACCTGAATCAGGGTGAGTATCCTTAAGCAAAATAAATCTACAATATTTTGCAAAAGATGATGCCCATAACCTAGTAATACTATCCTTACGATTCACTCTTACTCCGCCAATTAATACTAACTCATCTTTACAGCTCTTGAGTGTTTCAATCATTTTAGGAAGATCTGATGGATCATTTTGACCGTCCCCATCCAAAGTTGCTATTAGTCTTGAATTTGATGCTTTAATACCTGTCCTTAAAGCTGCAGATTGACCTTGACTGTTTTCATGACAAATAATCCTTAACTTTTTGTTATTTTTCATATTATTTTTCAATTCTAATTCAGTATTATCTTCCGATCCGTCATTTACGTATATTATTTCATAGCTAAACTTTTTTAATGACTGATGAATTTCACTTATTAGGGTATCAATATTTCCTGCTTCATTTTTAACAGGAATAACTACAGATATTTCGGTTGTTTTGGACATGTTTAGTATTGCAATTATTGAATATATAGAAACCAATAGCTATTTTAGTTAATTAGGTCAAACAATTGATTTTGAAAAATGTATATTTCTACATGTCTACCTTTAGCTATATTGAAACCTTTTACTATAAATATTTCATTTATTTTCAAATTAAGGTCATTTGTAGTTTCTAAGAATTGTTTTAGATCATTTTTTTCTATTAACGCTACATTGTTTTTACCCTCTGCCATGAAAATAGCAGCTTCGTGAGGATTGGATAATAAAACATTACCCTTTAATAAAAAAACAAGACTTGGTTCATGATAGCCTGAAGACGCAACCGCATCAGCCTTAACTTTGTTTAATTTCTTTATGATAGCCTTACTTGGATGTAAATAATCTAGTTTAGGTAAAACAAAATTGTAATTAATAATATTAAAAATTGATCCAAGAGCAATGATTGCCAATAAAATATTGTAAAAACTTTTACTGATATCTGGGTATAAAGTTTTGAAATTAAAAATCAAAGTATGTGACAAAATAAAAATAACAATCGCAATTAAGACAAGCAACATTGTAAAAAATGTTAAAATATAATCGTTTTCAATATTAAACTTAGAAGAAATATAAAAAATTCCTCCACTTGAAATAATTCCTCCAAAGCTAAAAAAAATAGAAGAGATATACGTAATTTTTCGAAGTAATACATTTTTTATTTTTTTGATATTAGATTTAAACTGCAATAGCCCACCAATTGCTAGAATTGCAATTGCTGGCAGAACTGGAAGTGGATAATGAAGAAGTTTTGTTGGAATTAATTCGATAATACCCCAAAATGGTAATATCCAACACATTAAAAATTTTATAATTATATTAGTTTTATTTTGTAAAATAAATAAAATCAAGCAAGGTAAAAAAGTGGCAATAGGCCATATTGAAATTGATAATGTTAATAAATGAGTTCCTGGCATTGCACCATGTCCCTCTTGACCACTCTCCAATTTACTAAAAAAATCTTCTTGAAAAGCTTTTTGTAAAAACATGCCGTTTGTTGCTTCATCAATAGCCAAAAACCATGGCAGAATAACTAAAGCACATATAAAAAAACCTAACATGGGTCTTAAAGATTTTATCAGACTTATAGATTTCTGAATTATGGAAAAGGCGATAACTGTAGGAAATAGTATAGCTATTGAAAGAGGACCTTTTACCAAAACTCCAAAAGAAAAAGCTAGCCATACTAATATTGGGTAAACGTATTTTACTTTGAAAGTATTATCTTGATGCACAATTATTTTGAGTAAAAAATATTGCTGAATACAGATTAAACACAAAAGAGTAGCATCAGTTTTGGCAAGGTGAGCTTCTCCCATAAATACAATTGATGATGCAAATAATAATGTTACGATAAGAGTCTGATAAAGAGGAAAAATCAACCTAGTTATTAAACCAACAAAAACTAGTGTTATAATTGAGCTTAATAAAGATGGTATTCTATACGAACCAATATCTTCCTGACCAAATATTGTTGCTGAAAACGCTTGAAGCCAATAAATGCCAATTGGTTTCTTGGCTCTAATTTCGTCTTGAAATTTAATATTTACATAATCACCAGTCTGAATCATTTGACTGCTAGCTTGAGCAAAACGGGCTTCATCCCGGTCTATAGGAGGTATTGAGTATTGCCCAGAGAAAAGAGCTAAAATTATTAAAATAATCAAGGAACCAAAAATTAAATAATTCAATTTTTTTAATTTTTTAAAAAATTCTGAAAATTCTAAAATACTATTCATTTCTTTAACTTTTTTATTAATTTAGAAATACCATATTTTGAGAGTAATGTTATAATTTAAAATTTTAATACGAGGTAATTAAATAATGTTATATAATTTCAATGAGATTCTAAATGGATTTTGCGAAAATAGAAAAATCAGAACAATTCCTCTTTATCTTTTTAACGATATAAAAAGTTTAAATTCAAGTAAGTTAATATCCGAAAAACAAAAAAAATTTTTAAATGCAAGTTTTGCACTTGATACGCAGCATTTTGGATTTTTCCCAGATGAGGAATTTGCTCTTGGTGGAGCAATTGCTATAATTAAAAAATCTCATGAACCGAAAAAAAGCTTAATTGACCAAGCAGCTAAACTATCACAAAAACTTCCAAAGAAAAAATGGAGTGTTCAATTTGTTGATGAATTTGAAAACTTTGACAAGTTAAACTTTATTTTAGGATGGGGGTTATCATTCTATAATTTTTCCTTAAAAAAAACAAACAAAGGTTCTAATGAAAAGCAGTCCTTATGCTTGTCTCAATGTAAAAAAGAAATTTCAAAAAATTCATTAGAAAAGTGCTTTTCAGAAATACGAGGTATTTTTCTAACAAGAGATTTGATTAATTTGCCACCAAATATCCTTACACCATTAAACTACGAAAAAATAATTAAAAAATTATTTAAAAAATTTTCTCCTACAATCTTGTCATATAAAGACAAACAACTAGAAAAGAATTTTCCCTTAGTAAATTGTGTTGGCAGATCTTCTGAAAACAAACCTGTACTTATTGATCTTCAATGGAATAAAAATAAAAAAAACAATTATCCTAACATTGTTTTGGTTGGTAAGGGAGTTACTTTCGATAGTGGTGGTTTGGATATAAAACCTTCCAATAGTATGTTATTAATGAAAAAAGATATGGGTGGTAGTGCAGTAGTTCTCGGAATAGCATATGCATTAATGTCAATAAATTGCCCTGTTAATTTAAGAGTAATTTTACCACTTGCTGAGAATGCGGTCTCTGAAAAATCTATGAGACCATTAGATGTTGTTTATTCAAGAAACCAAACACCAGTTGAAATTGGTAATACAGACGCAGAAGGCAGATTATTACTTGCAGACTCACTTACTTATTGTCAGGAAAGCAAAATAAAAAGTGATTTTATTCTAGATTTCGCTACCTTAACGGGAGCCGCAAGAGTAGCTTTAGGTACAGAATTACCTGCATTATTTACAAACAATGATAATTTGGGAGAAGATATTATAGATGAAGGTATAAAACAAATTGACCCAATGTGGAGATTGCCTTTATTTAAACCTTATAATAAACAACTCGATAAAAATAATAATGCAATAAGCAGTACAGGATCGTCAGGAACAGGTGGTGCAATAACTGCAGCATTATTTCTAAATAGATTTATAGATAAAAATACAAAATGGGCACATGTTGATCTTATGGCTTGGAATACTTCATCACGGCCAGGTTTCCCCGTGGGCGGAGAGGCTATGGGATTAAGGAGTATTGTGAATATGATTATAAAATATTGTTCAAAAAATTGAATTTTATATTAATTCATATAATTAATTGCTGTGTCATAAATATTCTTATCTCTTGCAACTATTACAGAGTACTTGCTGAATAAATCATTCTTAAGATTAATTTTTTTAGATTTCCAGTCGGTTACAATAATATCTTTTGATTTTAATATAGGTATCAATGGCAAGATATCATATGAAGAAAGACCTTCTTCAACTACTAAATCTAAGCCTCCTTTTATTACCAAACAATAATTATGACAATCTCCTGACCAAACATGATACTTGGATTTTTTTATCAAAGTTTCATATTTTTGTTTGCCAATTTCAGAAAATAAATGTGGTCCTGTAGAACCAACTGTTGCTTCAGATATATGTGTGATGGATTTATAATCTTTTTTAAAAACTGCGTTGTTAAGTAGACATTTATTTTTATAACCAATCCATCTTTCATCTAGAGCAGGAAAATCAGCCATACCAATAATTGGTTCACCTTTAAATGCAAGTGATATTAATGTACCCCATAAAGGCCTTCCAATAACATAGCTACGAGTACCGTCTATTGGATCTATAATCCAGGTATAATCAGAGTTATTTGATGTAAATCCCATCTCTTCCGCAAATATGTTATGATTTGGAAATTTGGCTGATATAATCTCTCTTAATATTTTTTCAGAATTTATATCATAGTCTGTTACAGGGCTTCCATCATCTTTAACTTGTAGAGTTAGATTTGAGTTAAAACCTTCTAAAGTTATAACTTTTGAACGATCAGCCAATAAATTCATAAAATCTGAAATTTCAATAAATTCAGCTTCATTCATAAAAAGGACCTTTTCAAAAGGAATTTTTGTTCATTTGTATTTTATCTATGGCAAGGCTACAGGACTATCACTCTTTGTTCTTAACCAAGCAATTAGATCAGCTCTATCTTTTGTTTTTGATAAACCTGCATAATTCATTTTAGTGCCTTTATAAAATACTTTTGGTTTATACAAAAATTTATTCAGCTCTTCGTAAGTCCATTTACCAGATAATGATGCAAGCGTTTTAGAATATGCATAGTCAGCTTTACCTTGTTCTTTGTTAACGATATTATAAAGGTTAGGCCCAACTTTGTTTGCACCTCCAGCCTCAAATCCATGACAAGCAGCGCATTTTTTAGAAATTTTTTGACCACTATCTATATCTGCATTGGCTAAAAGAGCAAGAATAGGTTCAACCACTATTTCTTTAGTTTCTTTTATTTTTGTTTCAGCTTTTTCTGGAACTTCGATTGGGTATGCATTTGAGACTTCCGTATTTGGATTAACAAGTAAATTACCAATTTTTCCAAAAACCATTATCAACAAAACGCCTGATAATAAAGCTGCTGCTATCTTGTTAAATCTCAACGCATCCATAAATTAATCCACAAAAAAAATTTCAATAAATAATTATTTACATGCAAGAAATGCTTTCTTCAAGTATAAAAGTCAAAAAGGGTAATAAATTATTTCCAAGAAACTTTAAATATTATTATAGATGATTCATGGAGCCTAAAATTGGAATATACTGATACCATAATTATGATACCTGCTAGGTTAGGTTCATCAAGATTACCCAATAAACCGCTACTTAAGATAAATGGAATCCCATTAATAATTCATGCATACAATTGTGCAAAAAACGCAAAATTAAATGCACCAGTAGTTGTTGCAACTGATGATAAGTTGATTTTTAAAACTGTTAGCGAATATGGTGGAACTGCATTAATGACTTCTCATCAACATGAAAGTGGATCAGATAGGATATTAGAAGCTCTTGAAAAGTTTGATCATGAAAAAAAATATAAAAATATTATTCATCTACAAGGCGACCTACCAAATATTTCAGGAAATTTAATTAAAAAATTAGCTCAGGTAGCTAAAGATCCATTAAAGGAAATTACTACAGTAATTGTTAAAGCCTCTCCAGATGAGTTTGATGACCCATCAGTTGTGAAAGTAGCAACAACTTTCACAAACAATAATCCCAAAGTGGACGATGTTGGAAGAGCATTATATTTTAGTAGAGCATGTATTCCAACTGGAAGTGAAAATATTTGGCATCATATTGGGATTTATGCATGGCGAAGAGATATTTTAGAAAAATTTGTAAAACTAAAACCTTCCCCACTAGAAAAATCAGAGAAACTTGAACAACTTCGAGCACTAGAATCTGGAATACAAATACACACAATTATTACTTCTGAACACCCAATTGGAGTGGATACTAAATCAGATTTAAAGAAAGCAGAAAATTATTTTAAAGACTTAATTTAGTTATTCATATAATAAATTAAGTCAAACAAAATAGAGATAAAAAATGAATGATAAAAGTAAACTTATAATTGCTTTTCAAGGTATGGCTGGCGCATATTCAAACATGGCATGTGAAGCTTATTTTCCTAATTCTAAAACTCTAGCATGTACTTCATTTGAAGACATGCTTAACTCCACTAAAAATGGTGAATCAGATTACGCAATGGTCCCTGTTGAGAATTCTTTGGCTGGAAGAGTGGCAGATATTCATCATTTAATACCAGAAAGTGGTTTATTTATTGTTGGCGAACATTTTCAAAGAGTGAATCATCAATTACTTGGGCTTAAAACTTCTAAACTAGAAGATTTGAAATATGTTAAAAGTCATGCACAAGGACTTGCTCAATGTAGAAAATTTATAAAAAAATATAACCTAATACCAATACAACATATAGATACTGCTGGAGCAGCGGAAGAAGTTTCAAGGTTAGAAGATCCTAAAATTGCTGCAATCGCATCAAATATGGCAGCAAAAATCTATGACTTACAAATATTGAAAAATAATATTGAAGATGCAGAACATAATACAACTAGATTTTTGATAATGGCTAGAGATCCTCAGACACCATCTGTAGACATACCAATTCCTGTGACTACTATAATTTTTGAGGTTAGATCTGTTCCTGCTGCATTATATAAAGTATTAGGTGGATTTGCTACTAACGGAATAAATCTTACTAAACTTGAAAGCTATATTGGTGGTAAGGAGATGAACGCAGCAAGATTTTACGTTGATGCAGAAGGTCATCCAGATACAAAACCTATGCAAAACGCTCTAGAAGAGATGTATTTCTATAGCGAACCTAATTCAGTTAAAATTATTGGAACTTACTCTAGAGCGAAGAAAAACTAATTCAAAAGCACAGAAATTCTTGCATATTATAACTATTTATAACATATATATTTGTGAAGGGTCACACGGACGTAATTCTTGCCAATCCGGTCAGGTCCGAAAGGAAGCAGCCGTAACAATGATAGCGGGTTGTGAGGCCCTTCGTTTTACTGACTATAAACGAGATATCAAATAAATAATATTAATGAACAAAGTAATTATAGAGTTTTAGCTCGTAAGTATAGACCAAATGATTTTAGTGAATTAATTGGACAAGACACACTAGTCAAAACTTTTAATAACGCTCTTAACAAAGGTAGATTAGCTCACGCATTTCTCTTAACTGGGATAAGAGGTGTCGGTAAAACTACCACAGCAAGAATAATAGCTAAAGCCTTAAATTGTATCGGAGATGGCAGTAAAGAAGATCCCTCTTTTGAAATTTGTAATAATTGCTCACCGTGCAAATCTATAAATAATGGAAATTTTCTTGATGTCATTGAGGTTGATGCCGCTAGTAGAACTGGCGTTGATGGCATAAGAGAAATAATTGACTCAGTTATATATTCACCAAATAATGCAAGATACAAGGTTTACATTATAGATGAAGTTCATATGTTGTCTAACGCAGCATTTAATGCTCTCTTAAAAACCTTAGAAGAACCTCCACAAAATGTTAAATTCATTTTTGCAACAACTGAAATAAAAAAATTACCAGCAACAATAATTTCAAGATGTCAAAAATTTGATCTTCAAAGAGTTGATTTAAAATTATTATCAAATCATTTAAAAAATATTTGTCAAAATGAAAGCATTTCTTATGAGAATGATTCTATCTCACATATTTGTAAAGCAAGTGAAGGATCTGTAAGAGACGCTTTATCGTTACTAGATCAAGCGGCATCTCTATGTGGCGACGATATTAAGGATCAAATAGTCTTAAATATGCTTGGATTAAATGGTTATGAAAAAAACATTGAATTGTTTGAGCTATGTTTATCAAATCAATGTAGCGAAGCTTTAAAAGTTTATAATGATATTTTACAAAATGGTGTACAACCACTTCAAATCATCTCAAATCTTTTGGAAATAAGTCACTTAGCATCAAAAATTAATGTTATTAAATCAGACACTAATATGACTGAGTCAATACAGAAAAAAATTTCTGAAATTTCTACAAATGGGTTACCAAAACTTGTTAGATTATGGCAAATTTTAATTAAAAGTTTTGAAGAATTAAAATATGCTCCTAATGAGGAACAAGCAGGTTCAATGGCAATAATAAAATTATGTTATGGATCATCACTTCCAGATCCAAGTCAATTTTTAGAAAAAATATCAGAACAAACAAATACTCAATCAGAGAATAAACAAACTAAAGTTTCTGAGACTACAAACTTTAAAGAAAAAACAATCAAAGAAAATACAACCAATTATAAAGAAGAGAAATCAGAAAATGATCAAAATAAAGTTTCTGAGACATCACATTCTCAAGACAAGTTAAACAAACAAATTATAGTTAATAATGAAGAAAAATCAGAAAATTTCAAAAATCCTGAATCTTTTGAAGATATTTTAGAATTACTTTTAAAAAACAAAGAGTCTCTACTCCATGCTCAATTGATTAATAATGTTCATTTAATATCTTTTGAAGAAAGTAATATAAAGCTTAGATTAAAATTCAAAACTGATACAGAAATTCTAAAAAACTTATCTTCCACTTTAGAAAAATTAACAAAAAATAAATGGAATGTTACCCATTCTGAAGAAGATGGAGATAAAACTATAGTTGAAAAACAAAATATTAAATTGAATGAGCAGAAAGAACAAATAAAAACAAATCCTCATTTTGCTGAAGTGTTTAAACATTTTCCTCAGGCTGAGATAACTTCAATTGAAAATAAAAAATCAAATTAAATTACATTTGGAAAATTAAAATGTCTGAACAATATTTAGAAAAACTAATAAAAAAAGTTTCAAAACTACCTGGTTTGGGCCCTAGATCATCCAGAAGGGTTATTTTACACTTATTAAAAGATAAAGAAAAATTACTATTACCACTTATTGAAGATTTGACCACAGTAGCTAATAACATAAGAAGTTGTATAGAATGTGGTAATTTAGATGAAAATGAAATCTGTCAAATTTGTAAAGATTCTTCTAGAAATCAAAACTTATTATGCGTAGTTGAGACTGTTGCAGATTTATGGGCCTTAGAAAGATCAAATGTTTATAATGGGAAATATCATATATTAGGTGGTGTTTTGTCAGCGATAGATGGTGTCAATCCAGAGCAACTTAATATTGCTTCTTTAGAAAAAAGATTAGAAAATAAATCTATTACAGAAATAATTATTGCAATCTCAGCCACACTTGACGGACAAACAACCGTACATTATTTGGCAGAAATATTGAGTAAATTTAATATTAACATCACAAGATTAGCCCATGGATTACCAGTTGGTGGAGAATTAGATTTTTTGGATGATGGAACAATTGCGCAAGCTTTAAAAGCTAGAAACAAATTATAATTTATTCAGTCAATTTTTTTTTGTCACTTACATCAATAGAAGTTATCACATTGCCTCTATTTTCAATTTTTCTATGAGAAATTTTAATTTCATCTAAGTCTTTTCTTGCTAAGTCAAAATGTTTATCGAGTTTTAAGATTCTGTCAGCTAATAAATTTAAATCATTAGTTAACTTATCTACTTCAATTTGTATTTTTCCTGCTGTTTTACTCATAGTGGCATCTCTTAATATAGCCCTAACAGTATGCAAAAGAAGCATTAAATTATCAGGACCTGCCATGTAAACTTTCTTATTTCTACTTTCATTGACTAGTCTTGGAAATCTAATATTAATTTCTGAATAAATTGATTCACTAGGAAGAAACATTATAGCTGAGTCTGCTGTTTCACCAGGTGAAATATATTTATCAGCAATATCTTTAATATGCTTTTGAACTGCATTATGAAATGATTTTAAATTATCTTTTTTTTCTTGTTCATTTGAAGAATTTGCAAATTTTTTATAATCTTCTAGTGGAAATTTTGAATCTATACAAATTGAACCAGGTGGTTGTGGCATTTTTACAATGCAGTCAACTCTAGTATTAGATATTAGTGTATATTGAAATTGGTATGCATTCTGAGGAAGTGCATCTTTAACTATATTTTCAAGTTGAACCTCGCCAAAAGCTCCTCTGAGTTGTTTGTTTGACAAAATATTTTGTAGGTCATTTACCTGAGTTGATAAGGAATGGATATTCTCTTGAGCTCTGTCAATAATTGCTAATCTCTCATGCATCTCCATAAGAGATTTTTGTGTATTTTGAGTTTGTTGTGTAAGACTATTACCAATAGAGGTCCCAAAGTTACCCAACCTCTCTTCAATGCTACTGCTCAATTGAGAAACTGCTCCTTTTAATTCAGTGATTTGGTTTAATTCATGATTTAAAGGTGTGTTAAGATTTTTATTTTTATTTTCAAAATATAATTTACATATTAAAAAAATTATGATTGAGAGTATTAATAAAGAAATGATAAATATAATTAAATATTTTAAATCCATTTTGTCTCCATATTAAAATAATATAATATTACAAATTGTTTTTAAATTAACTAGCATAAAATATATAAGGATTTTGCTAAATGAGCCTAAGAGAAATTATTAAAGTACCTAATCCTTTTTTGAAAGTTACTGCTAAACCTGTAACAGTTATTGATGAAGATATTTTAACCATTCTAGATGATATGATGGAAACTATGTATCATGCAAATGGTATTGGTTTAGCCGCTACACAAATCGCAATTGATAAGAGATTAATTGTAATGGATTGTGGAAAAACAAAGTATGAAATTAAAAATATATCTGAAAAAGAATATGATGAAAAAATAAAGGATGAACAATTTGAACCTTTTCCAATTAAAATGATTAACCCAGAAATAATAAGTTTAGGTAAAAGTCTTGAAGAAAGAGAAGAGGGTTGCTTGTCTATACCTGGATACAATGCAAAAATCAAAAGACCATCATCCTTAAAAGTAAAGTATACGGACGAAAATAAAAAAGATAATATCATTGATGCTGAGGGATTGTTAGCAACTTGCATTCAACATGAAATAGATCATTTAAATGGTATTCTTTTTATTGATCATCTATCAAAATTAAAAAGAGAAATAATTCTTAAAAAAGCTATCAAAGAATACTCTAAAAATTAAAACGTTACGAAAACGAGGGTTAGTTGAATATAATATTTATGGGAACTCCTGATTTTGCTGTCCCCAGCCTAAGGTTTATGGAGAAAAATTATAATATAGTTGCTGTTTATTCACAACCTGCTCGCCCTAGTGGAAGAGGTATGAAAACAAAACTTTCTCCAGTTGAAAAAAATGCAAAAGAATTAAATTTAAAAACAATTACTCCTTCAACTTTAAAACAGGAAGATGTGTTTCTACAATTTAAAAAACTTAAGCCAGATTTAGTTGTAGTCGTTGCATATGGCTTGCTTCTACCTGAAAGGTTTTTGTTAACACCTAAATTTGGTTGCATTAACGGTCATGCCAGCCTTTTACCAAGGTGGCGCGGCGCTGCTCCAATACAAAGAGCTATAGAAGCAGGTGATCGTAAAACTGGTTCATGTATAATGTTGATGGAAAAGGGTATGGATACTGGACCAATACTATCTTCAAAATCAATAAATATTCATACTAGTGATACTTCTAAAACTATACATGATAAACTATCTAATTTAACAGCTGAAATGCTTGTGAGAACTATAAAAGAATATATTGATGGGAAAGTTGTACCAATTAAGCAAAAAGATGATGGTGTTAAATATGCAGAGAAAATTGTTAAAGATGAAGCTATTATAAACTGGAGTTTGCCCTCAATCAATATTTTTAATAAAGTAAGAGCTTTTAATCCTTTTCCAAGCACTTATACATTTTTATCTGATGTTAAAATTAAAATTGTTGAAACCAAACTTTGTGAAGACAATCATCAATTTGAACCAGGTACAATAATTGAATGTAACAACAAAATAATTGTAGCATGTGGAAATAAATCAACATTAGAAATTAAATACCTACAAAAATCTGGGAAAAACATCATGTCTGTCAAAGATTTTGTCAATGGAACTAAAATAAGTATTGGTGAAAAATTTGGAAGTTAATAAAACTGTTAAATTTGCTTTACTAATTGAGTATGATGGTAATAACTTAATTGGCTGGCAAAAGCAAAATGAAGGGATTTCTGTTCAAGGCAGTTTAGAAGAAGCTGCTAAAAATATTTTTAATCAAGAATTTGAAATTCAAGGTTCTGGTAGAACTGATGCTGGAGTTCATGCTCTAGGACAAGTTGCTCATATAAATCTTCCAAAAAATCATAAATTAACAACTAAACATCCATTTTATATAATCTCTGCTTTCAACTCACATTTAAGGAAATCTAATATTAGAGTAGTTTCTACTAAACAAGTTGAACCAGAGTTTAACGCCAGGTTCAGTGCAACAAAACGTCATTATAAGTATAGAATTTTATGTCGTGCCGCACCACCTGGTATTGAAAAAGGAAAAGTTTGGCATTCAAGGAAAAAATTAAATATTCGATTAATGGAAGAAGGAGCCAAACACTTAATTGGGAAGCATGATTTTACAAGTTTTAGAACTATTAACTGTCAAGCCAAATCTCCCATTAGAACATTAGACAAGATATCACTATCATCTGAAGGTGATGAAATTATTATACAAATATCAGCAAAAAGTTTTTTACATAGTCAAGTAAGAATTATTGTAGGAACAATTTACAAAGTAGGTGACGAAACATTAGAACCTATTGATATAAAAAACATACTTGAAGGTAAAGATAGAAATCTTTCAGGGCCCACTGCTCCAGCAGAAGGTCTATATCTTGAGAAAGTAGAATATCCAAATGATTTACTTGATGATAATTGGCCAATTATTTATGACAGTAATCAGTATAATTAAATCAAATTGTCATTGACAATGAACGTGAAAACATTCCTAAACTTGCTTCAATAATAACTGATAAGAAAATCATACCCGTGGCTCCCCAACCAGTCAAACCAACCTCTTCTTTTCCAATACGCCATAAAGAAAAAGTAACCCAAATTACTACCATAATACCAAAAAATACAAAAATTGATGGAGGTAAAATTAAACCTAAAACAGCAAAACTTAACATTAAAATAGCCTGAAAAGACTGTATCCAATTAAATGGTATTAAAAATTTAAAGAACTTATCACCCTTCCCAATTTTTTCAAAAATTGTGTTAACTAAGATTGAGAATAAACAAATGTCTATAATTGTGATTAGAAGTAATCTAGGTAATATTCCACTTTGAATATCACCATCAATATTCGCTTTAATTCCATATGAAGCTAGAGTTGATACAACTGCATTCACAAAAAAAACTATCCAACAGCTATCCCAAAAACCATTTAAATTTAAGTTGAATAATTGAGAAGAATTACCTTTTTTCGACATGAATTGAAAAGCAGAAAAAAACCCATCTTTTATTACAAAAGGATTTGGAGGAAATTTAATCATTTTTTTCAACTCTGAAATAATTTTGGAGGAATTTATTATAAATACTTGTTAACTTCATAATATCATCAACTTCAACATTTTCATCTATCTTATGCATTGTTTTCCCCACCAAACCAAACTCTATTACAGGACATATTTTTGTTATGAACCTTGCATCTGAAGTGCCACCTGTTGTAGATTTTTCGGGATTAACATTTACAACTTTTTTGATTGCATTTTGAAGAGTTGATTTGAGCTCTTTATCACTTGTAAGGAAAGGTTCAGCATTACAAAAATAATCAAACTCATAGTTTTTAGTAATAGCATCAAACTGGTTTTTTAGCATGGATTTTAGCGAAGCAACAGAATGTAAGGTATTAAATCTTATGTTAAATTTTGCTTTTACCTCCCCAGGAATAACATTACTTGCATCATTATTCACATCAATTGTAGTAATCATTACAGAACTAGGTTGGAATTCACTAGTTCCTTTATCTAGATATATTTTTGTAAAAGGCTCTAGCATTTTTAAAAGTGAGTTTATTGGATTTTTTGCTAAATCAGGATAACCAACATGTCCTTGAATACCTTTCACAATCAAAGAGCCAGTAAAACTTCCTCTTCTACCAATTTTAATTGTATCACCCATTTTGCTTACATTAGTTGGTTCACCAACAAGACAACCAGAAATTTTTTCTGACTTGTTTATAAGCCATTCAACTACCTTTTTTGTACCGTTTATGGCCTTTCCTTCTTCATCACTTGTAATTATAAAGGAGATACTTCCATAATCTTTTAGATTCTTGTTTGTCTCCATAAACTCTGATACAGCTGCTATAAAGGCCGCTATTCCAGATTTCATGTCTGCGGCACCTCTTCCCCATATTTTTCCTTTTTTAATTTCCCCACCAAATGGATCTATAGACCAACTTTGTTCATCACCGGTAGGAACAACATCCACATGACCTGCAAAGCAAATATTTGGTTCTAAGGAACCAAATCTTGCATATAAGTTTTCAACCTTTTCATCACCCTGTCCAAAATCGATTTTTGTGCAGATAAATCCCATAGGTTCTAAATATGAAATAATTAAGTCAATAGAACCTGCAGATGTCGGAGTTATACTTCTACACTTAATTAAAGCTGAGGTTAACTCTACTGGGTTTAAAACATTAGACATAAAAAGCCTTAACTAATCTCTTAATAGTTCGTTTACAGATGTCTTTGAACGTGTCTGAGCATCAACTTTTTTTACTATTACTGCACAATATAAACTTGGTCCTTGGGAGCCATCAGGTAACGATTTTCCAAGAAGAGAACCTGGAACTACAACAGAATATGCAGGCACCCTACCTACATGGACTTCGCCTGTATTTCTATCAACAACTTTAGTAGATGCACCAATAAACACTCCCATTGATAATACTGCTCCTTGTTCAACAACGACACCTTCTGCTACTTCAGATCTTGCTCCAACAAAGCAGTTGTCTTCGATAATAACTGGTCCTGCTTGTACAGGCTCTAAAACACCTCCAATACCTGCTCCACCAGAAATATGAACATTTTTACCAATCTGTGCACAGGATCCGACAGTAGCCCAAGTATCAATCATACTTCCACTATCAACATAGGCACCGATATTTACAAATGATGGCATTAACACAACACTGGGTGCAATATAAGCAGAATGTCTTACCACACTTCCAGGAACTGCTCTAAATCCAGCTTTTTGAAAATCTTCTTTATTCCATCCAGAAAATTTAGAAGGAATTTTGTCCCACCAATTAGCTGGAGAAGTATTTTGACTTTTTGGACCTCCAGAAATTACGTCCATATCATTTATCTTAAAAGATAATAAAACAGCTTTTTTTAACCATTGATTTACTTTCCATTTACTATTTCCTAATGGCTCAGCTACTCTTAATTTACCTTTATCTAAGTAATCTAAGGCTGTTTCAATAGAGTCTCTGATTTCACCAGTAGTATTTGGATTAATATCTTCATTATTATCGAAAACTCTCTCTATAACTGATTTCATATTTTCTATATCCATGACTATCCCTTCAATTAAATTAAAACAAATTACCTTTTTTCAAATTTTAACATATTACTTAAAATAGATTTTATGTCTGATCCAGTGAAATTAATATATTCTCTTAAAATATCAGCTTCTTTTCTGTTAAAATCATTTTCAATCCATGCAGTACTCATTCCTAATTCACTAGCAGGCTTTAAGTTTTTAGCTGTATCTTCGAAAAAAATACTTTTAGAAATATTATTATCATTAAGACCAAGTTTTTTTTTCATCATAAGATAAGAGTTAAGATCTGGTTTGGCTATATAATTTGCATCTTTAATGTCAAAAATAATCTCAAATTCTTCAAATATTCCCATTGATTTTAATATATTTTTTGCATGTTTAAATGTTGCATTAGTGTAAATTGATTTCTTCCCTTTAATTTTACCTAGTAATGTTTTAAGGGTAATATCTTCATCTAATTCACTAAAATCTACATCATGTACAAATTCAAGAAATGGCTCTGGGTCAATTTTTTTTTCGATCATTAAACCTCTTAAAGTTAGTCCATATTTTTTATACATATTTCTTTGAAGTGTAAGAGCGTCAACCTCATTTAGATCAAAAAAATCTTTAATGTACTGTGTCATTCTTGAAGAGACTTTAGTAAATAAACCTAAATTAAAATCATAAATTGTATTATCTAAGTCAAAAACCCATTGATCATAATGTTCATTAAAGTCTATGGTATCTTTATTATTCAAAAATAAATTCATGAAAATTAAAACTAACTAGTACCTTTTCTAATTATAGTTCCTACACCATGTTCTGTGAAAAGCTCTAACAATAAAGAATGAGGCATTCTTCCATCCATAATTACAGATGCCTCTGCACCACCTAACACTGCATCAATGCATGTTTTAATTTTTGGGATCATGCCCCCGACAACAATTTTATTTTTAATTAATTCTTGAGCTTCTGAAATTGTTAATTCTGGTATCAATTTACCATTTTGATCAAGAACTCCTGCAACATCAGTTAACATTATCATTCTAGAAGCTTTCATTGCAGCTGAAATAGAACCTGCTGCCGTATCAGCATTTATATTATATGTTAAGCCATCGGTTCCAATCCCTACAGGCGCAATTACAGGTATCATTTTTTCATTAATTAAAGCATGAATAACTTGAGGATCAATTTTTTCTGGTTCACCTACATAACCAAGATCAATTGCTTTTTCTACATTAGAGTCAGAATTGTCATCAACTTTGTTTAACCTTTTGGCAGTTATTAAGTTTCCATCTTTACCAGAAATTCCAACTGATTTTGCACCAGAGTTAGCAATGGCTGAAACTATCGATTTATTTGTTACTCCACTAAGAACCATTTCGACTACATCTATTGTTGCAGCATCCGTTATTCGAAGTCCATTTATAAACTCGGTTTTTATTTGAAGCTTAGATAACATTTCACCTATTTGTGGTCCACCTCCATGTACTACAACAGGAAGCATCCCTACTTGTTGTAATAAAACAATATCTTTTGCAAAGCTGTTTACATACTCCTTTTTACCCATTGCGTTTCCACCAAACTTTACAACAATAACCTTGTTTGCATAACGTTTCATAAAAGGTAGCGTTTCTGTAAGTAAATCAGCTTTTTTTAGCCATTCAGTTTGAATTTGATCTTTATTTTTTTTCAATGCTTTAACCGTCAAAAATTTATACCACTATTATTATCATATATTTTTTAATTTAATTATTATTTTATCTTTTTTTATGCAAAGCTTGCTAAATATGTTCTCAAAATTTCGATACCATTATTTTTGAGACTTGAAGTAACCATTATTTCTGGGAAGGCAGCTGTATATTTAGAAATAATTTTATTTGAATTATCTTTTACCTTTATTATTTCTTCATCACTCAATTTATCACTTTTTGTAAGAACTAAAACCCAACTTACTGCTGCTGTATCAAGTTCTTTCATTATAGTTTTATCTAAATCTCCAATTCCTCGCCTACTATCAATTAACAGACATACAGTTCTAAGTGTTGGTCTACCTTTTAAATACTTTAAAGTAAGAGATGTCCATGATTTTATATCTGTCTTTGGTGCTTTTGCATAACCATAACCAGGCAGATCAACTAGTCTAAGCCTATTGCTTTGATAAACAAGGTCAAAAAATATCAATTGCCTAGTTCTTCCAGGTGTTTGGCTAGTTCTAGCTAAGGTTTTTCTATTTGTAAGTGCATTAACAAGCGAACTTTTACCAACATTAGATCTTCCTGCAAATGCCACCTCATTACCTTCTTGAGGAGGTATTACATTAATATCAAGAGCTGCAGCTATGAATTTACATTCCCCTGAAAATATTTTTCTAGCTTTTTCAATTTCGAGATCATCATATAACAAGAATTCAACCTACTTATTTTGACTCTTTATTCATCTTATTCATAATTACCCATTGCTGACATATTGAAAGCAGATTATTCCATGTCCAATATATAACTAAACCTGCAGGGAAAGTTGCTAATAAAAATGTAAACGCAACTGGCATCCACGCAAATATTTTTGCTTGTATAGGGTCCGGTGGTGTTGGGTTTAGTCTTTGCTGTAAAAACATAGTCACACCCATTAACAACGGCCAAACACCAATATTTAAAAAGTCTGGTAAAAATGATGTACTATAGGGAAGCAAACCAAATAAGTTAAAAATACTGGTTGGATCTTGAACAGATAAATCTTTAATCCACCCAAAAAAAGGTGTTTGCCTCATTTCAATTGAAACAAATAAAACCTTATATAGAGCAAAGAACACTGGAATCTGGACTAAAATTGGCAAACATCCTGCTGCAGGATTCACTTTTTCTTTTTTATAAAGATTCATCATTTCTTGGTTTAATTTTTGTCGATCATCACCAACTCTTTCTCTCAATTTTTGAATCTGAGGTGTTAGCACTCTCATTTTAGCCATGCTCTTGTAGGATTTATTTGCTAATGGAAAAAATAATAATTTAACAATTACTGTTATAGCTAAAATTGCCAATCCAAAATTACCTAAATAATCATTTGCCCAAGATAAAGCATAAAAGAAAGGTTTTGTTAAAAAATAAAACCAACCAAAATCAATAGCCAAGTCAAAATGTTGAATATTAAACTTTTGTTCATATTCATCAAATAAAGCTAATCTTTTTGCTCCTGCAAATGTTCTTGATAAAAACTCACCTTTAGAGTTCGCAGGAATAGTTACAGCATTTCCTAAAAAATCAGTTTGATATTGTCCACCATTTGAATTTAATTTTCTAAAAGTAAAGTTATATTTCTGGTTTTGATCAGGTAATAGAGCTGTCATCCAATATTTGTCTGTCAATCCAATCCACCCCCCTGATTCTTCAGGTTTTATATTAATACCCTTTTTGCCAGCCTCTGTTAAATCACCATAACTTTGTTCAGACAATGTTCTGTCAAAAACTCCAAGTGGACCCTCATGCAATACAAAAAAATCAATTGTTTCTGGTTCGCCAGCTCTTCTAATTAAACCATATGGATATAAAGTAACTGACTTAGCAGAAGAATTTTCTACTCTCTGGTTAACAGTGATCATAAAAGTATCGTCAATACTTATGTCTTGATAAAAATTAATTCCTTCACCATTATTCCACTTTAAAGTAATAGTTTTTTCAGGAGTTAAAAGATTACTTGATGACTGCCATAATGTTTTACCATTAGGGACTTTAACCCCATCCGGGCTACTCCATCCAAATTCAATAAAATATGGTGTCCTACCATTAGACTTTAATAATAACTTAATCATATCGCTCTCAGGCTCGAGCGTTTCTCGATACTGTGTTAAAGTAATATCATCGATTCTTGCACCCCTTAATGAGATGGACCCAGATACCTCTTTACTTTCCATTGAAATTCTTGGAACTGTTTTATTTTGATCAGTTGGCTCAGTATTATCTGATGTAATAATTCCATTACCTATATTTTCAGGCAAAGGAATGTTTGAGGTGTCATTATTTTCTTTTGTAATTTTTTCTTGTTGATATAAATCTTTTTTGGGATCAACAAATAATATTTGATAGCCTATGAGCACAGCCATAGATAAGCAAATTGCTGCAACTAAATTTCTTGTTTCTGGATTCATTTTTTCTCGCTCAATTTATATCTAATAGAAATTCATATCTTATTTTTATAATTGTTTAACCTAAAGTACCTTTTATTAAAAGAAATGAATTAAATAATTCACTTTATTGGATCATGTCCACTTTTCCCCCATGGATGACATTTAATAATTCTTTTAAAACCTAACCAAATCCCTTTTTTTAAACCAAACTTGATTATCGAATCTTTTGTGTATTCAGAACAAGTAGGTAAGTATCTACAATTATTTCCTAATAAAGGTGAAATAATATATTTATAACAATCAATTAAAGTAATTGAGGAAGATGTTAAAAATCTTTTCATCATAATCTACTCAAACATTGTTTCAATTGATTGTGCATCTCAAAAAAGGAAGCCTTTAAAATTGACTGTTTTGCTATTAAAACATAACTATATTTTTCTTTAAACAAAATATTATCCTCTTTTAACAAGCTTGAGATTAATGCCCTCATTCTCCTTTTTGCCCTATTTCTTTTTACTGCGTTACCAATTCTTTTAGTTGCTGTAAAACCAAACATCAGGCCTTGTTCTGATACATTAGGGTTGTAATACTCTTGTAAAATGAAATTTTTGTTATGGGTTTTTTGCCCATGTTTATTTGATAAAACAAAATCTCTTCTCTTCTTTAAAGTTACAAGTTTCATTTTATCATCTCATAAGCTATTTACTTAACAAACAAGATATAGAAATAATTAAGAAAATTTAAGCTGAGAGCTTTTTTCTTCCTTTAGCTCTTCTACTACGAATGACATTTCTTCCCCCAACAGTAGACATCCTGGATCTATAACCATGTCTTCTTTTTCTTACTAAATTACTAGGTTGAAATGTACGTTTCATTGTTTTCCTGTATTAAATACAGCCTCTCATTTTATTTTAGGTGTTTTTAGACACTTTGTGTCACTTAGTCAATATGATTATTTTTGTGTACGCTCAGAAATTGTAGGAGCTGGCTTCATTTCCATATCCCAAGGAAAATATATCCATGTATCTTGAGAAACTTCTGTTATAAATGTGTCAACCTGTTCTCTACCACTTGGCTTAGCATATACTGTTGCATAATGAGCATTAGGTAAACTTGATCTGATAGCTTTAATAGTTTCACCAGTATCTACAAGATCATCAACTATTAGCCAACCTTCACCATTGTCAGCTACACTAGATTCTTTCAAAACTTTTATATCACCCTTAGTTTTTTGACTATAAGATAAAACACAAAAGGTATCGATTAATCTGATATCTAGTTCTCTTGCTACTATCGCCGCAGGCACCAGCCCTCCTCTTGTAACAGCAATTATTCCTTTATAAGGTTTCAGTTCTGACAAACGCCAAGCTAAAGCTTTGCTATTTCTGTGAATCTCTTCCCAGGACACTGGGAAAGATTTGTCATATGTATTTGTATTACTCATATATCATATATAAATGTAAAGTTAATATTTTCTACACTAAAATTAACAAAAATATAATATTTATTTTCTTACTTGATTATAACTATTTATG
>CACIRZ010000014.1 GCA_902589185.1 uncultured SAR116 cluster alpha proteobacterium
TTATAATATTTTTTGGTTTTGGTATTCAAGCAGTCTCAGGATTTTATATGTCTACTTTTGATATAAATATGACCTTTTCAAACATAGTTTGGGCTAGTTTAGTTCAGGGTCTTGGAGTTGGTTTAACATGGCCACCAGTAAGTGTCATTTGCTTTGCAACTTTGTCAAATAAATTTCATGGAGAAGCTACTGCAATGTTTCATTTAATAAGAAATATTGGGTCAAGTTTTTTTATTTCAGTAAGTGTTGCAGTCGTACTTCATATGGGACAAATAAATTTTGAAGAAATTGGGGCTTCTGTGTCAATATGGAACCTTGGTATCAATTTTGATGGAGTTTTGAATTCATTAAATGATTTAAATATTTCTAAATTAACAAATGAATTAAATAGACAAAGTTTAATGATTGGTTATATAGATGCATTTAAATTATACTCCTGGGTTGGTTTTTTATCTATTCCTTTGATATTTTTAATTAAAATTAAAAAGAAGTAATATATTAATTTTTAAAAAAAGAGAGATCTAAAAATATGAATAATAATTTAATATTAATCGATGGTGGAATGGGGCAGGAATTAATCCACAGATCCAAAAAAAAACCTGACGGTCTTTGGTCTGCTAGAGTAATGCTTGACGAGTATGACCTAGTTGTTGATTTACATAAAGATTTTATAAATGCAGGGGCAGAAGCTATAACACTAAATTCCTACAGTGTTACACCACAAAGATTGAAACGATTTAATTTAGAAAATATGTTCAAGGAGCTTCAAAAGACTGCAATTAATGCTGCTTTAGATGCTATTAATTTAGCCTCAAATGAAAAGAGTATAAAAATAATTGGTTGCTTACCTCCATTAGTTATGAGTTACAAAGCTTCTATAGGAATAGATATTAAAGAAGCAAAAGATACTTATAAGAGGATTGTTGCCTTACAAGAGCCTTCTGTTGACATATTTTGTTGTGAAACAATTTGTTCTATTGAAGAGGCTAAAATTAGCACGGAAGAAGCATTAAAAACTGATAAAAAAGTTTGGTTGAGTTTCTGTGTCAAAGAAGAAGATGGAACCTTATTACGATCTGGAGAGCGTTTAGAGGATGCTTTAAAAGAATTTGACAACACAAAAATCAATTCATTTTTGGTAAATTGTGCGCCACCTGAAGCTATTCAATCCTCTATTAAAATAATGAAAAATTTTTCAAAACCTTTTGGTGCCTTGCCTAATGCTTTTGAGACAGTAAACAACCTAGACATTCATAATGATGTGTCAATTCTTAAAAAAAGATCCGATTTAAATATCAATAAATTTGTAGGTCAAATATTGAGTTACATTAAAAATAATGCTTCTATAGTTGGAGGATGTTGTGAAGTGGGTCCTCATTATATTGAAGCACTGAGAAATAAAATTTTTAATAACTAAATTACGATGTTAGGGTTAATAAAGAATGAAATTTAAAGGTACGCGTAATTATATTTCAACGGAAGATTTGAATGTGGCAGTAAATGCTGCAATTACACTTGAAAAACCATTATTAATTAAAGGTGAGCCAGGCACTGGAAAAACAGAATTGGCTAGACAAGTATCTGACAGCCTAGGATTAGGTATTATTGAATGGAACATAAAATCCACAACAAAAGCTCAACAAGGATTATATGAATATGATGCTGTTAGTCGTCTCAGAGATAGCCAACTAGGCGATAAGAAAATAGAAAATATTGGAAATTACATAAAGAAAGGAAAGATTTGGAATGCTTTTGAGTCCAAAGAAAGATCAGTACTATTAATTGATGAGATTGATAAAGCAGACATAGAATTTCCTAATGACCTACTTCAAGAGTTAGATAAAATGGAATTTTTTGTTTATGAAACTAATGAAATTGTTAAAGCAAAAAAAAGACCCATAGTCATTATAACATCTAATAATGAAAAAGAACTTCCAGAGGCATTCTTAAGACGTTGTTTTTTTCATTACATTCAATTTCCTGAAATTGATACTTTAAAAAAGATTGTTCAAGTACACTTTCCTGAAATTAAAAAATCATTACTAGAAGCAGCCTTACATAGATTTTTTGAAGTTAGAGAAATTCCTGGATTAAAGAAAAAACCATCAACTTCAGAGGCCTTAGATTGGATAAAACTTTTATTACTTGAAGATATTAATCCAATAGATTTAAAAAGTGATGGAAAGGATTTGCTGCCCAAGTTACATGGTGCTCTCATTAAAAATGAACAAGATATTCATTTATTTGAGAGGTTAGCTTTTATGGCAAGAGGAAATAGATAAGAGAATGTTTCTAGATTTCTTTTTCAAATTAAAAGATGCAAGAATTCCAGTAACATTAAATGAATTTTTTACTTTTCTAGATACAATCAAATTAGACTTTATTCAATTTAACACTGAAAATTTTTATTATATGGCTAGAGCTAGTTTAGTGAAAGACGAAAGGCTAATAGATCGATTTGACGTTGTGTTTGGTGAATATTTTAAGGGTGTTGAAACCTTGAAATTAGAAGATGTACTTGAACATCTTAGTGTCCCTAAAGAGTGGCTTCAAAAAATGTTGGACAAGCATTTTACTAAAGATGAGATTAAAGAGATCAAATCTTTAGGTGGTTTTGATGAACTAATGAAAACTCTAGAACAAAGACTAAAAGAACAAAAAAAACGTCATCAAGGTGGAAATAAATGGATCGGCACAGCAGGTAAATCACCCTTTGGAGCTTATGGATACAATCCAGAAGGAATTAGAATTGGACAACATGCTAGAGGGCAGGGAAAAGCTGTTAAAGTATGGGACAAAAGAGTATTTCGAGATTTTGATGATACAAGAGAATTAGATACACGAGGAATGCAAGTTGCGTTGAAAAGATTAAGGCAATGGGCAAGAACTGGTATTGATGAAGAGTTAGATATAGATAATACAATATCACATACTGCAAAAAATGGCTATTTAGACATAAAAACCAGAAAAGAAAGAGAAAATGCAATTAAAATATTACTTTTTCTTGATGTAGGTGGTTCTATGGATGACTACATCCAACAAGTAGAAAATTTATTTTCAGCTGCAAAAAATGTTTTCAAAAACCTTAACTTTTTTTACTTTCATAACTGTCTATATGAAGGTGTTTGGAAAAGTAACGTAAGACGATGGAAAGAACAATTTTCTACAACAGAAATTTTCAGGACATATGGAAAAGAATACAAGTGTATCTTTGTTGGTGATGCTTCGATGAGTCCATATGAAATTTTAGTAGAGGGTGGTGGTAATGAACACTTTAATCAAGAAACAGGACAAGTTTGGTTAGAAAGAGCTATTGCCCAGTGGCCATCAAATGTTTGGATTAATCCAACAAAACAGGAGCATTGGAATTATTCTCAGTCTACTCATATTATAAAAGAAATATTTTCAAATAGAATGGTGCCCTTAAGCATAAAAGGGATAGAAGAAGCGACTAAAATTTTATCCAAAACTAATTAAAATTAATAGGTCATTTAATAAATGAAAGAAAACAAAATTGGCGAACAGTATTCAACACCATTAATTCTTCCTGAACAAGAAGTTTTAAAAGAATGGTTGGATTACAATGGTCACATGAATGTTGCATATTACACATTGGCATTTGATAAATCTTTAGACATCTTTTTAGAAGATTTACTAGGTATTGGTGAATCTCATGCTTATAAAAATAATCAGGGTCCTTTTGTTGTTCAAGCTCATTATCATTATTTAAATGAAATGAGATTAAATGAAAAATTTCATGTCAGATTATTTGTAGTTGATTGTGATAAAAATAAGATGCATTTATGCATGGAAATATATTCAACCTTTCAAGAAAAAGTAATAGCAGTTGTTGAACAAGTTTTAATAAATGTAAATTTAAAGTTACGTAAATCTGAACCATATCCTCCATGGGCTTTTGAAAAACTTATCAAATTAAAAAATACTCATAAAAATGCTTCACTACCTTCTGCTTTTGGAAAATCCATAGGATTAAAAAAGTAGAAAAAAATGATCGTAAAATTAATTTTAACATGTTTTTGTTGGATTGCTGTTTTACCCATAATTTACGGACTAAATTTTGGTGAAAGATATATATTTTTTCTAATATTCATATATTTTTTATTATTATTTTGGATGTTTATATTCTCAAAAAACACTACTAAGATCATTGTTTCTCTTTTGTTTCTATTTACTTTTTTAATTTTAGATAATTTCCCATCAAAAGAGATTATTCTAAAAGCTGGAAACTTTTTCATTATTTTTTCTGCTTTTCTTCCAAGTTTATGGATTTTAAGGGCTACAGCTATTACAATGCCGTCAGTTCAAAACACTCAATCACTTCTATCAAAATTAAATTCAAAAAAAATACTCTCAGGTCTCCAAGTTACATCGCATTTTCTTGGCAGTGTAATTAATATTGGTTCTTTCCCACTGCTGTCGTCTGTTCTTCCTAAAAAATCAAAAATTAGTTTGAGACAATCTGCCGGTGAAGCATCAATTCGTGGAATGAATACTGCGGTTTTATGGTCACCTTTTTTTGTGAGTTTTGCTGTTGGACAAATTTATCTTCCTGAAATGTCAGCATGGATAGGGATTGGGTTTGGAATAATTATAGCTACACTCTTTAATCTCATAACAATAAGATTAATTATTGGTGAATTAACAATAAATTATCTTTTGGAGTCTTTATCATGTATTAAACCAATATTTTCAAGATTACTTATTTTAGCAACATCTGTATTGTTTGTTGGCCAAATCTTTAATAAGACTGCTTTGAATGCAATAATAATTGTAGTACCAATTTTAGTGTTTATTCAAATATTGAGACGACCAGAAACATCAAACTTCATTTTCAAAAATTTAAAAAATTTGATACAAAATTCTGGAGATGAAATGTTATTAATTTCAGTATCTATGTTTTTAGGGTCAATATTAACTAACTCAGTTGAGATTCAAAATTTTGTTAGCAGTAATATAGGTGATTATTTCCCATTTTGGATGATGATTATTTTATTACCCTTTATAGTTTGGTGTTTTAGTTTAATTGGTGTACACCCAATAATCACTTCAGCTCCAATTTTATCTATATTTGGTCCTTTATTATCTGTTTGGGAAGCGGCCTTTTTAATGCAAGCACATCTTATTGGTTGGTGTGCGGGTACAGCAATAAGTTTTACATCTCTTTCTGTTTTAACAAGTGCTGAAAATTTTAAAATCTCAATTTCAAAATTAGTATTTGGACCTAACTTTTTTGCTACCATTGGACTTGTTTTTTTTGGAGCATTTATCTTAATTATATCAAATTACTTTTTGTAAAGTTTCATTTGAATTAATCTTATCTAATTTGTGTTCTTTGTATGAAACATAACAGACACACATCATTATTATTGTGCCTCCTAAAATTACAAAAGGATCAAATTTTTCATTGAAGATGAATAAACCTACCATCGATGCCCATACAAGTTGTAAAAATAATATTGGCTGAGTTACTACCATTGGTGCTACTTTTATAGCTTTTGTCATAGTTATATGTCCAATAGTTGCTATTATAGCTGTGATAGTAAGAATTAATAAAGCTTCAATTGAAAGAGGTTCCCAACTATAAATTGCGGATGGAATTAAAAAAATTGTTGTAAAAATAGATAGCATTGCAACAATTTCAGAAGAAGTTCTTTCTTTTGATACCACTTTAGCAATTAGATAAGACATAGTGAAAACTACAGTTGCTAATAACATACTTAATTGACCACTTTCAATTACCTTAAATCCTGGTCTTAGAATTATAAGAGCACCAATAAAAGATATTATAATTGCTAATAGCCTGTGTTTATGTAGAGTTTCCTTTAGAAAAAAACATGCTCCAAAAGATACAAAAATATATGTTAAAAAACCAATAGCCGTTACCTCTGCAACGGGCATAACAGACATAGCATAGAACCATAAAGTAACACCAATAGAGTGAACGAAACCTCTTAAAATAAATTTTTTCATCAAAGGTCTATGAGGTCTGAATTTCGTAAGTGAAATCAATGAAGGAATTAATAAAATTGTCCCTATTGCATATCTTAGAAATGCAGCTTGTGGAGCAGGAACTTCTCCTTCTAAGTATCTTACAGTTGCTGTGACACCTACAAACAAAATTGTTGTAATTACCATCCACAAAATACCAACTAAAGATTGATTCAAATCAAAATCCTTTATTTTATTTATCATGTTAATTAAATAATTTAATTAAGTCTAATTAATTGTTTTAAAATTACATTCCTTGGTAATTAGGGCCACCTCCACCTTGAGGTGTTACCCAATTAATATTTTGAGTTGGGTCTTTGATATCACATGTTTTACAGTGAACACAATTTTGTGCGTTGATTTGAAGTTTTGGTTTATTATTATTTAAAACAATTTCATATACACCTGCAGGACAATATCTTGTTTCTGGATTGTCATATAATTCAAAATTAGTATTTATAGGTACTTCCTCATCTTTTAACTGCAAATGACAAGGTTGATTTTCTTCATGATTTGTCCCTGAAAAAGAAACATTTGTAAGTCTGTCAAAGCTTATAACATTATCAGGTTTTGGATAATTTATTTCTTTGTAATCATGTTTGTTACCAAGACTTTCATGATCAGTTCCATGGTGATCAATTGTCCAAGGTGCATTTCCACGAAAAATATAAGTATCAATAGCACTATAAAATATTGCTTTCCAGAAACCCCATTTAAAAGAAGGTCTAATGTTTCTTACTTTATATAATTCTTTCCATAACCAACTTTTCTTAATAGAGCTTTCGTACTCTAATATTTCGTCATTTTTATCTATGTTAGCATAAATTGATTGAGCAGCAATCATGCCTGATTTCATTGCAAGATGGGTTCCTTTAATTTTTGGTACGTTAAGAAAACCTGCTTCACATCCAGTTAACATTCCACCAGGAAAAGTCAATTTTGGTAAAGACTGAATTCCGCCTTCATTTAACGCTCTTGCACCGTAATTAATCCTTCTTCCACCTTCAAGTAATTTCTTTATTGCTGGATGATGTTTGAAGCGTTGAAATTCAAGATAAGGAGATAAATAAGGATTTTTATAATCCAAACCGATAACGAAACCTATTGATACTTTATTATTATCTAAATGATATAAAAAAGATCCACCGTAAGTGTCATTATCTAGAGGCCATCCTGTAGTGTGCATTATACTCCCTGGTTTACTATTTTCAGGTGTCACTTCCCATAATTCTTTTATCCCAATGCCGTAAGTTTGTGGAGAGTTATCTGAATTAAGACTAAATTTTTCCATTAATATTTTCCCTAAATGACCTCTACAACCCTCAGAAAATATTGTTTGTTTAGCTCGTAGCTCTATACCTCTTTCAAAGTTAGGTCCTTCAGAACCATCCTTTAACCTTCCCATGTCACTAGTAGCAACACCTAATACTTTATTCTTTTCATCGAACAGTACTTCTGACGCGGCAAAACCTGGATAAATTTCTACTTCAAGTTCTTCAGCCTGTTGAGCTAACCATTTTGTAAAATCGCTTAAACTAATTATGTAGTTACCCTTATTGTGCATTTGTGGAGGGGTAGGGAGTTGATATGACTTAGTCTCTGTAAGATATAAAAATTTATCATCTTTTGCTTCAGTTTTTAATGGACTATTTTTTGATTTCCAGTCTGGTATAAGTTCGTCTAATGCCTTAGTTTCAATTACTGCGCCAGATACGATGTGTGCCCCAACCTCTGATCCTTTTTCAATCACACAAACTGATAGATCCTTATTAGTTTCCTTAGTGAGTTGTTTTAATTTAATAGCAGCACTTAATCCAGAAGGTCCAGCACCTACCACAACAACGTCATATTCCATTATTTCTCTATTTGTCATTTACCTTCCTTGGATATTGTTTGAAAAAATTATATTGGTACTAGTAATTTTTACAATTTATTTTATATTATGTATTTAATGATTATTATATAAATTAAAAGGTTTTAAAATGAATCCTGACGTCGGCATTGTGTTATTAATTCTCTATCCAATCGTACTGGTTGGTGCGATTATTTGGTTTGGAAAACACTCTGTATCCCCTGATTGATACTTTAATTATTTCTAAAATCAACAGATCTGCAAGTTGCTTCAAAGGGCATCGTTATACACTTGTGTCTATTTTTAATTTCTCTAATTGGTTCAAAAATCTCCATTTCAATTGGTAATTGACCTGAGAAGTTTTTTTCTGTGTTTTCAAGCCAACCTAAGAATTCATTCAAAAATTTTTCATCTGGAACATTTTTATTTTTAAATAATTCAACAACTAATCCAGCTGAAGCTTCACATAGTGCACATCCTCTCACCACTGCTGAAATATCAATTATTTTATCTTCAACTAATTTTATTCTTACTTTTACTTCATCTCCGCACATTGGGTTACGCATTTCAAAAGATCGGTTAAAATCTTTCAAAGCAATAATCTTTTTATTTTTCGCAGCAAGACGTAATATTTTTTCTTGATAGATAGATAAATTGTTCAATTACTGATTAACCATTAATAATACCACGCTGGCTACTGCTATTGCGTAAAATACATACAATAATATATGAGTATTTTCGTAGACGTTCTCTTCAGGAACTCCGGCAGGTAAATCTTTTTTATTTTTTTTCATTTTTTCCTCAATGTTTTATAAATTAAATATTTTTACATTTTAAAAGTAAATTTTCCACATAAAGATTAAGACCAATATAACTATAAAAAGTTGAACAACAATTAAAGTATCTTGACCAACTTCTCTATCAAAAACTTTATTTCTTATCATTGTATTAGCAAAAATATTTTTTACTGTCACAAATAAATATTCAAGAAATTTATAAAATTTTTGATTTAAATTTTTTACAAGATTTAATAAAGGCAAACAAACTCCAGGTAACATTTTTCTATATATCCAATCACTATTTAAAATGGTTGAATTGATCTCAGAAGGATAGATTTTAAAATGCCATAAACATATAAATGCTAATGCAGAAAATCCCAAAAGCTGTATCTGTCCTACTATATGACTAAAGTCATAAGGTTGATAATGAATTTGATAGGGTAAAATATTATAAAAGTAAGATGGTAAAATACCAATTAATATACAAAGAATTGAAGCAGAAAACATGGCTATTATCATATTCAAGGGAGCTTCTTTTGATTTAATTTTACTTTCATTAGCAAAAAAAGCAAAGAAAGGAACTCTTATACCCGAATATATTAATACACCAGCAGAAGAAAATAAAAGCATAAAGTAAGCGAAAACTTGGCCTTCTTTACCTAGAGCTGATAATATTAAAGTTTTTGTAACAAAACCACTAAATAGAGGAAAAGCAGACAGAGAAACAGCACCTATAATTGTACAAATAGCGGTGATTGGCATATATTTAAATAGACCACCTAATTCAGAAGCTTTACAAGTGCTTGTTCTATATAAGACCGCTCCCATACCCATAAAAAGTAACCCCTTATAAAGAATATGAACTACTGCATGAGCTACAGCTCCATTTATAGCTAATTCTGTACCAATTCCTATGGCAACAATCATAAAACCCAGTTGACTATTTAAACAATAAGTTAAAACTCTTCGCAAATCATTTTCAATGATTGCAAAGAACATCGGGAAAAATGTCATAAATACACCAATTAAAATTAGTATATCAGTGCCGGCAAAAGATTTTGCAAAACAAAAAATAGCTAACTTTGTTGTAAAGACAGAAAGTGCAACCGTACCTATTTCTGAAGCTTCGGGGTAAGCATCCTGTAACCAACCATTTAATAATGGAAAAGCAGCTTTTATTCCAAAAGCTATAAAAATTAACTGACCATATAAAGAATTAATATCAAAATTTTTAAATTCTGCATCACCAGTTTCAGACATTAATAAAATTGCTCCTGCTAATAAAAACATTCCAGAGCCAATTTGGACTATAAGATATCTAAAAGCTGCTCCATATGATCTTTTTGTTTTACCAGCAAAAATTAAAAACACTGAAGTAATTGCTGTTGCCTCCCACCACACAAATAAAGTAAACAAGTCACCAGCATGAACTGCAGCAATAGCTGCCCCACTATAACTCATGATTGCCATATGCTGATTCCAGAGTTTTACGTGAGCTCCATACATTACATTTAATACTGCAGCCACATGAAAGATTATTGCAAATGGAAGTGTTAACGGATCTGATTGAAATAATATGAACTCAAAATCCATTAGAGTAATTTTGGTATGTATACCAAATCCTAATGTCAAAGTATAAGCTGATGTTATGATCAAAACCAACATATAAATCTGTCTTATAATATGCGGTAAAAAGGGGATTAATAATGCCCCAATTATCATTACAAAACCTGGAGGAAAATTATTCATCATAATAATCTTCATCCATCATAAATAACGAACGTAAGCTAATAGCGATTCCAAAAATAATTATACATGATAAAAAGCCAAAAATTGCCGGAAAGAATAATATATCTTCTATGGAAGTTTCCCCATGCCTATGTCCAATTAATTCTAAAATTAGAAACATAATGCAGACAAAGAGCACTGAAGTGTTTGTCTTACCAATTTTATCTATTAAATATTTCATATCTTGCTCACTATCATAGAAGTTAGATTTTGAAATGGCTCTATAAAAAAGAATAATAAAATAGTTATAAAAGAAGTTATTAGAGTTGGTATTAAAATAAGTTTTGGTATCTTTAAATTAACTTCCCTTTCATTTTTTAAAAAGAATGCTCTTGCTGGGATCTCCAGTAAATAAAAAGCATTTAGCATTGTAGATATACAAAAAACACCTATGACAACCACATAACCACTTTCGGCAGCACCTAACATTAAGAAGAATTTGCTCCAAGAACCTGCCATTGGAGGAACGCCAATTATGGAAAGTGAACCAATAAAAAAAGCTAAAAAAATTAGAGGGTCACATTTACCATAACCATTTAATTCTGAAATTTTTGTAATTTTTGATCCAACATACAAAGCTCCTGCAACAAAAAACAATGTAATTTTACCAGTTGCATGTGTAATTATATGTAAAGCAGCACCTTGTGTTGCTATTGAAGTAGCTAAAGCTCCACCTAAAGTAATATAAGAAAGTTGACTAATTGTAGAATATGCGAGTCTAGCTTTTATATCATCTTTATAAATAGCTATTATACTAGTTGCCAGAAGAGTAAATGATGCTAACCAAATCAACCATTCTGATGCACCTGTTTTGGCTAAAAAATCTATTCCAAAAACATTTGTCAGCACTATTAACATTGTAAAAACACCAGCTTTCACAACTGCCACAGCATGCAGGAGGGCAGACACGGGTGTTGGAGCAACCATAGCAGCAGGAAGCCACGTATGAATTGGTATTAGTGCCGCCTTTCCAATTCCAAAAACAAACATTACTAACAATAGTGGAGCATAAGCCTCATCTATTTTACCGTCTAATACACCATTTGGGGATATATCCAGTGAACCAGTAGCTACCCAAACCCAAATAATTCCTGGAAGAAGTAATATAACAGAAGATCCAACCAATATAGATAAATATAATCTACCAGCTTTTTGAGCTTTTTCATTTTGCTTATGAGCAACTAAAGGATATGTAGAAAATGTAAGAACTTCATAAAAAATGAATAAAGTTAGTAAATCACCAGCATAAGCTATACATAAAGCAGCATGAACAGCCATTGCATAAAATGAATAAAATCTTGTTTGATTTTTTTCTTTATTACCTCTCATATCACCAACTGAATAGATAGCCGCAAAAATCCATAGAAATGATGCAACTAGTCCAAAGATAGCTCCTAAGGGCGTGATTTCAAAACCAATTGATACTCCCTCAGTAATTTTAACAATTTCTAAAGTGGTGTTTTGATTATTAAGTGCTGAACTAATGATATTAAATGCACCCCAAGAACTAATCACACCACCAATTGGACCCAAGCAGTCTCTCAAAATTGTATTTTTTGAAATGAATGGGGTTAAAACACAAACAATTAGAGGCGATAAAATTGTTATTAATATAAAATTTTCAATTGCTATCATTTAAGATCCCCAATTAATTTATCAGCGGCTTCAAAACTTCCGTTTACAACCAATGAGGCATCTAAACCAAAATAAATATTTAAAAAAGTTATAATAATAAGTGATATGTAAATCGTTGGGTTTTCTTTTATTACAATTTTTCTTCCATCACGCATCCACATGACTTCTATTATTTTCCACAAATAAACAACTGATAATGCTGAACTAATTAATATGAGTATTGCTATCCATATATCATCTGAGCTTATAGATGCTTTAATTAAATATAATTTAGAAATAAAACCAGCTGTAAGTGGAAGGCCTGCGAGGCTTAATGAGCAGATGACAAAACAAAAAAATGTGATAGGCATTTCTTTACCAAGACCAGATAGATTATTTATAGTAACTCTTTTTTTAATGTAAAAACCAATTGAAGTTATAGCGATGAATAAACCACCTTTAATTATTGCATGATTGAACATATGTATAAAACCAGCTGCTACACTCGCTTTTGTTCCAATAGCAAAAGCTAGAGTAATATATCCTATTTGAGCAACTGAAGAATGAGCTAGTAGCCTTTTAATATCTTTCTCATATATTGCCATAATTGTGCCAGCAAACATGGCTAAAAGTGAAAGAGGAAGTATAACAAACAATAAAGTGTTATTTATTAAATTTTCTGAATTTTTAAAAATAGAAAATAATATGCGAGCTAATATGTATAAAGAAGCTTTTGTTGCTGTTGCAGCTAGTAATACGGATACTGCAGATGGAGCATAAGCATACGCTCGTGGTAACCAAATATGTAATGGGAAAACAGCAGCTTTAACCATAATCCCGATTATCATAAAACCAAAACCTGCAATTAATGCTCTGTTGTTATTGAGATCAGAAATTCTATTTGTTAGATCTTCCATATTCAAAGTGCCAGTAATCCCGTATAATAATCCTACACCAATTACATATAGCGTTGCTCCAACTGCACCTATGATAAGGTAATTATAAGCAGCGACCAAAGCCTGTTTATCTTTATGAGCGCCCATTGCTACCAAAGCAACAGAGGCTAAAGATGATATTTCTAAAAAAACAAACAGGTTGAATGCATCGCCCGTAGTTACTAGACCCAGTAAACCTGCTATAGCTAAAAGCCATAAACTATAAACTTTAGATATTGATTTCTTTTCTATTTCCTCAGGCATTATCTCATAAGCAAAGATAGTTGCTATAAAACTTATACCAGAAATTATTATAACAGGAATTATTGCTACTTTATCAATAATATATTCTATTCCTATAGGGGGCATCCATTTGCCTAAAGCATAAGAAATATGAGAATGAATTTGGATTTCTTGGTATAATAAAATTGAAAATAAAAATGTTAAAAAAGTGCTTAAAGTTGTTAAAATCCATGAAAAAAATATATTAGGAATAAGTACGACTAATAAAGAAGTCATCAATGGACATAAAACTACAATAATTGGAAGATTTTTTATTAGAATGTCTATCATTTCTTAAACTTCAAATCCAAAGTTTTTCCGGTTTCAATATCATCGTGATAGTCTACAAGATCTTGAGCAGATACATCATCTTCTTCAATGCTGCCGTACTCTGAGTTAATTCTTAACACTAAAGACAATCCCAAAGCTGTTGTTGCTACACCAACAACAATAGCTGTAAGTATCAATACATGAGGAAGAGGATTTGAATAAATAGTATTAATAGATTCATTTAAAATAGGAGGTGTACCTCCTTTGATTTTTCCAAAAGTTATATAGAGTAAAAATACAGATGTTTGAAAAATAGTAAGTCCAACAATTTTTTTTAAAAAATTTTTTCTGCCTATTACAAGAAACAAACCTATCATCATTAGACAAAAAACTATCCAGTAATTCCAAATTCCAATTGTTGAAGAAATCATTTTATTTCTCTTTTATTTTGTCGTAAGAAGCGAAAGCGTTAAAAAGTGCAATCATTACGTTTGAAACTGTTAAGCCAACGCCAAATTCAACTAACAGTATACCTATGTGCTGACCAGATTGTGGTGAAGAACCAAGTATATTGTATGCTAAAAACTCATCGCCTAATATCATTGAAACTATGCCAACACCACCATAGAGGATTCCACCAAAAGCTAATAAAATTAAATTAAAATTTGGTGGAAATAGTTTTTTGCCTGCTTCTATACCAAACACAAGAGAATATAAAATAAATGCACTAGCTACAATTACTCCAGCTTGAAATCCTCCTCCAGGTCCAAAATCTCCGTGAAATTGGACATAAAGCCCAAAAAGTATGATGGGTGCAAAAAGTATTTTGGTAGAAATTCTCAAAATCGGATTATTATGCATTTTTTCTAATTTTTTGTTTGGGTTGAGATTTATTCTTTTTAGCTGAATTTTTCTTCTCAAGAAGTGCAAGCACAGCTACTCCAGCGGTAAAAACAACTATTGTTTCACCAAAAGTATCGTAACCTCTATAACTTGCCAATACTGAAGTAACTATGTTTGGAATACCAATATCCTCTTTGGATCCTCTAATATATTCAGGTGCAATATGTTGGTGTATTGGAGCTGTTAACTGACCAATTTCAGGTAAATCAAAACTACACCAGATTAATATTCCTCCAAGAATTATACATGAAAATGCCGGAATAAATTCACTACTAATGCTCTCTTCCTCTTTTTTTGGCAAATAGGCCATAGCTGCTAAAAATAATATAGTAGAGATTCCTGCTCCAACTGATGCTTCTGTAAATGCAACATCAACTGCATCTAATGTTATAAACATTAATGCTGCCACAAGAGAATAAGCACTTGTCAAAATCACTGTAAATATAACAGTTCTAGTTTTAATTAGAGCTATTGCAATACTGAGCATAATTGTTACTAAAAAAGCATTAATTAATAATTCAGAAATCATAAAATTTTCCCAATCTTTTTACCTACTGGAAGTATATTTTTTTGCCTCGCTAAATTTGCAGTTACATGACTTGTTACTGGACTAGTAAAAAAAATAAACACACCAATTAATATTAATTTAACGGTTATTAATGACCAACCAGTTTGAAACACCATCCCTAGAATAAAAAAAGCACTACCTGCAGTATCAATCATACCAGCAGCATGAATTCTTGAAAATACGTCTGGTAGCTTAATTAGTCCACAAGCACCGATTATAATAGACAGAGAAGCAATAAAAAAACAAATGCCTGTCAAAATATCTAATATCAGTTCCACTTTTACTTATCTCCTCCTAAAGAGCCAGAGCTAAAAAGTTTCAAAACAGCTACGGTTCCGATAAAATTAATTAATGCGTAAACAATAGCAATGTCTAAAAATTCTGGTCTGTTTGAATAGAAACCATGAAGAGAAATACCAATTACTATAACAGTTCCAAGACTGTTAACTGCTAAAATTCTATCAAATGTTGTTTCCCCTAAAATAATTCTTACTAAGATTAAAATTCCTGTTATTGCACAGGCAATTAAACCAGCTAGAAACATTATTTTTTACCTTCTAACCAAGTTACTTTTTTGTCCATTTCATTAGTTCGAACATCATTTCCAAAATCAGAATTTAGAGCATGAACCTCAAAAATATTTTTCTGCATTTTTGTAGTAACTGTTCCTGGTGTAAGTGTGATTGAGTTGGCATATGTTACTTTTGCAACATCAGTAACTTGAGAAGCTTTTACAGTAAAAGTTTCAGGTTCAACTTTTCCGTTTATAATAACTTTCGCTGTTGCTAAGTTTGACATCAATATCTCTTTAAATAACCACATAAGATAATTTAAAAGTCTTGGCATAAAAAATATTGGCAGACCCTCATCATCAATGATTTTTCCACGTTTAGCTACATAAACACAAAATGCGCATGAAATTATGCCTAGACTAATTAAAAGGTTATTGTAGTATCCTGACATCAATAACCATAGAGTAAGTAGTATCATAAAAAGTATTAATGATTTCATTAATTTAAACCTTAACTAAATTATTATTAATTTTTAACTAAAGTTAGGGTTGTTTTCAATAAGAGTTTTAGTTGTATTATGGTTTGGCAAAAGTTTCTACTTTTGTTATGTTTTTAATAATTCCTTTTCTTTTTAAAAAATTACTAAATTTTTTATAGGTTTTTATGTCATGTGCTTGTGGTCTTAGAGCAAACCTAGATATAGTGTCTTTGTAAGCTCTTTTATTTAATTCATCATCTAAACCTTTTCTATATGAAGAAAAGTCTTTCCACGTAGATACTGGGTCATTTATAATTGTTAAAGTTGCTTTTTGAATTGCACTAAAAAATTTATCGAAAAGTGGGTGATTTTTATTTTTTTGATTTGCAATGTATATTAGTTCTTCATAAGTAGGTACGCCGTGCTCTTCGGGATAGAAGGCTCTACCTGGATGGTTGACAATATCCATTTGATTGAGCTCAAAATTTCTAAAAGCACCAATAACTGCATCAACTTTTTTTGCAATTAATGAGGGTGATAATGAAAAGTTAATATTCACTAAATCTACATCAGACATCTTTAGGTTATATTTTTGAAGCATTCCAGAGAGTAGAGCTTCTTCAAATCCACCAACTGAAAATCCAATTTTTTTTCCTTTGAGATCTGAAATTGTTCTAATAGGCCCATTTCTTAAGACAACTAATGAATTTAATGGAACACTCACTAAAGTTCCAACTCTTACAACCGGTAAACCTTGATCAACTTGAATGTGTAGTTGTGGTTGATATGAAATTGCTAAGTCTAATTTGCCAGCTGCAACTAATTTTGGAGGATCATTTGGATCAGCTGGCTCGATCATCTCGACATCAAGGTTAAGATCTTTAAAAAAATTTCTTTTTTTAGCAATTATTAGAGGAGCATGATCAGGATTTATAAACCAATCAAGTCCTATCGTTAACTTTTGTGATGAAGCATTAACATTACAAGTTAATGTTAAAAGAAAAAAACTTAATAATATTTTAAATGTTTTATTCATTTGCATCTCCCTCCGCTGGTTTTAACCAGATCAGGTTATAAGGGTTAATTTCTCAGCAAGACGAATGTCACGCACCCCTGGCAATTTATTTCTATTACAAATATAGAAAAAATCAATTATATTTTATTTCCACCATACATATCGGCTAAGAACATAATCTGTGATTTTATAAATAGTAATGGTCATAAAAATAAGAATTAATAGAGCAGCAAACATGTTATCAGTTTGCAATCTTGCATTACTGTATATCATAAATGACCCTAGCCCAGTACTTCCTCCAATCCATTCTCCTACAACTGCACCAATTGGAGCAAAGCATGCAGCCACTCTAAGTCCAGAACATAATCCAGGTAAAGAAGAAGGTATTTTTATTTTCCAAAACAATTGAATTTTTGAGAGATTTAATGTTTTTCCGGCGTCAATTAGTTCTTGAGGAACTTTATTTAAGGCATCTGTGAAATTTGATGTGATTGGGAAAAAAACTATTAAAACTCCTATTACTATTTTACTGATCATTCCGTATCCAAGCCACAAAATTAATAATGGAGCTAAAGCAAAAACTGGAATTGATTGGCTTGCAAGTAATATTGGCATTATCCATCTCTTTAATGTTACTGAAGAAAAAATTATCAAAGCTGTTGATATTCCAATTAGAGAGCCAATTGCTATAGAAGCCAAAATTTCAATAAGTGTATAGGATGCGTGAATTATGAGTTCATCCCAGTTAACGTAAATTGATACAAATATTTTTGATGGAGGAGGGAGCATAAAAACAGGTAGCTGAAAAAATAAACAGCTTATTTCCCATATCACAAAAATAGTTGTTGCAATTAATATTCCTCTTATCATTGTAACCTTAGTAAATAGTGTTATATCAATTATATATATCAAATAGAAAAGAATGCAGAATTTTTTATTTACAAGTGACATTTTTAGAGGCTCTAGATATGAAAAAGGTCATCCCCTCGATATGGATAGAGTTTGGCCTAGTGTAGAGCTTATAAGGCTTATGGGATGGGTAAAAGAAGATCAAATTATAAAAAACTCACCCGCGGACATTAGTGAGTTAATTAAATTTCATGATTTAGATTATGTAAAAGCATTAAAAAAAGCCGAAGAAGATCAAAATCTTCCAGATAATCTTAAGAAAAAATTTAATATTGGTATTGGAAATAATCCAATATTTAACGAGGTTTTCTCAAGGCCGGCAACTGCAGCTAAAGCCTCTATAAAAGCTGTTGAAATGATAGCAAATAAAAAGGCAAAAAAAATATTAAATATATCTGGTGGAACTCATCATGGAAAAAAATCTCAAGCATTTGGTTTTTGTTTTCTGAATGATTGTGTTTTAGCAATCCTAAAAGCTCTAGAATTAAATTTAAAAAATATCGTGTATGTAGATCTTGATGCTCATCATTGTGACGGAGTGCAAGATGTTTTTTCTGAAAATGAGAATGTGTCAATTATATCAATTCATGAAAAAAATAGATGGCCTAAAACTGGTAAATTTGAGGATAATAAACTTTTCAATGTAATAAACTTCCCTGTTAATGAGGATTTCAATGATAATGAAATGGATTATATAGTATCCAACGTTATTATTCCTTTCTTAAAATTAAAGAAAGCTGATCTTATAATAATTCAAGCTGGAGCTGATATGCTTGATGGTGATCCTCAATCAAGAATTAGTTTGACTAATAATGCGTATTGGAAAGCAGTAAGGGATGTTCAGTCTCTAAATGAAAATGTTATAATCTTGGGTGGTGGTGGCTATAATCCATATTTAACGGCAAAGGCTTGGGCTGGTAACTGGGTTTTAATAAATGATAAAGAAGAGTGTTTAGACCAAGAGATGAAGCCGCAGTGTTATGATTTTCTTAAATCTCTTACTTGGCATAATAGACGAGTTAAGAATGGGATTCCCAATAAGTGGATAAGTACTTGGAGAGATGAATATAAAAATGCCGAAGTAGGGGATGAAATTTTATTTCTTGTAGATAATATATTAAAGATAAAAAAAATATGATAAACCAAATCAAAATTACCATGTTAGGAGTTTTCCTAATATTGTGGCAAAGTGTTTTATATGCTGAAATTAATAGCCCAATATTCAAAAAAATTATTTGTGGTGTTAATGTTGGTAATAATAATGTTCAAGAGTTATCTCTAGAAATTGCTGATAATGAGCCAAAAAGATCTTATGGATTAATGAATAGAGAAGAAATGAAATCTAATTCAGGAATGTTGTTTATTTGGAAAGATAGACAAATTCGAAATTTTTGGATGAAAAATACACATTTTAATTTAGATTTATTTTTTTTGAATAACCAAGGTGAAATAATTGAGATTTATAAAAATGCTAAAGCATTTGATGAAACAAACATTAAAAGTCAAAATGAAGTAAATTTCGTGGTTGAATTAAGATCTGGAGAGTATCAACTATTAATAGGAGATAAATTTAACTGTCCATTTAAAGAATTATTGAAATAAATTCAATTAGTTTAAAGTAAAGCTTGATTTTAACAATTTCTAAAGTATAAATCGAATTGTTCGGGGCGTAGCGCAGCCTGGTAGCGCATCTGGTTTGGGACCAGAGGGTCGGGAGTTCGAATCTCTCCGCCCCGACCAAATTTATTATTTATCTTCTATTTTTAAGCCATTATAGGTTTTTGGTCACCAACCAAGGTAACTCTATGCATAATCCTTTTGATAGTATTGTTATCAAAAGCTTCAACTGAATGCATTGTACATCTATTATCCCACATCACAATGTCATCATTATTCCAAATATGTTTGTAAACATATTTAGATTGAATTGAATGTTCTATTAAGAAATCAAGCAATTCTCTTCCTTCACTATAATCATAATCATAAATTTTTACCATCGTATGTGGTGATAAAAAGAGACTAGATTTCTTAGTTGAAGGATGCTTCCTTACCAAAGGATGAATAACAGGATCAAGTTTATCATAATTGCCTTTGTTTTTTCTTTTGCTAAGTTCGTCAGACAAACTTATTATAAAGTCGTGATCGTGTACTACTTTTAAGTTTTTTATTTTCTGTTTTATCGATTCTTCTAGATCCTCATAAGCTTTATACATATTTGCAAATAGAGTATTTCCTCCTTTATTTGTAGTAGAAATACCATGAAGAATAGATCCATTACTTGGTATTTTTCGAAATGAACTATCAGTATGCCAAAGCCATGATTGTTTTAAATATTGCCATGAGGTTTCTTTGTTAGGAATAATATCACCATTTTCATCAACATTGGAGACCCTATAAATTTCAGGATTCTTTGATGATCTATGTGATAAAGAAGGGTGAACTTCTAGTTTACCAAATCTTTTCCCAAATTTAATATGATCTTCATCAGAAATATTTTGATTGGGAAAGACAATAACTAAATATTCAAGCCATAATTTTTTGATTTTTTGAAAAGTATCACTATCTAAATTTGAGATATCAATACCTTCAATTGAAATGCCTATATTCTCATGTAAACTTTTTACAATCAAAATAAGATATCCTTTGATGCGTTACTAAAATCTCTTATTTTAATTTAATCAGTAGATCTGCAGTACGTCTCTGATTTGCTACAACACGTTCGCGATCTGCTTGTATGCGTTCACGTCGTTTAGCTATTTCATCACCAAGTTCTAAAATGCCTTTTGTATCGTTCTCAACACGATTTACTAAGTCAGCAGCCTCGTTCTCTGCAGTATTCGCTCTTTCTAGAAGTTTTTCTAATCGCTCAGCATTAGATTTTACAAATTGTGCATTTGCACTTGAAGTAGCCTTTCTCATTTGTTTAGCAATCGATCCATCAGCCCAATCAGCATTTTCAGAAATCATTGTATCACCTTGTTCTACTACTGACTCATTTGCTTCAGTGATTAAACCGTTAACTGACTGTAACATCTGATTTACTTCAATCATTTTAGTGGCAATTTCGCGTAAAGTATCGTTGAGATCAGAACGATTTTCAAGTTGTTCAATCCTTACTTGATTTAACATCCTCACCTTGAAATTATTTTGAATGTCAGATGATGGTTCAAGTGCTTCAAGCATTGCCATTCGACAGCCATACAGATCATTAACATTGTCAATTGCTATTGATCGGTTACCCATAAAAGCAGAGGTAAAATTTCTTTGTAGTAACGAACGATTTTCTTCAATATCAGCGAGTAAAAGCATGAGTTCAGCATATGTCGTAGACACTTCTGCATCCAGCTCAAAAATCCTTCGTCTATTCTTACGAATATTTGTTTTATTTTCAGATATTAAATCAGTTTTTTTTGCCATGGTTTCACCTATTATTCTATAATTTCCTCTAACTCTGCGTGATCATCATCCTGAAGTTCATGTTTAGTGGATTTCTTTAGTTTGTTCATATAGATTATTCCTTTATTTGGCTCTGATAATTCGCAGAAGCGATAAATAAAATCGAATATATTCTCAGCTTGGTCAGCTGTTACCACAACATGAAATTGCTCTACATCAAAAGAACCTGAAACACCCGCCACAGTTTTCTGTCCAATCATCGTGCCAGCCACGTTGTAAAAGTAAACTTCATTGATATTACGTTTCATTAGCTCAGGGATTAACTTGTCGGTACCACCTTCATACAATATACCTGAAATTAACCAAGTGTAATCAAGATAGTGCACTCTAGGATCTGTTTTTATTTCAGGAAAAACCATCTCATGAACCTACATATTTAGATAAAATGGAAGGCGGAACGTAGGTGGCAGCCTGCATTAGAGGAGTTGCGTACATGAAACCCATACCAGGTGTATCCAACTTTCCAGCTAAAAACATTCGTTCAAAAACTCTATCTACTTCATCACTTGAAACCATCACATTGACGACATCTCTTTCGGCATCTACAGCAACACCCAAAGCACCTAATCTTTCACGAATTCCTACACCCATTGCGCCATGTACAGTTGATCCTTGAATTCCCACCTCTAGTAAAGCGTCAGTAATAATCTCCCCATAACCATGTTGTACAACTGCAGTAATTAGTGTTGCTTCAGTTAATGTGGTAAATGAACGTTTCATTTTGTTTCTCCTTCATGAGCAAGCTCACGAGCAACACGGCGCTCCTCGCGTTTTACTTTAAATTGTACATAAATACCAAGTGTCAAAACTGCGACAATAGGACAAATTGATGCAGCAGCCAAAATTCCAAATCCGTCTGTTGAACCAAGTGCATTACCAAATCCTAGACCCATAGCAAGCACTAATGGAACAGTGACAGGCCCAGTGGTAACACCTGCTGAGTCCCAACCAACATTAACGAATTCTTCAGTCGATAAAAGTGTCAATATCAATCCAAGAGTATAACCAGGTATTAAAATATACATTATATGAAACCCATAGATAAGTTTCAAAACACCTAGCATAATGCCAGTACCCACACCAAATGCGACTGCTATCATTAACATGGATTTTTTAAATGCACCGTTTGTTAAATTCTGCACAGTCATCCCAAGTGCGTTTAGGGCAGGCTCTGCAAGAGTAGCTGAAAGACCAAGTACCCAAGCAAATAAACCCGCAATCCCAACACCAACTGTCATGCTATAAAGAGGACTTGCTATAATTGCATCAATTGATGTAAAAGCACCTGCAATCAATCCGCCCGATTGATCTCCGAGTTTAGCTAAACCGTAGGTTAAACCGATATTAAAAATACACATTCCCATGACTGCTAGTATAATTCCGTAGTAGGTGATGAAGGCATTTTTTAATTTTTCACGTAAAATTACTAATAGCACCACTGCTAAGAAAATCACCAATGGTACAATGGCTCGCACACCTAAGATTACTTCAGTCCAAGGGGTAACTTCATACCATAGTGGCTGAGAGGTTGCAGTCTGAGCGGCTAATTTTATTTCAGCTGCTTTTTCGATAATCAGTTCTGCTGGAACTGTATACGCAGTGTAAAAGCTTAGTATCAATACCCCTAGAATTGGGAACACTGATGCCAATGTCACAATACCAAATCCAGATAATGAAGAATCTGCACCTTTACCGGCTGCTGCAGCGACACCAATACCAAGTGCAAGGACTAATGGTACTGTTACTGGACCAGTTGTAACTGCTCCACAATCCCAAGCTAAACCAACAATTTTAGTTAGTTCAGGGTCCATGAAAGCAATAATACTCAAAATCAAAGTAGGGGTGACGCTCATAAAAATCATTGGCTTTAAACTCCAGCCACGTAAAAACCTAACTGTACCCAAAACTGCTGCTAAACCAACACCAAGTCCAACTAGTAAAACAGTTGCACCTGAGCGATCATTTAGTAATGTAAATAAATAAGGTGCTTGTTCTGGATCAACAATGGATCCAGCCACTTGTAATGCTCCAATTGCTGGCTCGGCAAATGTTACACCTATACCTAATAAGAATGCTATAAATAGTACGCCAGTCAATGGTAGTTTGCGAGGCAAAGTATTACCGATTATCTCACCAAAAGGCATGAGCCCGAGTTTTAACCCTTCCATAAACATCATTAAGCCGATCATAACAGCAAATAAACCGCCTGCAATTATACTTGCGTCCATGACAGGTGTTTGAAGAACTAAATATTGGAAAAGTGCCAAATAAATTGCCAGTGGAACAACTGCACGTGCCTGGTCAATAAATCGTGTAGACAAATATGGTTGTAGAATTTTAAATATATCACCACCACCCAATTTCATTTTTGGTACAGGTTGTGGATGTTCATTACCATGACGATCAAATAGTGGTTCTGGCATTAATTCTTGATATGGAATTTTTTGACTGTCGATTGACATTGCTTGGATGTAATCACCAAATCTTATGGTTTTTCGTCTTGACATAATTAATCCTTACAATAAATTATTATGTATAAATAGCTGTAATATACGACTAAATCAATAAATTTTATTTAAGAATTTATAAATGCATACTGTTAAAACTTCAAATTTAAAATAAATGATTTTTAATGTTATCCTTAATAAATCAATTAGTCACTAAAAGTTTGAATAGATGCTATCTCTTCCAACTGGGTTCTCTTTTTTCCAAAAAGGCTTTCAAGCCTTCCTGAGCATCTGGAGTTGTTGCTGCATTACAAAAATCTTCAACTGCATTAGCTACACCTCGTCTATAATCAAGATCATTAGTTCTTAAAAAGGCTGCTCTTCCTAAATTCATAGTTATAGGTGATTTTTTTGATAAATTTATTGCTATTTCATTAACTTTTTCTCTAATTTCACTTGATAAAACTTTTCGACTAATTAACCCTAACATAAGCGCTTCGTCAGAGTAAAATGTTCTACCGCTAAAAAGTAAGTCAAATGCTTTATATCTTCCGATAATTCTTGGAAGATGTGTGAAATGGATTGCTGGTAACAATCCTAAGTCTATTTCTGGATATCCAAATGAAGCTTTTTCTGAAGCAATAATCATATCACATGATATAGCAAGGGTCATTCCACCACCTCTTGCAGCTCCGTTGATTGATGCTATTGTAGGCTTTCCCATGTTATATTGAATATCCCAAAGATCTATATAAAGGCGATTTAAAAACTCTCTAATTTCTAATCCTGACTTATTTAGTAAAAGATTTAAATCTAGACCTGCAGAAAATATCTTGTTGATGTCACTCTCTACTATAAGAGCTCTTACTTCTTTATCTTTAGAGGCAATTTTAAGTGTGTTCAAAATATCATTTAAAAAATCAATGCTAAATGCATTAAAAGGATTACGTTTCAGTGTTATCCATGCAATATGATTAGTTACTTTGTATTCAATAAATTTATCCATATTGATATTTTCATAAATTTAATTTTACCTAATTAATTGATTAAAATTTTGACATAAATAAAATTAAAATTGCCAAAATAAATAATAAGTAAAGGTTATAATAATTTTATATGTATGTTTGTTTAAAACTATTATTAAAATTTTAATCATGCAACAATTACATTATTTTGAAAAGATATTAAAAAACATTGTTTCTGATAAAGATTTATCAAATTTATCATTAAAAAATTCTTGTGACAGCTTTTCTAAGCTTTGTAGAGCTTTTATTATTAAGTTTTATAAAGACAATAGAGACTTCAATGCATCTATGTCTTTATTAAACTCACTTAAGGATGAAACTTGCTTGAAGCTTTTTAATAAATTTTTTAATTCACAATCACAAAATATTACTTTTAATCATAATATGAAATACAAAGATCACATTTGGGATATATTTTGTCCAGAGGCTCTTGAGTCTTATAATAAACCTGAAAAAATAAAGAATAAAATATTACGAAAAAGAAAATTGACTAATCTTAAGGAGAGTAAAAATTTCCTTACAAATCCAGCTAAAGAGATACTTTTTTTAAGCAATGTTTTAATTACAACACCAATTGATTATTTTTCATCAAGCATTCCAATTGAAATTAAAGATGAATTACAACAATTCAAGAATGTAAGACAAAGCTATTGGTATGATCATCCAATACCTTTGGATGCAACAATTTATGAGAATGAAATAATTTATGGATTGAAAAATCTTGATGAAGCAATTGCTTTCGAAGCACAAAGGAATAACTTAAAAATTCCAGACAAAATCAAACTAGTTCTATCTGTTTCTGTTACACATAATGGTTTAGAAAAGATTGCTTTAGACTACGTTAAATTAATTATTAAGAAACAATTAAATTTAAAATTTATAGATGTTTATCTTTTTGATGAGGATATTTGTAATAAAATTTACGCAACAATTTTCCTGAAGAATGACAAATATAATGTATTTGGCGTCAATGGAAATTATGGTCGTCATTACACCTTTTTAAAATATATCTTATTAATTTATAATAAGGTAATCAACTCAGATTTAAGATATAGTTTTAAGATTGATTTAGATCAAGTTTTTGATCAAAAAATGTTATTAAAAAATACTGGTTTTTCTATATTTGAAATTTTTAAAAATCAAAAATTTTGGGGAGGTACTGCGACTGATTTTGAAGGAAGAAAAGTTGATTTGGGCTTGTTGGCTGGAGCATTAGTTAATAAGAATGATATTTCAAAAGATTTGTTTACTCCAGATGTCCAAAGACCAAAAATTAAAAATTATGCGTCTGGTTTATCTTCAAAACGAATTTTTTGTCCAGAATGGCCACAGTCATTGTCAACAGAAGCAGAATTAATGAACAAATCAAACGATATCCAAAGAATACATGTAACTGGAGGTACTACAGGCATAACAGTAGAAAGCTTAAAAAAATGGGCTCCATTTACGCCTAGTTTTGTTAATAGAGCGGAAGACCAAGCTTTTGTTATTTCATCTATTAATAAAAACGAATATTTAAGTCATTGCCATGCCAAAAACTTGATCATGAGACATGATAAACATGCATTTGCTCAAAAAAGTATAGAAATGTCCAAATTTGGAAAAGAAATAGGAAATTTAGAAAGAATATTAATTTTTAGTAATTATTTTGAAGCGCATGAACTTGGTTTTAAAATTTTAAAAGAACACTTCTGGCCATTTACGTCAGTCTTTTCTTCAAAGCATGCTGAACTACTTGTAGGATTAGTATTTTTAATCGATGGGTGTTTTAATGGTGAATCATATGTGAGTACAGGTGCAAAAAGATTGTTGGAAATCCAAGAATTCTGCAAAACAAAACTACATGGTCAATACAAAAACGAAAAACAATTTTGGCAGGAATTTGTTGATCGTTTAGAGGTTTTTGATGATAAAAATCATGGATTAAAATCAATAATAAATTCAACCAAAGTACTATGATATATAATTAGTTTAATTTATATTTTAAATTGCAACATATTTATATCCATTACCAAATTTATCTAAATATCCAAATTTTGGCTCTAGAATATGGCCTCCCGAACAAATTATTCTATCATTACACACCATATCAAAAGCTTTTTTTCTTGATTTCAGTCCTTGTTCTACATCAATGTCAAAAAGCACAGAAATATTTGGATCTGATAACTGTAAATTAGGCGTGTGTAATACATCGCCCATCTGAACAAAACTGATATTACCATCGTCTATTCTAAATCCACTATGTCCAGGTGTGTGTCCTGGAAGTGGTACAGGAAATACGCCAGAAATAATTTCTTGATTAGTTTTAATAGTTTTTACTTTTTCTCCGTAGGCTTTGATAACAGATTTGTTTAAATCAGCCATGTTTTTACCATTTACCTCAACGTCTTCAAAATCATCCTTACTCCAAAAGTTCAATTCATCTTCTATAATGTTAACGGTTGCATTTGGAAAAATGGCCTTACCATCTTTGTTAATTGATCCTCCTACATGATCAGGATGTAAATGAGTAAAAAAGATGTCGGTTATATCTTCAGGTTTGACATTAGCTTTTGCAAGTTCTTCATGAATAAATCCACAGGTTGGTCCAAATAAATCTCTACATCCTGAATCAACTAATAGAATTTTTTCATTTTTGAATATTAGATAAGCATTAATTTGACTGTTTGTGAGTTGATTATTTTCATCAGAAAGTTTTTTAGTAGTTTCTTCATCTATATTAAGAAGTATTTCCTTAGGTAAAGTTAACTCTCCATCCTTAAGAGCAACTACTCTTGTTGAACCAACCATGAGTTCTTGTAAATCTGACATATCTTACCCCTATAAAATAATCTACTTTTAAATGATAGAAAATAAAATTTTGTAATTCAACACAATTAATCTAAAAAATTTTTACAAAAATTCTGATTTAAATTCACAAAGTTGTATCACTTCGCATGTTGGCTTATCTTCTCTAAGTCTCTTGATTCTGGGAAATCTCAACGCAACCCCAGATTTATGTCTTGTGCTAGAGTTAACAGAGTCAAAAGCAACTTCAATGACGAAAGTTTTTTCAACTTCTCTTACAGGACCAAATTTTTTAATCGTGTTGTTACGAACAAATTTATCTAAAATTTTTAATTCATTATCATTAAATCCAAAATATGCTTTTCCAATTGGAGAAATTTGTTCTCCATCCCATAAACCAAAAGTAAAGTCAGAATAATATGAACTTCTTTTGCCGTGACCTCTTACTGCATACATTAAAATTGCATCAACAGTTTTAGGATCTTTTTTCCATTTAAACCAATGTCCTTTTGGACGACCAGAAATATAAGGGCTAGACTTTCTCTTTATCATTAAGCCTTCATGTTGTTCGTCTATAATTTCATTTTTTCTAATTGCAGTTAAATTCTTCCAACTATTGAAATTAATTATCTTTGATAAATCAAAAAATTCATTTTTGTTTTTATAATACCAATTCTCAAGTAAATTTCGTCTTTCTTCCCAATTTTTTTCTCTTAAATCATCATTGTTTAAATACAAAATATCATACAACTTTACAAAAGCAGGGAAGTCATTAATGTGCTTCAAACTTACTTTTTTTCTATTCAATCTTTGTTGTAGTGAATTAAAATTCATTGGGATATAATTTCTTCCTACTAATAATTCTCCGTCCAGTATTACCAAATTTTTTTCATGACTTTTTATTTCAGGAAATGAAAGACTAATATCATCACCTGTACGAGAAAAAATTTTGATGTTAGAATCACTTATAATAATTTGAACTCTTATTCCATCCCACTTCCATTCTGCAACAAAGTTTTTGCTATCAAGATTTATAAAATCCTTCTCTTCTATTGGGTTGGCAAGCATCATTGGATTAAATGTATTTTTAAGATCAATCTTTGGGATAGGACCTGAATTACATAACCAATTAAATAAGTTTTCATATGGAGGATCAATTCCGTGCCATATTTTTTCTATATCATCTAATTTTTTATCTCCAAATTTAGCTAATGTGGTTTTAGCTAGTCTTGATGAAACCCCTATTCGCAAACCACCACTAATTAATTTAATTAAGCCCCATCTTTCAGTTTCATTTGCTATGGAAAGAAAGGTTTGAATTTTTTTCTTTAATTCACTTTTATTGATATTTTGTAAAATACCAATCATTTTTGAAATTTGAGGAAGACCTCCATTTTCCTTGTGGGGCCAGATTAAAGAAATAGTTTCTGCTAGATCTCCAACATAATCGTATGATAACGCAAATAACTCTTCATCAACGTTTTCTCGAACTATTTCTTTTATTTTTGAAATTGGAATATTTTTAATTTCTAGACCGTTAGTAATAATAGCTAGAGTATACCCTCTATCTGGATCTGGAGTATTTTTAAAATAATCACATAAAATATCAACTTTTCTATTTCTAGATGAAGTTAACAACAATTTATCAATTAATTCACTAAAACCTCTCACAAATCTTCCTCATCCTCTCTTCCAGATAAGGATAGTGCTAATCCATTGATCTGATTCATTTTGCACCAATGAACTATTGCTTCTTCTCTGCCATGAGTCACATACACATTTTCAGCGTCCGTAAATTTTATATATTGAGTTAACTCATTCCAATCTGCATGATCAGAAATTATAAGAGGGAGCTCAACTAGGCTTTGTTTAGCTCTTTGTTTGATTGACATCCATCCTGAGGCTTGACAAATAATTGGATCTTCGAATTTTCTAGACCATACATTTTTTATTGCAGATGGTGGAGCAAGAATAATTTCTCCCTGGTATTCCTTTTTATCTTTGAGATTTGTCTTTAAAAATTTTCCTAAAAAAATTTTCTCTTCTACATAATAATTACATAATTTTTCTAATGCTCCATGTATAAAAATTTCTTTATCATATCTTTGTTGTCTTAGTAAGCCTATTATTCTTTGTGCCTTTCCAAGAGCATAAACTCCGACTAGATGAGGTCTTTTTGGAAACAATTCAAGTGATCTTAAGAGTTTTTTTATTTCATTATGTTCATTTGGATGTTGAAAAACAGGCAGTCCAAAAGTAGCTTCAGTAACTAAAGTGTGACATTTTACAGGTTCAAAATTTTCACAAGTTTTATCCTTTTTAGTCTTGTAATCACCTGTAAAATTTATTCTTTCGCCCCTATACTCTGCTAATACTTGAACACTTCCTAAAATATGTCCAGCTGGATAAAAGGTGATTTTAACATCATCAATTTTTAAAGTTTTATTTAATGTTAACTCTTGAAAATTTTGTGCACAATTTTCACCATACCTAATTTTCATAATATTTATTGTTTCTTTTGTAGCTAAAACATTTTTATGACCTGGTTTGGCGTGATCAGCATGTCCATGTGTTATAATTGCATTTTCCACTGGCTTAGACGGATCAATATATGTATTGATTGGGGATATATATAAATTTTCATTAATCCACTTCATTATAGTAATATATAATAATGTCAGATTTTTTAAAGATTGAACCTATTGATAATTGGTTGAAAAAAAATAATTGGTCCTTTTACAATCATCAAGTTGAAACCTTAAAATTATCTGAGAATGGTTTTGATGTTTTACTTGTTGCACCTACTGGAGGTGGTAAAACTCTAGCTGGTTTTTTACCATCACTAAATGACTTAATTAATAATAAATCAGAAAAAAATAAGCTGCATACACTATATATATCTCCCCTCAAAGCACTTACAATCGATGTTCATAGAAATTTAACTAGTCCTATTGAAGATCAGGGTTTGGATATAAGAGTTGAAACAAGAACAGGCGATACTTCAGCCTATAAAAAAAATAGGCAAAAGATTTTACCTCCTCATATGCTCATGACCACCCCTGAATCATTAGCTTTGTTATTGTCAAATAAGGAATCAAAAGATTATTTTAAGGATTTAAAATACTTAATTATTGATGAAATACATGTTTTAGTTAATTCAAAACGAGGTGATTTACTATCACTAAATTTATCTAGAATTAATTCAATGAGTCCAGATTGCAAAAGAATAGGTTTGTCTGCAACGGTTAAAAATAAAGAAACTGTATTAAAATTTTTAACTTCAAAAAATCAGGCAAAAATTTTAAACGTTAAAGAAACATCTCTTCCCAAAATAGAAATTTTAGAAACAAAAACTAGGGTTCCATGGTCTGGTCACATGGCAAGTTATGCAATTAAGGACATATATCAAAAAATAAAAAAATCATCCTTAACAATTGTTTTTGTAAACACAAGAGCGCAAGCAGAATTAATTTTCAACAAACTGTGGCAAGAGAATGATAATAATTTAAGAATTGCTATCCATCATGGAAGTTTAGAAAAAGAGATTAGAAGGAAGGTAGAAAACTTAATGTCTCTAGGAAAAATCGACTGTGTAGTAGCAACAAGTTCTTTAGATCTTGGAATTGATTGGGGAGATGTTGATTTAGTTATTCAAATTGGTTCACCAAAAGGGATTTCAAGATTTTTACAACGTATAGGAAGAAGTAATCATAGATTTGATGAACCTTCAAACGCAATTTTAGTACCATCAAATAGATTTGAATATTTAGAATGTTTATCTGCAATAAATTCAATCCAAAATAAGTTATTAGATGAAACAAGAGAAAAAAAAGGAAGTTTAGATGTACTTGCCCAGCATGTTTTAGGTGTTGCGTGTAGTGAACCATTTCAAGTTGATGATTTGTATAATCAAGTCATAAATGCATGGCCATATAGACATTTAACAAAAACAAAGTTCTTTGAAGTTTTAGAGTTTGTAAAAAATGGGGGATATTCTCTGAAACATTATGAACGATATTCTAAAATAGGACTTAATAAAAATAAATTCTATGCAATTAAAAATAAAAGTATACGAAATAAATATAGATTAAATGTAGGCACTATTGTTGAATCTTATATGCTTAAAGTCAAATTAGGGAATAGAACTTTAGGTCAAGTAGAAGAATGGTTTATAGAAGGATTAAATGAAGGAGATACTTTTTTATTTAGTGGTAGAGTATTAGAATATCAAAGTATTTCAAATAATAATGTCATTGTAAAATCTACAAGTCATACTCAACCTAAAATACCATCTTATGCTGGAGGAAGATTACCTCTAAGTACAGAACTTTCAATTGAAGTAAGAAAATTATTGAGCAAAAAACAATTTTGGAAAAATTTTCCAAATCAAATTAATGAATGGTTAAAGCTACAATCAAAATTTTCAAATTTACCATCTTTAAACGGGCTTTTAGTTGAAACATTCCCTCGTTTAATGAGTGGTAAAAAAAGATTTTTTTTAATTTGTTATACTTTTGAGGGAAGAAATGCCAATCAAACACTAGGTTTTTTAATGTCAAAAAAAATGCAACGCATTGGTTATAAACCTATCAGTTTTGTTGCTACAGATTATGCCTTAGCTATATGGTCAATAAATGAGGTCAAAGATGTAAATAATATTCTAAATGATGATCTAATGTTAGATGATTTATATGAATGGTTAGAAGAAACACCATTGCTGAAAAAAAATTTTAGAGATGCAGCTATTATTTCAGGTTTAATTGAGCGTTCCATACCTGGTCAGAAAAAAACTGGTAAACAGGTATTATTTAACTCTGATTTAATTTTCAATGTTCTTAAAAAACACGAACCAAAGCATCTTGTATTAGAAGTAGCAAGAGAAGACTCTTATAGAGGATTAATAGATTTAGATAGATTGAGTGAATTTTTAAAAAGAATTGAAAAAAATATTACTCATGAAAAACTTGATAGAATTTCACCATTGGCGGTTCCTCTAATATTAGAAATCAATAGACAAACCATTGATAAATCTGAAATGGAAGAATATTTCCTTGAAGAACTTGAAAATGAAATATTAAGTGAAGTTGGTTTAAATTGAAGACTATTAATTTTAATAATAATAAATTTCAAATTAGTAGAGATGGGATATTATATTGGTTTGATAAACAAATTGCAATTATATCAGATTTACACCTTGAAAAAGGGAGTAGTTTCGGTCCTTCTGGACAATTTCTACCACCTTATGATAGTGAAGAAACCCTAACGAAACTTCTAAATACATTAAGTAATTATAATATAACAAAAGTAATTCTTTTAGGAGATACTTTTCACGATAAAAATGCATTGAGCAGAATGTCTAATAAAGTTTTAATTTTGTTTGAAACATTTATCAAAAAATACGAAGTAATTTTTGTACTTGGGAACCATGAAACCAAAATGCAATTAGAAAATATAAAGTTTTTTAATGAGTATGTTTTAGATGGGATTCATTTTATCCATCAAAAATCAAAAAAATCTATATATCAAATTTCAGGGCACTATCATCCAGTTGCAACAATAAGAACAGGTTCTAAGAAAATAACTGGTAAATGCTTTATTCACGAACAGTACAATTTAATCATGCCTTCTTATGGCGTTTATACAGGTGGCTTAAATATAAAAAATGAGTTATTTAAAAATTTATTTAAAAAAGAACCAAATGTTTATTTTTTAGGAAAAAAATCTGTGTATAAATTTCCATATAAGTTTTATTTATAGGGCATATTTATTAAATCAAGCGTTAATGATATGATGAATTATATATATTTCTGAGTTAAAAGGTTAATATATTATGAATTTTTCATCTGTATTACTTTCTATAATTTTTCATACGGGTATTTTTTTATCTTTAATAACTTTTTTTAACCCAGAATTACATCAAAGAACAAAAATTCAGCATGATTTAGTTTCGTTTCAGATTATAGAAAATGATCTTTTTGAAAAACAAAAGCAAAATAAAATTTTAGATAATAAACAATTCAAAATTTATCAAACTAAAAAATATGATTCTATACAAAGATTAATTAAAAAAAACCAAAGCACTAAGATATTAATGCCAAAATTTAGAGTAATCAAAGAAAAAAACTTTGAGGTTAAAAAAAAGGAAATCAAAAAAGTAAAATCATTAGTCCCAAAGATAAAAAATAAAATTAATCAAAATAAGTTAGTAACACAAGGCAATAATTTTAATGAAAAGCCCTTTATATCAGTTATACCAAATATTGAAAAATTTAGAAGTGCAAAATTAAATCAAAAATTTTATGGTTGTTCTAAATCTCAAAGATCAAATCTTGAGAAAAAAAATAAAAAAGATAGTTTTGTTAATAAAAATGTTACAATATCAAATTTGCTAGGATATTTTTACCATTATGATCCTAATTATATAAACATTTCTAATCTTTTAAAAAGTGATCAAATAACTCGTAAAACAAACATAAATATTTCTGAATTACTTAACATAAGAATGGATAATATTGAAGATTGTAATTAATTCTTGATTTTTGATTTTTGATTTTTTAGAATTTTATAATATTTTTTTATGTGTGGGGTTGGGTTTATGAAAAAATTTCTTTTATCAGTTTCATCAATCATTTTGATTATTTTTTCAATTGCAAATGCTAATAGTCAGACAAAAGCTACATCAGATAATGAAGCTAAGAAAAGGCAAATATTACAAAATATAGCCAATGAAGCAAGAAAGCCTAGTCCAGATGTCCAAAAAAGATTAATGTTACGCAGTATTGCACAGGAATCAAGGAAGCCACAATATATAAAGTTTTTAAATATTCTTCCAAAAGCTATTGAAATTGATGAGTCATTAAAAAATGCAAACCTAACTTATCAAGCTTCTGTAGATGATGCAAAAGCTTCAAGATCAGCTATTTTTCCAAAAGCAACACTTACAGCAACTGGGCAAGAACAAGACGACGTCAAACCAGCTGCTGCTAATGATAATTACACACAAAGAGAATTAAAATTAGAAATTAAACAATCACTGTATGATTTTGGTGAGAACCAGGCAGCAATTGATACTAGTGATTTACAATCACAACAAAAATTTTTAGGAATTAATGCAGCAAGGAATGCAGCAATTTTAGGTGCGGCCCGATCCTATATTGGATTAAAGGGTGCACAATCTCAACTCAAAATCGCACTTGAGTCTGAAGCTAGGTTAAAAAAACAAACAGGTATGCAAGATTTTAGAGTTCAAAGAGGGGCTGCAGTAAAAGCAGAAGTTTTACAGGCTAAAAATGCATTGGCAGGTGCTGTTGCAGCTAGGGTTATGGCACAGGGAAACTATGAATTAGCTTCAAATGATTTTGAAAACAAATTTGGCTTTGTACCTCAAAATGCTGAGTTGCTATTGCCAATAAATATTCCTAACTCACTTATCCCAAAAACTAGAAAAGAATATAGAGATGCTGTCTTCAAGAATGGTGATCAATATAAACAAGCTCAAATTGCATATAAAATTGCTCAGATAGCTGCCGAAAAAGCATTTGCAGAAAATTTTCTACCCTCCTTAGATTTCACAGGTACTATGCATTACAAAGGAGACAATGCAGGAACAACAGGTGGTAAAACTGAATATATTGCAAAAGTTGAATTATCAATGCCAGTTGAACTTTTTGGAACTCAGCTTAATAAGTATAATTCTAGTGTTGCTACTGGAAAATCAGCAGGAATTACTTTCAATCAAGCGAAACGCACAGTTGAAAATACCGTGAATTCTAATTGGATTAATTACTTAAATTCTAAAATGAACCAGTCGAATGTAGCCAATCAAGTTGAAATAGCACGTTCATTTCTAACTAATGCTCAAATTGCTGTAAAACAGGGCAGGGGGCAAATGACTTTAGTAGTTAATGCACAAAATGCATTAGTAAATGCGCAAAAATCACTTGAAAGTACAAACACTAATTTTGCAGTTCAAATTTACTCGATGCTAAGTGATATGGGCTCTTTATCAGTTAAAAATCTTGAAAAAGCAGTTGAAGACGATTTGAAGATGAGAAAAGAAAGAAGAGAAACTCAAATGAAAATCAATCAACAAAGAATGGAAGAAAGAAATAAGAAAATAAAAGAGTTTCAAGAAAATTTAAAGAAAAATACTAAAAAAAAGACCAAAGATAATTAATTAAAATATTTATGGGGCTTATCATGGATTTAAAAAATAAACTCAACGAAGATAATGCTAGCAATGATAATATTATTTTAGCTCAAGCTACACCATCAA
>CACIRZ010000015.1 GCA_902589185.1 uncultured SAR116 cluster alpha proteobacterium
TATTATTACATCAAATTAAGACATCTAAATCAAAAAATGTTCTTGTTGAAGATCAATTTTTTCACGAAGTAAAAAGCTTGGTTAATCTTCATAAATTAGAAGTTGAAATTTTAAATTGTAAAGATTTAAATGACAAAGATCTTTTGAATGAAGACGAGATTATTTCAGGAAAATTAAGTGACAATGTTTGTACAATGTTTACAAGTGGAACATCAGGGCCTTCTAAAGGAGTTATGATGCCCAATGCACATTGTGTTTTGTTTGCTATAGGAACAATTGAAAATTACAACTTAAGAAATAATCACATTTTTTACATCTCCTTACCCTTATTCCATGCAAATGGATTATTTATGCAACTCTTAGCATGCATTATGACTGGTGCAAAAGCAGTTATAAGATCTAGATTCTCAGCCTCAAATTGGCTTAAAGATATTAGAAAGTATAATATAACTCATACTAATATGTTAGGTGCTATAGCCGCGTTTATTGTTGCACAACCTCCTACTAAATACGATAAAGATCATAATTTAGAAGTAATTGGTTCAGCGCCGTTGCCAAGTGAACCTGAAAAAATTTTTAGAAATAGATTTGGTGTAAAATATGTATTACCGCTTTATGGCATGACAGAAGTTAATATTCCAATATATGGTTTAAAAAGTGAAATAGGTAATGGCAGGTGCGGAAAATTATATGATAAATATTTTGAGGTTGAAATTAGAGACCCTGAGAAAGATACACCAGTTAATGACGGCTTGGTTGGTGAAATAGTTGTAAGACCAAAACAACCCTTTGGTTTTATGTCTGGTTATTTAGGAATGCCAGAGAAAACTGTAGAAAGTTGGAGAAATTTCTGGTTTCATACTGGTGATGCAGGGATTAGAGAAAAGTCAGGACATTTTGTTTTTGTGGATAGAATTAAAGATTGCATTAGAAGAAGAGGTGAAAATATTTCATCATACGAAGTTGAACAAGCTTTTTTAGAAATTCCATTTATTACAGAAGCAGCTGCATATGCAATTTCAGCTGATGGAGGTGAAGGAATGGAAGATGAAGTAATGGTAGCTTTGATGATAGATAACAAAATCAATTTAGATTTTGATGAATTGCTTGAAAAAACAAAAATAAACTTAGCCAAGTTTGCCATACCCAAATATATAAGAGTAATGAAAGAATTTCCAAAAACACAAACAGGTAAGATCCAAAAAAACAAGCTAAGAGAAGAAGGGGTTACTATAGATACTTGGCAAAATAAAAATATTTAATTATCATAAATTAAATTAAAAATTTAAAGGGGTCAGAATGGCTAATAATAAATTTCAAGGATGCTGGCCTGTGGCTCCAACACCTTTTAAAGACAATGGTGAACTCGACATAGAAGGCATGAAAAGAGTTCTAGATTGCATGGTGGATCAAAATGTTGATGGCATTTGTATATTAGCGAATTACTCCGAGCAGTTTTTGTTATCAGATGATGAAAGAGAGATTTTAACTAGATTATGTATTGAACACGTATCTGGCAGAGTTCCTATAATCACAACTGTGAGTCATTTTTCAACAGATATTGCACTTTCACGTGCTAAATTAGTAAAAGAACTTGGTGGCGAAATGCTCATGATGATGCCCCCATATCACGGCGCTCTAATGAGAGGAACGTCTCAACAAACATTTGAACAATTTGCAAAAGTAGGTGAAGCAGGAGTAACCATTATGGTTCAAGATGCACCATTATCAGGAGTTGATTTGCCTGTTCCTCTTTTAATTAAAATGGCTAAAGAAATAGAAACAGTAAAATGTTTTAAAATTGAATGTACACAGGCGGCTTCTAAATTACGAAAACTGGTAGTTGAAGGTGGTGATGCTATTGAAGGGCCATTTGATGGTGAAGAAGGAATAACATTGTTTGCTGATTTAGAAGCTGGTGCAACTGGTAATATGAGTTCTGCAATGATACCAGACTTAATTAAACCAGTTGTTTTAGATTATTTGGCTGGAGAATTCGATAAATCTGAGGATAAATATAATAATATTTTACCTTTAATTAATTATGAAAATAGGCAATGTGGGTTTAGAGCAACTAAAGTAATTATGAAGGAAGGTGGTGTTATTAAATCAGATTTCTGTAGACATCCAATTCCACCTTTAGAGGAACAAACAAAAGCAGGATTAATAAAATTAATTAAGAAATATGACCCAATCGCTTTAAGTTGGGGGAAATAAAAAAACTTATAAAATAATATTGGAGGAACTATTGCCCTACACTTTAGATGATTTAGTTCAAGATATTAAAGAAATTATTAATACTGAAAAAATGCCATATGGGGCAGATAAAATTTGCTATTTTGTTTCAAAAGCACTTATGGACCAGAATTTTATAATTGATAATCTTCCGGATAGAGCTGATGGTGAATTACCTAGGCAAATACTTTATGAAGATAAAGAAACTGGTTTTTGTGTCTGTGGTCATGTCCATGATAATGAAGCGATAGGAAGCCCTCATGACCATGGATCAAGCTGGGCTATTTATGGACAAGCCTCTGGCGAAACAGAAATGACTGATTGGGAAATTGTTGAAAAAAATAATTCAGATGATGTTGTAAATGTTAAACCAAAACAAACATATATTATGAAAGCTGGTGATGTGCATTTTTATGATGTAGGACATGTCCATTCACCAGTTAGAAAGTATCCCGTTAGATTATTAAGGATTGAAGGAGTTAATTTGGATAATATAAAAAGATCTAATATTAAAGTAATTACCTAAAAAATCTCCTTTCTTCTTCGTCCATGTTTTTTATTAAATCCGTTTCCCATTTTAAGTAATTTTTTGCATGTTCTTTGTTTCCTTGATGACGAAGGTGGGTATGAAAATTAAAATCAATAAATTTTTCATCCAATTCAACTTCTGTTGTATCAATATAATCCAAATAATGTTCAACGTCTGTTTCATTCCAATGATATACTTGAATCATATACTTTGGATCTTTTTCTTGAAGATCACTTATAATTAGACTTGCTTTAGGTAAATCATCGGTAATTAGAATTATAGATTCGTGATAGTGAGTCATATCTTTTTTTATTATTAATCTATTGGTCCAAACTGACTTCTTTATTCTTTTTTTGCAATAATCAAAGCTGTTTCGAATATCAAAGATAGGAGTATCTTTTAAATTTTTTAAATTCTCTAATTTAATTAAATTTATTGGTTTAGTTCTAAAGTTTAAATTATGTTTGAGATTTAAATTTTTCATTCTTTCAGGGCTCTCATTTACAACATAACAATGATAGTTCATTTTTTTTAACCATAATGCTGTCATACCTGCTCTTACAAGATCACCGTCATCAAATACAATTACATGTGATTTTAGTACACCTATATATTTATCAGTAGCTTGTACTAATTGACCACCAGGTACGTTTCTTAATTTAGATAACTTATTTTTTTGATTTGAGCTTGTTCTTACATCAAAAACATATGTAGTTATGTTCTTATCATTTATAAGTTTTTGGGCTTGATTAAAATCAATGATTTCAACTTTATTTTCTAATAAGTTTACTATCTTGTTTCTAAGCTCATTAATTTTTTCATTCTTAGGTGTTTTGTCCAAAAATTTTATTTTTCCGTGATCTAATTTTAAATTAGCTAAAAACCATCCTTGTGTCCCATTCTCTAATGCATAAACTTTATTTTTAATACCAAAATTTATTAGTGCCTGAGCACCAATAATTGATCTTGTTCGGCCCGCGCAATTGATTATTATTTCAGTATTTGAACTTTTTATTAGTTCAGAAATTCTAAAAGGTATTTCAGCATTTGGACAACAAACACTTCCAGGTATACTCATCTTATTATATTCATCAAATGGTCTACCATCTAATATAATAATATCTCTCTTTTCTTTTTGTTTTTGAAATAATTGAGATGCTGTTATAGATGGCGTGTTAAATTTTTTTTCAACTAATTCCCCAAAACTTTTACTAGCTACATTAATTCCGTCAAATAGATGAAATTTAGAACTTTTCCAACCATCAACCCCATTTCTTAAAATAAAAATATTTATATATTTTAAATTTTTTGCCAGTTTATATGTTGTCTCTGAAATTCCGTCGTTATTATCAAACAAAACTATTCGTGTATTTTTGTTGGGTAATAGCTTCTCAATATTTATTTCAAATTTGCTAAATGGAATTGAAATAGAAAATATAGGATGACCTGCAGTGTGTTGAGCTGTCTCTCTAACATCAATAAAAGCTAGTTCTTTTTCATCTGAAATCCAACTTTTTACTATTTTGGCTTCTACAAAATTATTTATCATTTAATACAATCATTGATTTAAATTTAATAATTCAAAAAATTAATATATGTTTTTTGATGAGGTTAGTCAAAATGGGGGATATAATGAAAGACTACAATGTGGGAGATTTGGTTTCGGAGTTTTTGCATCAAATAGATGTTAAGGATGTTTTTGGTGTGGTCTCAGTACATAATATACCGATGCTAGATGCAATTGGTAGAAGAAATCATATTAGAATGATCCCTGCAAGAGGTGAAATGGGAGCTGGTCATATGGCTGATGGTTATGCAAGAGCGCATAATGGACTTGGTGTAGTGTTTACAAGTACAGGCCCTGGTGCAGCTAATGTTGCTGGTGCAATTGTAGAATCTCGTTTTGCAGGTTCCTCTGTTTTGCACTTTACAGGTCAAACTGCAACAGAAAATTTAGATAAAAATCAAGGAACAGTCCATGATGTTCCTGATCAATTAGGCATGCTCAGGTCAATTTCAAAAGAGGCTATTAGAATTGATTATGAAGATGAGGCTCTAGAAAAATTAATCTATGCATGCAAGATTGCTCTTACGCCTCCAAAAGGGCCAGTTTCAATCGAGATACCTATAGATATTCAAAGAAAAAAAATTGAAAGACCTTCTTTATTGGATACGATTAGTCTACCTCACATAAGAGGTGAATTAGGTGATACAAAATCACTAGATAAAATAGAAAATTGTATAAAATCCTCAGAGAGAAAAATTATATGGGTAGGAAATGGAGCTAAGTTTGCTACTGAAGAAGTTAATCTTTTCATCAAAATGGGTTTTGCAGTAGTAACAAGCACTCAAGGTAGAGGAGTGGTTTCAGAAACAAACAAAATGTGTTTAGGAGCTTTCAATGCTGTCCCCTTAATAGAAGAATTTTATAAAACATTAGATTTAATGCTTGTAGTAGGTAGTAGATTAAGAGGTCATGAAACAAGAGATATGTCATTAGAGTTACCAAAAAATTTAGTGCAAATTGATATAGATCCAAGCGCCAAAAATAGAACATACAAAACAAATCACTTTCATTGTGGAGATGCTAAAAAGGTTCTAGCCGAATTAGCTAAAAGATTAGTGGGCAAAATTTCTGTAGATGATGAGTGGATAGATGAGGTTACTGATTTAAAAAATCAAATATATTTAGATTATAAAAATATGTTAGGTGCGTATAAAGATTTTCCAGCAATAATAAGAAATATTCTCCCAAAGGATGGAAAGTGGGTTAGAGATGTTACCATTTCAAATAGTATGTGGGGCAACCGCATGATGTATATAAATGACCCTACTGAAAATATTTATCCTGTTGGAGCAGCAATTGGACCTGGAATGGCTTTGGCTATTGGAGCGGCAATTGCCAGTGAAGGGAAAAAAACGATAGCAATGTGTGGGGATGGGGGGTTTATGCTTAATCTTCCAGATTTGTGGACTGCTTCTGAAACAAATTGCGATGTTGTGTTTTTAGTAATGAATGATAATGGTTATGGTGTCATAAAACACATACAAGACAGCATGTATGGTGGAAGAAAATTTTTTGCTGATTTAATGGGGCCAAATTTTGAAGATTTAGCAAAAGTAGCCAAAATGAAATATAAGAAAATTGACTTTGCAAAAGATTTAGAAAAGGTACTTAAGGAAGCTGTAAATTTTGATGGTCCGGTATTAGTAGAAGTAAATGTAGCATCAGTTGGTGAAATGCCACGTTACTTTGCTCCACCTCCTCATGCTCTTAAAAAATAAAATGTTTGAGTTTCCTGAGTCTATTTCAAACCTTACAGCATATTTTCTAATTTTTGCCAGCATGACTACTTCATTCATTACCTCAGCTTTTGGGATTGGTGGAGGAGCAATTTTGTTGGGATTATTAGCTGTTAAACTACCACCTGTTGCATTATTACCCATACATGGAATTGTTCAAATAGGTTCTAATCTTGGAAGAACAATAATTTTCTTCAAAGACATTAGAAAGGATACTTTAATTCCATTTACGGTTGGGACAATTATTGGTTCTATAATTGGAGGTTCCATTTTTATTCAAATAGATGCGTGGTTGCTTCAGTTTTCAATATCTTTATTTATATTATGGTCAGTATATGGAAAAATTCGAACTATTGGATCAAAACAAATAACAATTGGTGGTGCATTTTCAGGTTTTATGACAATGTTTTTTGGAGCATCAGGAACTCTAGTAGCAGGAATGGTAAAAACACTAAATTTAGAACCTGTAAAACATTTAGCAACACACTCAGCATTAATGTCTATACAACATTTGATTAAAGTAGTTGTATTTGGTTTTGTTGGTTTTGCTTATTCAGAATATTTTTTACTTATTTTTTTAATGATAATTAGTGGATTTGCAGGAACTATTTTGGGAAAAAAAATTTTAGTAAAATATGGAAGTAAATATTTTAAATTAATTTTAAATGCAACTCTTACAATTATTGCAATATACCTACTTTGGAATGCTATAATAACAAGTAAAATTTTAGACGATCTTAATCTTTTTGCTTGGTAATCCAAGAATAAATCATAGGTCCACATAAACCTAAAAATGCAAAAACTAAAAACATTAGTGCAAGTGGTTGAGCAAGTATCATCCACCAAGCTCCATCAAACATCTTTAGTGAATGTTGTAAGTTTGTTTCTACCATTTCTCCTAAAATAAGACCGACAGCAATTGGAGCAACAGAAAACCCATGCCTTCTAGCAAAATAACCAATAACTCCAAAAATTAATGCTAACCAAACATCTAAAAGTTGACCTTGAAAAGCATATGCACCAATCACTGATAAAGCAAAAACAATAGGCCATAGTATCTGTGTTGGAACTAATGATACTCTGGCAAATAACTTAGCAGCATAAAGGCCCATCAACATAAACATCACATTTGCAACAAACATTGAACCAAAAATTTGATAAACTTTTTCCACTTGTTCAGTAAACAAATAAACACCCGGTCTCAGACCATGTACCATTAGGCCAACAAGTATAATCGCAGTGGTTCCGCTACCTGGTATTCCTAGCACCATAGTTGGAACCATTGCTCCACCTGTGGCTGCATTATTTGCTGCTTCAGCTCCAGCAATTCCTTCAATAGCACCTTTCCCAAATTCTTTTTTATTTTTTGACCATCTTCTTGCTTCTGAGTAACCAATCATTGATGCAACAGTGGCTCCTTCAGCTGGAAGAACACCAATAAAAGTTCCAATTCCACATGATCTAAGTATGGTCTTCCAAATTTTTTTGTAATCATCTATCGTAGGTAGCTTAACGGCTTTCATAGTTACTGTATTAATAATTTTATTAACTGTTTTTGATTGAACCAAAAGTTCAGAAATAGCAAAGAGACCTATAAATATTGGCACAAAGTGTAAACCTTCATATAATTCGTAATTACCAAACATAAATCTTTCTATTCCGGTAACACGTTCTGCGCCTATGGTTGACAGCCAAACACCAAAAATACCACCTATTAAATTTTTAACTGCTCCTCCAGCACTTATACTTGCAAGCATTGATAATCCAAAAACAGTTAAAGCAAAGTATTCTGGTGATCTGAATTCATAGGCAACCCTTGCTAATAGTGGTGCTGCGAAACATAAAATTATAACAGAAAAAATACCACCAACTGTACTTGATATTACAGCTATTCCCAGAGCTCGACCAGCCTCACCCTTTTGTGCAAGGGGGTATCCATCAAATGTAGTAGCTGCAGCTGCAGATGTGCCTGGAGTATTAATTAATATTGCTGTAATTGATCCTGCAAAAGTAGCAGATACATATATGGTTGCAAGAACAGCAATAGCATGGACAGGATCCATTGTAAGTGTAAATGGTAACAGTAATGCTGCCCCAGTGGTAGCACCGAGGCCTGGTAAAACACCAATTATAACACCTAATATTGTAGTGGCAAATATCAAACCTAAAAGATATGGGTCAACTACAACCGATGCCATTGCAGATATTGCTTGCTCAAACATAAATATTTTTCCTAACCATAATATAAATTCATTAATATACCCCTCGGGAATCTAATTTTTAATACATAGTCAAATAACAAAAAAACTAACCCTGGAGTTACTGTGGCAGTCAAAAAAGCAACCCAGATTCTTCTCTCACCCCACAAAATACTCATTAAAAAAATCACAACAAAAATTCCAATAAACATATCAGTATAAACAGTTAACAAATAAAATAGCAGAAATAAAAACATACTTCCCCAAGTGTGATATTTCTCAAGAGTTACAGGTTTGGGATTATTTTTATAAAATTGATAAGTCATAACTCCGATCAAAATTAATTTCAAAATCATTAAAAAAATTGGGAATGATCGTGCTTGCATACTTTCACCAACTATCATTTCTGGTGAAGTATCAAGCTGCAAAGCTATAGCTATTACAGATAAAGAAAAGATAGTTAATATTAATGGTACTAAGTAGATATTTTTCATGATGTTTAATGAAAGACCTCCCATAAATTGAGAGGTCTTTTATCTTTTTTTATATTATTGTTTTATTTTAATAAGCCCATTTCTTTTAAGGCAGGACCGAACTCACCCACCATAAATGCAATTTGCTTACCCCATGGTCCAGATGGCTGTGGGGATGTACTATCTAACCCTGAGTTAGCAAGGTAAGCTTGATACATTGAATGTTTCATAGCTTTTTGAATACCTTTTTCCATTTCAGCAACCCTAGTCTTGTCTACACCGGCATGTGTCACAAATCCTCTAGTTGTTGATAAAACAAGGTCAATGCCCAATTCTTTTGCTGTCTTAGCTTTTGGAATTGGAGCCATTCCATTTTCTGCAAGAATAACTAGTGGACAAATGTCTCCAGCTTCAACAGGTGCTGCAGCTTCTGATAAGTTTAATGTTCCAACGTCAACTTCACCAGCAACTAGTCTTGTTGCTAACTCTCCTCCACCTTTGTAAGGAATGTATTTTGGCATTTTTTGGCCAAGTCTCTTAGCCCATAAAAATACAGTTATATGATCAATGGTACCAGTGTGTGTGCCACCAAAAGTAATTTTATCGCCTTTTTTCATACCAGCAACAAAATCTTCAGGTGTCTTATAAGGACTTTTCTTACAATTAACCATCAAAATTTGTGGATCATTAGTACCCCTTGAGATTGGTGCCATGTCCTCAACTTTTAATTTTGTTTTACCCATTGCCATTGTAATTGCATGGCCAACAGTAAATGTTAATATTGTATTGCCATCAGCAGGTCTTGTCATGAAATAATTCATTGCAGCTGCACCGCCGCCACCTCTTTTATTAACAACAACCATGTCTTGCTTAAGAGTTCTTCTTGAACGAAGCATCATCATTCTTGAGTTGACGTCAGTTCCTCCGCCAGCTCCTGCATGAGTAACAACTTCAATCGCAGGCTTTTTTGAAGCCAGAGTAGGACTAGTTGTGAAAGCAATAGCTGATACTATAGCAGCTAGACCAGTTCCAACTTTGAAAAGTGTTTTAGATTTAATCATTTATTTTCCTCCGTAATGATTACCCAGCTTATGCTGGTTTTAAATACCATTAAAAATAGTATTGTCTTGAGTAATTATATACTCAACCCCATTCAACATTATAGCAACTTAGAAATTTCAAATTACTTACTAAATGAATAGTTCGATTATTACGAATATAAATTGTGAGTCAAGCACTACGACAAGTTAAATGATGAATTTGTTAATAGTTAAATGATGAATTTAATTATTAGGTTTATCTTGAAAATTTGAAGTCATATTAGATCTATAAAATTCAATAACTTGCGTTCTTGTAAGGTCGGAGTTTTCTTCTTTCATAAAAACTTTAGAAATGTTTGGTGTAGCTGTAGCTAGTTGAAAAATTACAGAAAATATTGATAATGGTTCCAAATTTATCTCCTTAGAATTAAATCAAATCTGCAATCGATATGCCATTTATATTCTAAGACAAAATAAAAATTTAAATTTAAGCCTTATCGCATTGAAAATTCAAAAATTAATTTTAAATATATATGATAAATATAAAAAATCGATACAATGCCAGACACTAATATCATAAAAAAGTACAATGCTTCTAATATTAATGTTCCTAGCTCTATGTTGGATTGGATGAGATCCAATCATGCAGGAGAAACAGGTGCAGTTTGGATTTATATGGGTGCTAAATGTATATTTTGGAATAAAAATATTCAGCATATGACCAAAGAACATTATGAAACTGAAAAGAATCACCTAATTGTGATGAGCCATATCCTACCTAAAAAAAATCATAGTAAACTCTTAATTTTATGGAGAATATTAGGATTTGGTTTAGGATTTTTTTCTGCACTATTGGGCTATAGATTTTTTTGTGTAACGATTCAATCAGTGGAAACTTTTGTCGAAGAACATTACCAAGAACAAATTGATTTTTTGTACAAAAATTCTACTTCTTTTGAACTACTTAGAGTGTTAGAAAAGTGTTGTGACGAAGAAGTAGAACATCAAATTGATGCAAAACTTCAAAAGGGGAATGTTAAGAATACTAGTTTTGAGAGACTTTGGTCGAATTTAATTGGATCTGGATCAAGTCTTGCAGTAAATATTTCAAAACAATATTAGGTTTTATAATTATGAATTTAACAAAAGTTTTTTATGATGGAAAATGTGGGTTATGTAGTAAAGAAATCAATTATTACAAAAGAATAGCTCCAAAAAATACTTTCGAATGGCATGATATAGCTTCAAATCCGGAAAAATTGAAAGAGCTTCACGTTTCTCAATATGATGCTTTAATGTATTTACATGCAATCGATCAAAAATCTAACTTGAAAATTGGTGTAGACGCTTTTATTTTGATATGGAGTCATCTTAAGCATTGGAAAATTTTATCTATTTTTGTTAGAACACCTATTATATACTCAATTACTAAAATAACATATAAATTGTTTGCAAATTACAGGTTTAAAAAGCTTTCACATTGTCAAATGGCTAGTCAGAAGGTTATTTGAAATAAATGATTAAATGGATAAAAAATTTAAAATCTAAACAAAACAGCTTTTCTGAGAAAAAAGAATCTCGATTAGAACAGATGAAAAAAAATCCATACAAAAGAGTTGATAGTGAAAATATGACAGATATTGAAAAAATGGATCAAGGGTTTAATGGAAAAACTTTCACTATTAATGGTATTGAAATAGATTTTTAAACTTACTGATAAATATTTTTATACTTTGTCTTTGCATAAATTGTTATATACTCCTGATTCTTATTCAAAGGTTTATTAGGGGATTAAATATGAAAAAGTTAACAACAACATTAGCGACTCTATTGATAATGGGGTCTGCGTCGTCATTTGCAGATGGTCACAAGGTAAAAGTTGGTATGATAACCACATTATCAGGTGGTGGATCTGGTTTAGGAATTGATGTCAGAGATGGCTTTATGCTAGCTGTGAAAGGAAATAAAAATATTTCTGTAATCACAAAAGATGATCAGCGTAAACCTGACATTGCAGTTCAGTTGGCTGATAAAATGATACAATCCGATAAAGTCGATGTGTTAACTGGAATAATCTGGTCAAACTTAGCAATGGCTGTTGTGCCGGCTACTGTAAATCAAGGTAAATTTTATTTGTCACCAAATGCTGGTCCATCAAAATTAGCAGGTAAAGGATGTCATAAAAATTATTTTAATGTTGCTTGGCAAAATGATAATTTACATGAAGCAGCAGGAGGTTATGCTAACTCTGCTGGATTTAAAAATTCATTTATACTAGCTCCAAACTATCCAGCTGGTAAGGATGCATTAACTGGTTATAAAAGATATTTTAAAGGAAGCTTAGCTGGTGAAATTTATACAAAACTAGGTCAAAAAGATTATGCAGCCGAAATAGCACAAATAAGAGCATCAGGTGCTGATAGTGTATTCTTTTTTCTCCCAGGCGGTATGGGTATTGGCTTTATGAAGCAATTTTCACAATCTGGAATTAAACTGCCAGTCGTTGGTCCAGCTTTTTCATTTGACCAAGGTATTCTTAAAGCTGTAGGTGATGCGGCACTTGGTGTTAAAAACACGTCTCAGTGGTCAAAAGATATTGACAATAACGCAAACAAAAAGTTTGTGAAAGATTTTCAATCTGAATATGGAAGGCTACCTTCTTTATATGCTTCTCAAGGTTATGATACAGGTAAACTTTTAATTTCAGCAATGTCAAAAGCTAAAGTTAAAGATAAAGATAAATTTAGAGATGCCCTTAGAAAAGCTGATTTTTCATCAACAAGAGGTAAATTTAGTTTTGATAAAAATCATCATCCTATTCAGGATATTTATGTTCGTGAAGTAATTAAGGAAGGTGAAATCCTTACTAATAAGATTGTGTCAGTTGGATTAAAGGATCATTCGAACGCATATGTTTCTGAATGTAAGATGTAAAAATTTAATAGGTGATTTCTAATAGAAATCACCTATTCCTTAATTATTTATAAATGACATCTATACTATTTTTTGAACAATTATTAAACGGCATACAATTTGGAACTATGTTGTTTCTTATGTCAGCTGGTCTAACTCTTATTTTTGGAGTTATGGGTCTAATTAATTTAGCTCATGGATCTTTTTATATGATTGGAGCTTTTAGTGCTGCTTTGATAGCAGGCTTAACAGGTTCTTTCTGGCTTGCATTATTAGCAAGCTTGTCAGGTGCTGCGATTGCAGGAGTGTTAATAGAAATTTTAATTATTAGACGTTTATATAGAAGAGATCACTTAGATCAAGTTTTAGCTACATTTGCATTAATTTTATTGTTATCTGAAGGTGTTAGATGGTGTTTTGGAGCTTTTCCTTTATATTTAGATATTCCAGAAAATCTTAATGGTACTTTACCAATTTTAGATGATATTATTTACTCTAAATATCGATTATTCATAATATTTATGGGTCTTTTGATAGCCACTGGGCTTTATATCCTCATAACAAAGACACGTTTAGGTGTTCGAATAAGAGCAGGTCAAAATGATCGCCAGATGATTTCAGCACTAGGTGTTGATATATCAAAACTTTATACCATAGTATTTGCATTGGGAGCTTCGTTAGCTGGTTTAGCTGGAGCGATGATAGGAGCCATTCAATCAGTTGAAGTTGGAATGGGTGAACCTATTTTAATTTTAGCATTTGTAGTTATAGTAATTGGAGGAATTGGCTCAATAAAAGGTGCATTAATTGGTTCTATTTTAGTAGGGGTAACAGACACAATTGGCAGAATTTTTTTACCAGAGCTTTTAAAAATTTTTATGGAACCAGCAAGCGCTACCTCAGTTGGTTCTTCAATTGGTTCAATGCTAATTTATATACTGATGGCTTTAATACTTATAATTAAGCCATCTGGATTATTTGGAAAAACTTAAAATGATTGTTGAAAAAATTTTTAATAAATGGATTTTGGTTTTTCTTTTTTTAATTCCGGTTTTAGGATTTATTTTTGAAGAGCCTTATTACATTACTTTAACTACAAAAGTAGTTATTCTTGGTATTGCAGGTATTGGACTAAATTTAGCACTCGGTTATTGCGGCTTAATTTCTTTTGGTCATGCAGCTTTTTTTGGATTAGGTGGTTATGTTACAGGAATACTATCTTTTCATGATTTGAACTCAGAACTAATATTCAGTTGGCCTTTTGTCACTTCTGGCAGTTCTGAAATGTTGGTAATTTGGCCAATAGTAATATTATCAAGTGCGTTTTTAGCTCTAATTATTGGCTTATTATCACTGAGAACTACAGGTGTTTACTTTATAATGATAACCCTTGCATTTGCGCAAATGTTATACTTTTTTGCAATTAGCTGGCCCAACTATGGAGGTGAAGATGGGTTATCTATATATATGAGAAATTCGTTGCCAATGATTAACACTATGGATCCATTGACTTTTTACTTTATATGTCTTTGTTGGCTGTTAATAGTAATTTTTATTTCAGCTAAACTAATAAATTCTTCTTTTGGTATGGCATTTCAAGCTATTAAACAAAATGAAGAGAGAGTAAAATCTGTTGGCATTGAAACTTTCAAAGTTAAGTTACTAGTTTTTGTTATTTCAGGAACAATTACTGGATTAGCGGGGTCCTTATATACTGACCTAAACAGGTTCATAAGTCCTTCAGTTCTTAATTGGCAGATGTCTGGAGAAATAATGGTTTTTGTAATTCTTGGTGGAATTGCAAGGCTTTATGGGCCTCTTGTGGGTGCGGCTTTCTTTATTGTTTTAGAACAAACTTTAGGAGGTTATACAGAAAATTGGCAGTTTTGGTTGGGATTAATACTTATTTTAGAAATATTATATGTACGCACAGGTATTTTAAGTTTATTTGAAAAGAAATTAAAATATGAAAAATAAAATTTTAAATATTAAAAACTTATCAAAATCATATGGCGCGTTTAAAGTTACCGATGAGATTACAATAGACCTTCATTTTGACGAAATACATGCTTTAATTGGACCTAATGGAGCAGGAAAATCAACATTAATTAAGCAAATAGTTGGAAGCGTAAAACATGATATAGGTTCGATTATCTTGGATCAAGAAGACATAACTGATTTAACTGATGTTGAAAGAGCTAAAATTGGAATATCAAGAACATTCCAGGTTTCTTCTATCATTCCTCAATTTAGCGCAATAGATAATATAGTTTTATCCCTATTAGATAAATCAAGTAAAACATTTCAATTGTTCAAAAGTGTAAGAAATAATAAAGAATTGTATTCAAATGCAAAAAAAATTCTCAAGGAAATTGAACTATTAGAAAAAAGTGATATTTCAGCATCTGACTTAAGCCACGGTGATAGAAGAAAACTCGAAGTTGGTCTAGCTTTAGCTATGGATCCAAAAGTTTTTTTGTTTGACGAGCCAATGGCTGGTTTGGATGAAAGTGGTACAAACATGATGATAAATTTATTCAAAAAAATAAAATCTAACTCTCCAATTTTATTAATTGAACATGATATGGACGCTGTTTTTGCATTAGCTGATAGAGTTTCAGTAATTAACTACGGAAAGATAGTAGCTACAGGTACAGTAGATGAAATAAGACGAAATGAATTAGTTAGAGATGTTTATTTAGGCTATGAGATCTAATGGAAAAACTGCTAGAAATAAATGGGTTAAAGTCCTGGTATGGATTAAGTCAAGCTCTTTTTGACGTAAATCTAGAAATAAGCCAGGGTGAAGTTGTTGCGCTTGTTGGTAGAAATGGTATGGGCAAATCAACTACAATTAGGTCAATTTGTGGTTTAATAAGCAGTTATGAAGGTGTGATAAAATTTAAAAATATTTCAATTATTAATCAGCCAAGTTATAAAATTGCTCAGTTGGGAATTGGTCTTGTACCAGAGGGTAGAAGGGCATTTACAAATTTAACTGTTTTAGAGAATCTTATAGCAACTGTAGTCGAAGGAGAGTGGACCTTAGAGATGGTTTTTAGTTTATTTCCAAAATTAGCAGAAAGAAAACATCAAAGCGCGTCTACTTTGTCAGGTGGCGAACAACAAATGCTTGTAATTGGAAGGGCTTTAATGACAAACCCAAATTTACTTATTTTAGATGAAGCCACTGAAGGCTTGTCTCCAACTATAAGGTCAGAAATATGGAAAGTTATAACAATTTTAAAAAGTAAAGGTGTTTCCATTTTAATAATTGATAAATCACTTAAACGACTCCAAGATTTAGCTGATAAATTTTTTATTTTAGAAAAAGGAAAAACAGTGTGGGATGGTTTTTCAAACGACTTAACAAGTGAGATTGCTCAGAAACATTTAGGTGTTTAGTTACATGTGATTCTTGAAATCATCTAACATGTTAATATCAGCTTCACCCCCAACACCAGAAACAATCGCCCCCATTTCGTTAAATTCTTGACTTACTTTTATCCAATTTTTTCTCCCTTTTTCAAAGTGAGACTTTGAGATCCAATATTTCACAGCAAGAAAATTTGTATCAGAAATATCAACAGTTGTTTGTTTTACAAGACCAACTTTCATTTGTTCATTTGCTACTTGTTTGTTAAGCAGTTTGAGAGCTTTTTTTGCTGTTTGATTGGGACATTTAACCGTGATTATTCTTAAATACATAAAATTATCAAATCAAAATTTGCAAACACAATCAATAGTGGATTTTAGTTTTTCAGAAATTTCATTAATTTCAGCTTGATTTATTATAAATGGAGGTGCAACAAGAATATGATCACCATTTTCTCCATCTATTGTTCCCTGCATTGGATAACAAATTAACCCTTCGTCTAAAGCCTTTTTCTTAATTTTTCCTGCTACATTTAAATTTTTATGAAAAGGCTCCTTAGTTGATCTGTCAGCTACAAGCTCTATAGCTCTGAATAAACCTCTGCCTCTAATATCTCCAATATATTGATTTTGGCCCAATGATTTTGTTAAGCTTTCTTGAAGTATGTTACCTTTTTCTCTTACTTTAGACGGATAATTATCATTTACTAATTTACTTAAAACTGCATATGAAGCTGCACACGCTACAGGATGACCAAGATATGTGTGTCCATGTTGAAAAAATCCAGATCCACTTTCTATTGCTTCATATATATAATTTTGACATATCATAGCTCCAATTGGTTGATATCCTGCTCCCAAACCTTTAGCGATAGTAATAATATCAGGAATAACTGGTTCATCATCGCAAGCAAATAAAGATCCCGTTCTTCCCATACCACACATAACTTCATCTAAAATTAATAAAACATCGTATTTATTACAAATTTCTCTTATAAGCTTGAAATATCCTGGCACAGCTGTAAGAGCACCTGCAGTTGCTCCAACAACTGTCTCTGCAATAAAAGCCATAACATTATCTGGGCCAAAATTTAAAATTTCATCTTCTAATTCTTTTGCAACTCTTTGTCCATAATCCCATTCTGTTTCGTCTGATCTTTTATTTCTATATATGTAACAAGGTGAAATTAAGCTGGTTTCAATTAGTAAATCTTCAAAAAAATTTCTTCTCCAAATATTACCCCCAGATGCTAAAGCTCCAAGAGTGTTTCCATGATAACTTTGTTGTCTAGATATAACCTTATGTTTTTTTGGTTTTCCTATTTCAATAAAATATTGTTTTGCAAGTTTTATTGAGGCCTCTACCGCTTCAGAACCACTTGAAACAAGGTATACTTTATCCAGTCCAGATGGAGAAATTTTAGCTAATAAATTTGCTAGTTTTTCAGCAGGTTCGTTAGTAAAAAAAGATGTATGAGCATAAGCTAATTTTTCTGTTTGATTAATAATTGCTTCTTTTACGGTATCGTCAGAATGACCTAAGCAAGACACAGCGGCACCACCTGACCCATCAATATATTTTTTCCCATTATCGTCTATAATATAACATCCTTCACCTTTAATAGCTGTGGGTAGATCATAATTTGAATGTCTTGGAAAAATATTACTACGTTTCATATTGTTTTCTAAAAAGTTGTTTCGCCAAAATCTTGAGTAACTCCACCTACAAAGTGGATCGTTTTAGGTGATAAAGTTTTGACATATTTAGCTATATTTTCGTCAATTAACTTATCAATTTTTTTCATTGATTCAGCATCAGGAAACTCCCATAAGACCACACTTACATTGGGTGTTTGTGGATTTTTCATAGCTCTAAATCTAACCCCTTTTACTTGTTGAAGTAAATTAGGCCATCTAGTTTCTAGTATTGATTCGAATAATTCACAATCTTCAGTAGATGAGAAGGTTCTTACAAAAATTTTTATTAACATTGTTTCTCCAGACTAAAAAACATTTTAAATTTATTACAATTTGAAGTTTTGTATATTATGTTGTTTTTTGCAAATAATATAAATTTTTGGTGGGGAATTGATGTTTCATATAGCATTTAGAAAAGATGTTTTTCTTAGAGCTTTTAAAATGGCTTTGATAGTAGGAATCATTTTAGCAATAATTAATCATGGGGATCATATTTTTTTAGGAACGATGACAGTAACAAATTGGACTAAAATCTTAATTACTTTTTGTGTGCCCTTTTGTGTTTCAACAGTTTCTTCTGTACTTGCAATTAAAAAAGAACAGTTAACAGTTAGATGAAAATAATTTGATAATGAATAAATTTTCAAATGTTTTAATTTTTTTTATAATCTTTTCCTTACTTAATTTTTCAGCAAGTTCCAAACAAGAAAATTATTATTATGAGGTTCAGTTTGGAAATTTAATTGTAGGTAAAGCAGAAGTTTTGTTTAGATCGACGTCTCAAAATTTAAATATTGATATTAAGTCACAAACTGCCGGTATTTTAGACGTATTATATGAGTACAATGGCGTACTAAAATCATCATCAACAAAAAATGAAGGTACTTGGTTACCAAATAAATTTTCAGCTGGTGGAGTGTTTAATAAGAAAAAACGGACTACGGATGTTACATGGGTCAATGAACATAAAACTGTAAGTTATATAAATGTTCCTACTATAGATCCTAAAAAATACCATGAAGTTCAAAAGTCAAGTTTGGTTAATGTAATTGATCCAATAACAGCCTTTATGAGAGTTATTGAAAAAATTAATGATGAAAATACTTGTGACCAAAACTTCAAAGTTTTTGATGGTAGAAGGCGATATGATTTGGAAATTAAAACGATTGGAAATAGCACAATTGATAATGACAGACCTAAATCATATAAAGGAAATGTGCTGATATGTGGATTGAGAGTTTTCCCAATAGGTGGTCATAGACTTAAAACAAAATGGAAACCAAGTGAAGATAAGATTTCTGATATCAAAGTATTTTTTGGTAAAAATCAGAATAAAGATTATGTGCCAGTTAGAGTTCAGATAGAGAGATGGTTTGGAACAGTTGTTATACGTCTTATCCGAAAGACCCTTTAGATTATGAAAATTGGATTAATAGGTAACAATATTTCATCCTCAAATGCTCCCGATATTCATATCCGTCTTGCAAAAATATTTCAAATATCCTTAAAATATTTATTGTTTGATTTAAAAGATAAAGAAGAAAATTATTTTGCAGTTTTGTTAGAAGAATTAAGAGTTGCAGGGTTCAAAGGGGTGAACATTACGTTTCCTTTTAAAGAAAAAGTAATCAATCATGTAGATATTATATCTGAGAACTCAAGAAATGTCGGATCAGCAAATACACTTATATTCAGAAAAAAAATTACAGCTCAGAATACTGATTATACAGGTTTTTTGAAAACTTATAATTTTCATTTTGGTAAAAATACTCCAGGAACAATTCTAGTGTTAGGTGCTGGTGGAGTAAGTAGGGCAGTCACTTTTGCTTTAGCTTTTCTAGGGGTAGAAAAGATTTTTTTAATTGATAAAGATGAAATTAAAGCGAAAAGCTTATCTAAAGATTTAAGCATTTTAAATATAAATTGTGTAGTAACAAAACTTGATCAACTAGAAAAATATTTATCTAGTTTTGATGGTATAATTAACTGCACACCAGTTGGTCATTATGATTTTCCAGGATGTCCATTAGGTAATCTAATGCCAAATAAGAAACAGTGGATTTTTGATGTAGTGTACACTCCAGCTAAAACCAATTTCATTAAGAAAGGTGAACAAGTTGGAGCAAAAATTATCTCAGGCATTGATCTTTTTATTTTTCAAGCAATAGACGCTTTTTTATATTTTACTGAAAACAAAGAAAATAATCACAACCTTACAAATCATGTATATAAGTTAAGAAAACACTATTTCGATAAGCTATATATTTGAATTAAGACTTGTTTTCAAAAATAATTTCATTTTCAAAAAGTCTATTAATTCTATCTTCTGAATAACCATTTTCTCTTAAGACTTCTCTTGTATGTTCTCCTATAACAGGTGGTTTATGTCTAACGCCTACTGCTTTAGATCTACTAAACTTAATTGGTGAAGAAACACCTTTGTAATCCTCTTTTGAGATAGTCATTTCTCTTTCTTTTGTTTGAGGATGATTTAAAGCTTCCTCAATATTCCTTACGGGTCCTGCAGGAACGCCTGCTGACAATAGTTTTTCTGAAAATTCAACTCCATCTACTTTACTAAGAGCATCTTCTAAATATTTGGTTAGTTCTATTCTGTTTTTTACTCTATCACCATTAGTTAAAAATCTTTTATCTTTTGCAAGATGATCTAAATCTAAAGCTTTACAGAGTCTTATAAAACCAGCATCGTTCCCAATTCCCATAAAAATCTCATTAGTTGCTGTTTTGAATTTATCATACGGGGAAATATTTGGGTGTGCATTTCCAGTAGCTTTACCTGGTTTGTTTGATAAAAAATAATTGCCAGTATGTGGGTGCATTAATGCAAGTGCTGAATCATAAAGAGACATATCCAAAAACTGACCTAAGCCAGATTTTTCTCTTTCTTGCAGTGCCATTAAAATTCCTATTGTTGAATAAAGTCCAGTTCCCATATCTACTACAGGAGCGCCAATTCTTACATCGCCTCCGTCAGCATGACCATTTACTGACATCATACCAGTCATAGCTTGAACTATTGCATCATAGCCTGGTGCGCCACCAAGTGGACCTTTAGCTCCAAATCCTGAAATTCTACAGTGAATTAATTTAGGAAATTTTTCTCTTAAAACTTCTTCATAACCCAAACCCCATTTTTCCATTGTACCAGTTTTGAAGTTTTCAATAACTATATCTGAGTTATTTAGAAGTTCTAAAATTATTTCCTTACCTTCTTGTTTGGTAAGATCGATTGCTATAGATTTCTTATTTCTATTAACGTTTATAAAATATGAAGCCATATCGTTTATAAAAGGTGGTCCCCAAGCTCTAACTTCATCACCAATCTTTGACTCTATCTTAATCACATCAGCTCCGTGATCTCCAAGTATTTGCGTAGCGTAAGGTCCTCCAAGAACTCTTGTAAGGTCTAAAATCTTAATCCCATTTAATGCATGGTTATTTTTATTTTTTTCTATCATTATATTACTTTCTTAAAACTAATAAGATTTTGGTAGTCCAAGAACACGTTCAGAGATATAATTTAAGATCATTTGAGCGCTAACAGGAGCCAATTTGGGGATCAAAGATTCTCTCAATAACCTCTCAACATGATATTCTTTAGCATATCCCATCCCACCCAAAGTTACGACTGCTTGCGTGGCTGCTTTAAAACCAGCTTCAGCTGCAAAATATTTAGCTGCGTTAGCCATTCCTCCTGCGTTTTCACCTTTATCGTATTGATAAGCTGCTTTTGCAATTAGTAGTTCTGCAGCTTCTAATTCAATCCAATTTTCTGCTAATGGATGTTGAATACTTTGATTTTTTCCAATAGGTCTATTAAAAACTACTCTGTCATTTGCGTACTTAACTGCCCTTGACAATGCATTTTTACCTATTCCTAGAGCTTCTGCGGCAATAAGAATTCGCTCAGGGTTAAGGCTGTCTAGAATATATTTAAATCCCTTACCTTCTTCACCAATCCTATCAAATTCAGGTACTTCAAGATTATCTATAAATATTTGGTTGCTATCAACTGCTGCTCTGCCCATTTTGGAGATTTCTCTTACTTCTATTTTTCCCCTATCTAAATTTGTATAAAACAAAGTTAAACCGTCTGTATTTTTTTTACAGTCTTCAATGGGACTTGTTCGGGCTAATAAAAGTATTTTGTCAGCTATTTTAGCAGTAGATGTCCAAATTTTCTGACCATTAACTAGATATCCATTATTTATTTTTTTTGCAAATGTTTTTAATCTGCCCGTATCTAAGCCTGAATCGGGTTCAGTAACCCCAAAGCAAGTTTTTTCTTTTCCTAAAATCAACGGTGGTAACCACTTATCCTTTTGTTCTTTAGTTCCATATACTACAATTGGGTGTGGTCCAAAAATATTAATATGTATTGAAGATGCGGCAGCCATGCCGCCACCTGTTTCTGAAATTTTTTGCATAAAAATTGATGCCTCACTCACGCCTAAATCACTTCCTCCAAACTCTTTAGGCATACAAATGCCTAACCAACCTCCATTTGCTACCTCTTCGTAAAACTTTTGGGGGAATTGACTTTCTTTATCGCATTTAAGCCAATATTCATCATTGTAGTTTTTCATAATATTATTCACGGAATCAATAATAGATAACTGAGTTTGATTTAGATTAAATTCCATAAACTTATCTTGCTAAATTGTGATAATTATTATTTGGTTCCATTTCGGTTGCTGAAGCTAGTCTATTGGTCATGTTAAACAAACCAACAATTGCACTAATGTCCCAAATATCTCTATCTGAATATCCAACATCCCTTAATCTTTTTCTATCATTTTCATTAATTTCAGATGGGTCTTTTGTTAATTTTTTTGTAAAGCTAAGTAATTCCTCTTGTTTTTTTGGCAATTCTGCAGACCTGAAGTTTGCAGCTATTCGTTCTCCCAATTGAGGGTCATTTGATAATTCTCTTACTGCAGATCCATGAGCTACTAAACAATAAAAGCAATGATTTTCTGAAGAAACCGTAACGGCAATCATTTCTCTTTCCAATTTTGTTAAACCAGACTCACCTAACATCAAAGCATTATATAATTTAGTAAAACCTTCAAATTGTTTTGGAAATTTTGCAAAAGCTGCAAGAACATTTGGAATAAAGCCTAATTTTTGTTGAACAATTTCTAAGTAGTTCTTTACTTGATCTTCTCCATCTTTGGTACCTTTATAATCTAGATCTAATTTAGTTAAATTACCCTTTTGGCCTTGTTTTGTAATCGTTGCCATTTACTTCTCCATTAACCAATTTGGTTTTCTCTTCTCAAAAAAAGCATTAATTCCTTCTATTGCCTCAGGATTTTCCCATACATCTGCGAGAGCTTCAACTGTAAATCGAATTGTATTTTCATCTATTTTTGCAGATAAATTTCTTACTAGTTTTTTTGAAGCAGATAACGCAGCAGGCGCATTTTTTAAAAAGGGTAAAATTTCGTTTGTTACAGTGTCATCTATTTTATCACTCGTAGTAAACGATTTTATCAAACCAATTTTCTGTCCTTCTTGAGGAGAAAATGTGCGGGCACTGGTAAACATGTCTATGGCATTGCTCGATCCAACTTTCAAAACCACATATGGACTGATTGTTGCTGGAATTAAACCAAGCTTTGCTTCTGTAAGTGCTAATTTTATATTATCTAAAGATACTGCTATATCACATACAGATATAATTCCAATGCCGCCCCCAAAAGCATTTCCTTCAACTTTTGCAATTAAAGGTTTTGGAAAATTATACATTTTAAAAAGAAGCATTGCTAATTTTTTAGCTTCTTTAATTCTAGTTGATCTATTAGAAAAAATTTGTTTTTTCATCCAATCTAAATCTCCTCCAGCACAAAAAGATTTTCCATTGGCTGATAAAATTAACACTCGAGCATTTTCATCTTTTGATAGATTGTCAAAAGCATCACTTAATTCTTCAATCATCGTTGGTGATAAAGCATTATGTTTATCAGGTTGATTTAAAATAATGTGAGATACTCCCCCCTTATTCTGTAATATTATCGAATTTTTTTTAATTTCAGTCATGGCTTCAGTTTAAGATTAATTTCTGAGCAATGATACTACATTCTTTTAATTTATCTCTATCAAGATTCGTTTCGTAACCTTTAGATAATAATAATTTGTTAACTTTTTCGGTTGCTACATTTCCTTTTGCTCCTGGTGAATATGGACAGCCACCTAATCCCCCTACGGATGAGTCAAACGTCTTCATACCATTTTCTAAGCAGACATTGATGTTATCAAGCGCGTTTTGATAAGTATCATGAAAATGGCCCGCTAATTTATCGGCTGACAAATATTTTAAGCATTCTTTTACTACCTCTAGTGTTTGCTCTGGTGTTCCTTTGCCGGTCGTATCACCAAGTGAAATTTCGTAGCACCCCATTTCAAACAAATCTTTTGCAATTTGACCTACTATTTTAGGATTGACAAAATTCTCATAAGGGCAGTGAGTTGCACAACTAATGTAACCTCTTACAGGTATATTTAATTTCGAAGCTTTTTCAGTTATTGGAATAAATCGTTTAAGACTTGTTTCAATGTCGCAGTTAGTGTTTTTTTTGCAAAATGTCTCAGATGCTGCAGTAAAAATTGCCACTTCATCGACATTAGCATTTAATGCGTCATTAAACCCTCTTAAATTGGGTGTTAATGCAGTGTATTTAGTGTTTTTATTTCTATTAATTCTACTAAAAACTTCTACTGCATCAGCCAGTTGAGGAACCCATTTGTGACTCACAAAACTAGATGTCTCTATCTTGTTAAAACCACATAGAGATAGTTGGTCAATTAAAAAAACTTTTTCATCAGTTGAAATAAATTTTTTCTCATTTTGAAGCCCGTCTCTTGGACTCATTTCAAAAATATTTACTAAATTTCTCAAATAAGTACCTATTATTTTATTTTTTCTAAATTTAAGAGTTTAGAATTTTCAGTGACCTGTTCACCGTTTTTACAAAATATCTCTTTAATGATTCCGTCTCGTGGGGCAATTAATGAATATTCCATTTTCATAGCTTCTAATTTTAATAATAAATCGCCTTTTTTAACACTGTTTTTTATTTTTAAATTATTAATTTTTATTATTCCATGCATAGGGGCAAAAATACTATCTTCGAATTTACTCTGTTCAACTGAATCTTGAGTTAAAGAATTTTTTAAGACAGCATCAAATGTATTTTCATCACTAAAAATAGTAAAATTTTTATTACCTGTTGTTTTATCTTTAAAAACACTAAATTTTACCTCAAAGTTTTTGTTTTTTGTCTTCGCTTTTAAAGTTGAATCATGAAACGAAACAGAAGAGAAATAAAAATATTTATTATTAAATGCAACTTCAAAATTTTTATTACTAGTTTTAGTAATGAAAAAAGATGTTACTTTCTGACCTATAGTTATATTTATTGGATAAGTAGTTGGTTTCCAATTATACCAATAATTTTGTTGTGAAGGTGTCAGATTATTAAAAATTATTAATGATGCTAAAGCTTTAAGTTGAGGTTCAACATCTTGATCCATAAATTGTTCAATGTTGTTTTCTACAAACTTTGTGTAAATATCTCCTTCCCTAAAGTAATTATTTTTTAATAATTTTTTTAATAAATTTAAATTAGTAGTTATACCCGCAACTTCGATATCAAATAAACAATTTCTAAGATGATTGATTGCCTCCTTTCTGTTTTTGCCATGTGAAATTATTTTTGCAATCATTGGATCATAATAAGGACTTATAAAATCCCCTTTTTTATTACCCGTATCTATAATGCAATAGGGATGATCAGAATTTTTTGGAAATTTTAAATGATGTAGACAACCACTTTGTGGAAGAAAGTTTCTATTTATGTCTTCAGCATATAGTCTTGCTTCTACAGACCAGCCATTTAAATATATTTCATTTTGTGATTTAGGAAGTTTTAGGCCATTAGCTATATGTAACTGCCATTCAATAAGATTAGTTGATGTAATTTTCTCTGTAACTGGATGTTCAACTTGAATTCTCGTATTCATTTCCATGAAGTAAATTTTATTTTTATTAATGCCATTGGCAATATCTGCAATAAATTCTATTGTTCCAGCTCCTTGATAGTCTATTGACTTCAAAGCGTTTACAGCTAAGTCACCTAAAAACTTACGAGTATCCTTGTTAAGTTTTGGTGAAGGTGCTTCTTCAATAATTTTTTGTTGCCTTCTTTGTAATGTACAATCTCTATCAAAAAAATGTACTACATTTCCGTGCTGATCAGAAAAAATTTGCACTTCAATATGACGAGCTTTAGTTATATATTTTTCAATTAAAATATTTTTATCATTAAAATTTGTTGAAGCTTCACTTGAGGCCTCTTCTAAAGCAGAAAAAAAATTTTCTTTATTTTGTACAACTCTCATTCCTCTTCCGCCCCCGCCAGATCTTGCTTTTATAAGAACTGGGTAACCAATTTCATCGGCTTTTTTCCTGAGGAATTCCTTATCTTGATTGTCACCATGATACCCAGGAATAACTGGAACACCTGCTTCCTCCATTATAAGCTTTGCTTTATCTTTTTCTCCCATGTTTTTAATAATTGTGCTTTTAGGGCCTATAAAAATTATCTTATTTTTTTCAACACTTTTAACAAATTTTGCATTTTCAGATAATAATCCATATCCTGGGTGAATTGCATTGGCTTCATATTTTTTACATATACTAATTATCGCAGGCCCATTCATGTATGTTTCTGAGACTGAAGAGCCAGGAATGTTTACAGCTTCGTCAGCAAGTTGGATATGTAAACTATCAGCATCTTCATTTGAATATATAGCAACTGTTGGTATATCAAGATTTTTTGCACATTTAATTATTTTACATGCAATTTCACCACGGTTTGCAATTAATAATTTTTTTATCTTTTTTTTAATCATAATTGTATTATTTACATCCTAAAAATACCAAATTTAGTATCTTCAATTTCTTTGTTTAGCGAAATTTTAAGACTAGCAGATAATATATCTCTTGATTTTTTTGGATCTATTATTCCATCATCCCATAATCTAGCAGAGGCATATAGAGGATGAGATTGATTTTGAAATTGTTTTAGAATAGGTTTTTTAAATGCACTCTCGATACTTTTGTTCCATTTAGCTTTTTTGTTAAGAGTGTTTCTTTTTTTTAGAGAAGCTAAAACACTTGCTGCTTGTTCACCTCCCATTACCGAAATTCTCGAGCAAGGCCAAGTCCATAGAAATCTCGGAGCAAAGGCTCTTCCACACATTCCATAGTTACCAGCGCCAAAACTACCACCAATTAACAATGTTATTTTTGGTACTTTTGTTGTTGCTACGGCGTTTACAAGTTTGGCACCATTTTTTGCTATTCCGCCATGTTCAGCTTTTTCGCCTACCATAAAACCAGTTATATTTTGTAAAAAAATTAAAGGTATTTTTCTTTGACTGCATAGTTCTATAAAGTGAGTGCCTTTCAATGAGCTATCTGAAAATAGAACTCCGTTATTTGCAACAATTCCACATAAATCACCTTTTAATTTTGCAAATCCAGTAACTAAAGTCGTACCAAAGTTTTTCTTAAATTCGTCAAACTCAGATCCATCCACTATCCTCATAATAATTTCTCTTACGTCAAATGTTTCTTTTGGATCCGCTGGAACTATACCAGTTAGTTCGTTTTGGTCATATAAAGGTTCTTCAAAAGATGAAATATTGCTAGAGGTTTTATTATTTACATTTAAATTTTTAATACACTGTCTAGCTAAAGTTAGGGCATGCTCGTCATTTTCAGCAAGATAGTCAGCAACTCCGGATATCTTTGTGTGGACTTCTCCTCCACCAAGACTTTCAGAGTCTGTGATTTCTCCAGTTGCAGCTTTTACTAAAGGTGGTCCAGCTAAAAAAATTGTACCTTGATTTTTAACAATTATAGTTTCATCTGACATCGCTGGCACATATGCACCTCCTGCAGTACAACTTCCTAAAACAACAGCTATTTGAGGTATCTTTTTAGATGACATATTTGCTTGATTGAAAAAAATTCTACCAAAATGTTCTTTGTCTGCGAAAACTTCATCTTGATTTGGTAGATTTGCTCCACCAGAATCTACCAAATAAATACAGGGCAAATTGTTTTCAAGAGCAATTTCTTGTGCTCGTAAATGTTTTTTTACTGTTATTGGATAATATGTACCTCCTTTAACAGTTGAATCATTACAAATCACCATAACGTCACGGTTATGAACTTTTCCAATTCCTGTAATTATTCCAGCTGAAGGACACTCATTATTATACATGTTATAGCCAGCTGTTAATCCTACCTCTAAAAAAGCACTTCCAGGGTCTAAAAGCTTAGATACTCTATGCCTTGGTAGCATTTTGCCACGTTTTTGATGACGTTCATTCAATTCTTTCCCACCACCATTCATGGCAATCTCAACTGCTTTATGTGTAAGTTTATAATCAACAGAAAGTTGTTTTTGGTTTTTTAAAAACTTTATATCTTTAGAGTTAACTTTTGATTTTAATACCGTCATTATGATGTTTCCAAAAACAGCTCTCTACCAATCAACATTCTTCTTATTTCAGAAGTTCCCGCTCCAATTTCATATAACTTTGCATCTCTAAGAAGTCTGGCTACAGGAAAATCATTAGTATATCCATTACCACCTAATGCTTGTATTGCTTCTAGAGTTAATTGAGTTGCTTTTTCTGCTGCATATAAAATACAACCAGCAGCATCTTTCCTAGTTGTTTCGCCTCTGTCACAAGCTTTCGCTACTTCGTATACATATGACCTACATGCATTCATGGTTGTATACATATCGGCTATTTTACCTTGCATGATTTGAAATTCACCAATTGATTTTCCAAATTGTTTTCTTTCATGAATATAAGGGACTACGGTATCCATTGCGGCTGCCATTATACCCAAAGGACCTGCAGCAAGAACAACCCTCTCATAGTCAAGTCCACTCATTAAAATAGAAGCTCCTTTTCCCTCTTCACCTAAAATATTTTCTTCTGGAACAGGACAATTTTCAAAAATAAGCTCTGCCGTATTTGATCCCCTCATTCCTAATTTATCTATTTTTTTGCCAGTAGAAAATCCTGTCATTGTTTTTTCAATTATGAATGCAGTGATACCCTTGGATCCTCCCTTAGGGTCAGTTTTAGCATATACAATCAAGGTATCAGCATCAGGTCCGTTAGTAATCCACATTTTTGAGCCATTTAATAAATAAGTATTATTTCCTTGTTTCTCAGCATGTAGTGTCATAGATACGACATCTGAACCAGATCCTGTTTCACTCATTGCAAGGGCACCAATTTTTTCACCCTTACATAAGCTTGGCAAATATTTTTCTTTTTGTTCTTCGCTACCATTCCTATTTATTTGGTTAACACATAAATTAGAAAAGGCTCCATAAGACAGGCCAACTGAAGCACTTGCTCTGCTTATTTCTTCCATAGATATACAGTGAGCCAAGTAACTCATTTCACTACCACCATATTTTGTATTAGCTGTGATGCCTAGAAGTCCTAATTCACCAAGTTTCTTCCATAGATGATTTGGAAAGGAGTTTTCTTTATCTATTTTATCAGCAAGAGGAGCTATTTCTTTTTGTGCAAATTTAAAAACTGTTTCTCTTAAAGCTTCATTATCTTCGCCGATTGAAAAATTCATTGAATGAAAAAACATAAAATTTTAGACCTTTTAAATTTATTAAGCTTGATTTAAAGCTCTTTGTTTTGCTAAAGCACTTTCTTCCCCAGACACATAAAGTAATCCATTCATTCTTCTCATTAAATTAGCTTCAAAGTCGTCGACTATACCATCAGAAAGAATTACTCCCCACATCATTTCAATAACATCAATTCTTTCTTCATGATTCATTTCATTTAAAATAATTTTTATTTGAGAAAAAATTTCTATTCTCTCGTCACTTTTTTCTAGAGCTTCAATTAAATTCTTTTCAGCTTGGTCTGGAGTAAAATTAAATTTATTAATTAATAACTTCTTTATATATTCAAGTTCAATTTTACCAGTATCTCCATCAATTTGACAGGCTTCTAATAGTAATATTATGACTGCTTGTATATCCTCTCCTTCATATTCATCTTCATTTTTATTTTTTGATGTAATATTTTGAAAAGCAGTTTTAAGATTTGAGAACATTTTTGACCTATTAAATTGTAGTAATGTTTTATTTTTTTCTTAATTTCTAAGATGAATAAAATATAAATTTTTTCAAGTTTTAAATAGACATTATATACTCCTTTCCTCTTTTTGTTTTTTGTGTAAGTGTTATTTATTAAAAATTGTTAAAAGTATGAAATTCTATAAGGGGGCAATCCTAAAAGGATTGAAAGAATCATGGCTAGTGACGCATTTCTAAATTCTATTGAAATTAATTTTAAAAAAGCAGCTCAATATATTCAAAAAATTGATGGAAATGAAATACTTTCAGAAGATTTATCAAATCAAATTATGATGGCAAATGCTACATATGTAGTTCGATTTGGAGTTAGATTAAGAGGCTCAGTATTTACATTTGTTGGTTATCGTTCGGTTCACTCTGATCATTTTGAACCAGTTAAAGGTGGCATAAGATATGATTTAGCCGTGAATCAGGAAGAAGTTGAAGCTTTAGCTGCGTTAATGACGTATAAATGTGCTTTAGTAGAGGTTCCCTTTGGTGGATCAAAAGGTGGACTTTTAATTGATATAAAAGAGTGGAAACCAGAAGAATTAGAGAGAATTACAAGACGTTTTACTCAAGAATTAGCTAAAAGAGATTTAATACATCCATCTCAAAACGTTCCAGCTCCAGATGTTGGAACCGGAGAACGTGAAATGGCATGGATGGCTGATGAATATCGTCGACTAAATCCAACAGACTTAAATGCTTGGGCTTGTGTTACTGGAAAACCCGTAAATAAAGGAGGAATTTCTGGAAGAACCGAAGCAACTGGAAGAGGTGTTAAACTAGCGCTTAAAGCATTTTTCCAAAATGAAATTGATGTACAAAAAACTGGTTTAACCCCAGGATTAAAAGGAAAAAGAATAATCGTCCAGGGTCTTGGAAATGTAGGCTATTATGCTGCTTATTTTTTATCCATCGAAGATGGTGCAATAATCACGCATGTTATAGAACGTGATGGTTCAGTTATAGACAAGAATGGTATTGATATATCATCATTAAAAAAACATATAATTGATAAAGGTACTATAAAAGGTTTTAGAGGTTTTGTTGAGTCTGGGCCAGAAATTTTGGAAGAAGAAGCAGATATTTTAATTCCTGCAGCAATGGAACTAGTTATAAATGAAAAAAACGCTGATCGAATTAAAGCTAAACTTATTGTTGAAGCAGCCAATGGCCCCGTTTCAGCAGGTGCTGACGAAATACTTATAAAAAAAGGTATTGTAATTATACCAGATCTATATGCAAATGCTGGTGGAGTTACTGTAAGTTATTTTGAATGGATTAAGAATTTAAGTAGAATAAGATTAGGAAGATTACAAAAAAGAGCCCAAGAAAATCAGTTTTCTAACTTAATACAAGGTATTGAAAACATGACAGGAAAAACTTTTCCTGCTGATTTTAAGTCAAAGTCTATTGAAGGATCATCAGAAATAGATTTGGTTCGTTCTGGTTTAGAAGATACTATGTTGGAAACATATAAAGTCATTAGTGACGTTTGGAACAAACATAGTGAGATTCCTGATTTAAGAACAGCTGCTATGATTGTAGCAGTTAGAAGAATAGCTCAGAGTTATGGGTCTCTTGGAATATAAAAAGGGGAGCGTTGCTCCCCTTCTTATGATTTTTAAGTTTAATTTATTTTTTAAAGTCTGGATAAGCTTCCATACCAATTTCAGCTAAATCAACGCCTTCGAGTTCCTCTTCTTCTGTTACTCTAATACCGATGGTAAATTTGATAATGTACCAAACCACAGCAGAAGCTATAATTGTAAAAGCACCTATTGCAAATATACCATAGAGTTGTGCCCCAATAGTTGCATCAGAGTTTGAGAAAATAACAGCAATTGTTCCCCAAATTCCAGCAAATAGGTGAACAGGAATAGCACCTACAACATCATCTATTTTAAACTTATCTAACATTGGTATTGTAAGTACAACAATCAAACCACCAACTGCACCGATAAAAATTGCGAGCATTGGAGATGGAGCAAGTGGTTCAGCTGTAATAGCGACTAATCCTCCAAGAGCACCGTTTAACGCCATTGTTAAGTCAGTTTTCTTATAAAATAACATTGTTAATATAAGTGCAACTACTACACCACCAGCTGCGGCAAGATTTGTGTTGATATAAATGTTTGATATAGCAGCTACATCTGCTCCAGATCCCATTGCTAATTGGGAACCACCGTTAAAACCAAACCAACCAAACCATAGTATAAAAGTACCTAATGTAGCTAAAGGTAGGTTTGACCCAGGCATTGGATTAACACTTCCATCTCCTGAATATTTACCTTTTCTTGCACCAAGAATAATTGCGCCAGTTAACGCTGCCCAGCCACCAACACCATGAACGATAGAAGATCCAGCGAAGTCTAAAAATCCAGCTTCACTTAAGTAACCACCGCCCCATGACCAAGATCCTTGGATTGGGTAAATAAAACCGCATAATAAAACTACGAAAATAAAGAAAGCTTTTAACTTAACTCTTTCTGCTACTGCACCACTTACAATAGAGGCGGCAGTTGCACAGAAAACCATTTGAAACCACCAATCTGAACCAGATGAGTAAGTAGCATCATTTTCACCACCAAATGTATCTCCGTCAGAAGGGCTCCAAATTGCAAACGAACCTATCCAACCAGATACATCCATATACATCAGGTTATAGCCTACGAGTGCAAACATCAAACCTGCAATTGAGTACAAACCAATATTTTTTGCACATTGAACAACAGCATTTTTGGCTCTAACTAAACCTGTTTCTAACATACAAAATCCTGCTGCCATTAACATGACCAAGAAGCCATGAACTAGAAAAGAGAAGGAATTCAAAATGTATGCTGTTTCAGCGTCTGGAGCTGCATTTGCTACTCCCACAACACTTAATATTAGTGCAGGTATTAATACAAATAACCTGATAAAATTAGTCATAATAATTCTCCGTTAAAGTTAATTAATCGCAAGATCTCTCGAATTTGATTTCTTATAAAGTTAGTATGATGGAAGTTGTTTGTGATTTTGATAAATGATCAATAATTAATCAAAAAAAGACAAAAAAAATTAAATGATTAAATATTAATCACTTTATTATTCTTTTGTTTTTATCAATTTAAGTATTTTTATTAAGTTATTTCAGATTCTAAAATTTTGTTTAGAGTGTTATAAATATCTGTCTTTCCCTGACTTACTAACGCTTTCAATGAGCCAAGATCTTTTTCATCCAATTCATTTATTAATAAATTTACAGCAGCACTTGGTAAACTATCTTGTTTTTCTGCCATAAAACAAATATTAACTATTTGATCTAATTTAAAAAATACATTTTCTAGTCTTTTAAATAGAAGTTGTTTTTTATCTTTTTCGTGTTGATCAATAAGTGACGATTTATTTTCATAAAAAAATTTTAAAAATTCAATATCTCTTTGGCCACCAGCTACATATTTAGTTTCAAACCATTTTGGTAAATCTTGTTTATCTAGTTTCTCAGTTTCTAATTTATTATCATTAATATTTACCCTCATTTTTAAAATTTCTTGAGCCACTTCTTTATCGGGTATGGAAAGTGAGTTTAATTTATTCAAAAGATGATGAACTTTTAAACTAAATTGATTTTCTGTAATAACACGTGTTTTTTTAAGAGCTATTTTTTCCCAAGAAAAAGATTTAGTTTCATGATAAGTTTTAAAATTTTCATATGTACAAGCAACGGGGCCACGATTTCTAGAAGGTCTTAATTTAGTATCGACTTCATATAAAATACCTTCGGATGTTTTAGTAGATAATATATTTATTAAGCGTCGAAAAAAATCTATGTAAATTTCTTTTTTTAATTTATCACCATAAATAAAAACTAAGTCTAGGTCAGAATTAGCTGTCATATTAAAAGTTCCAAACCTTCCATAAGCAATTACGCAAAAATCCTCACACTTCACCTTATAATTATTATAAGTGAGATGATTAATTATTTGTAAAACACAATCAACAGTAGCTTGAGCTAGATAGGAAAATTCATTTGAAGCTCTATTAATATCAATTTCTTGATTTATTAAAGCATACAATATTTGAAATTTTAGTAATCTGTGTTGCTTTCTCAATGTGTCTAACATTGTTTCAGTATCTAAATTATTAAAATTAAATTTTTCAAATGAGTTTCTATAATAAGATATGTTACCATTCAATCTGATTGCATATTCAGGTTGAATAACTTCAAGCAATTTTTGATCTCTAGACAGTATGTTTGTAATAAATCCAGAAAACAATAAAACTCTAGAAAGATTTTTATAAGTGAAAGGTGAATTTTTAAGCTTATCGAGGTAATCA